>NZ_JANINT010000107.1:25336-41158 GCF_024509035.1 Nocardioides sp. | reverse complement strand
GGGTGACTGCGCCACTCCGTTCCCGGTCGCCGATCTCGCGAGCGGCCAGCCGGTCACCGGGCTGACCGTCAGCCACGGCACGACCCCGGACGGGTTCACCGGCGAGGTCCTCGGCGTGCTGGACGACGGCATCGCGCCCGGCGTCGACATGATCATGGTCCGCCTGACGTCGCCCGAGATCGACCGTGTCGGGATCTGGCAAGGCATGTCCGGCAGCCCCGTGTACGCGCAGGACGGACGCCTCATCGGCGCCGTGGCCTACGGCCTGGCGTCCGGCGCCTCGCCGGTCGCCGGGGTGACGCCGTTCGCCGACATGGACGACTACCTGAGCACGCCGGCCGCCAAGCGGGTCGGCGTCGATCGCGCCGAGGCACGCACGATCGCCGCGCACAGCGGTGTCTCCGCCGCGCAGGCCGGTGACGGCTTCCGTCAGCTGCCCTCGCCGCTCGGGGTCGCGGGACTCGGCGCCCGCCAGCTCTCGCTGGCCTCCGAGCACGCGGGGACGCGGACCTACCTGCCGCGGTCGGCGTACGCCGTCGGACGCGCCGCGGCCGACGTGGCCGGGCCCGAGACCGTGGTCGCGGGCGGCAACCTCGCGGCGTCGCTCGCCTACGGCGACATCACCACCGCGGCCATCGGCACGGCGACCTCGGTCTGTGGGGACCAGGTGGTCGGGTTCGGGCACCCCATCCAGCGCTTCGGCCAGACCACGCTGACCTTGCACCCCGCGGACGCGATCTACGTCCAGGAGGACCTCTTCGCCGGGTTCAAGCTCGCGAACCTCGGGGCGCCTGCCGGGACGATCACGCAGGACCGTGGCACGGGCATCACCGGAGTGCTCGGCCCGCTGCCCTCCACCGTCGACGTGACGGCGTCGCTGACCTATGGCGAGCGCAGCCGCTCGGGCACGTCGCACGTCTCGGTGCCGAGCCCGGACGCGCTCGCGAGCACGACGTTCTACCAGTTCCTCGCCAACCACGACCGCGTCGTCGACGGCATGGTCGACGGCAGCGAGGTCGCCGCGTGGACCGTCACCGGCACCGGCCCCGACGGCGCGCCGTTCGAGCTGTCGAGCTCCGATCGGTACGTCTCGGAGTGGGACCTCTCCTACGAGGTCGGGTACGCGCTGGGGGACATCGTCTACGCGCTGGCCGGGATCCCGGGCGTCACGATCACCGGCGTCACGACGGACACGACCGTGAGCGACGACGCGACGGCGTACCGGATCTCCGCGCTGGAGCGGAAGGCGCACGGCGCGTGGACGACGGTCGGCAAGCGCGAGGAGATCCCCGTGCGCGCGGGCTCGACGCTCGCGCTGAGGGTGGTGATCACCGGTGGCGCTGAGAGCACGACGGTCCCCGTCTCGGTGACGGTGCCGCGTCGGATGGCCGGCGGGTCCGGTGTCCTCGAGGTCGTCGGTGGCCTGGACCTCGAAGGCCTGGGCCAGATGAGCACCCTGGAGCGGGCGAAGGACGCGGTCGCCAAGCTGGTCCGCAACGACCAGGTGCAGGTCGTGCTGAGCTCGGTGAGCGCACGGGGTCGGGTGAAGGTCGTCAGCACCCGGGCGCTCAGCCCGCTCCCAGGCGTCGTGGCGGGACATCGGTCGGCGCAGCTGGTCGTCCGGTAGGCCTGCGGGAGGGCCTCCCGCGGTGCGAGCATGGACCCCATGGGTGGGCGTGCATGACGGACCGCGAACGGGAGGCCCTCCTCCGGCTGATCCGGGAGTCCGTGATCGGCGACGACCACCTCATGGACACGCCGTACGGCCGGCGCCGGGTCACCTACGCCGACTACACCGCGTCCGGGCGAGCGTTGGCCTTCATCGAGGACTTCATCCGCGACGAGGTGCTGCCCGGCTACGCCAACACCCACACCGAGTCCAGCGGCACCGGGCTCCAGACGACACGGCTGCGCGAGGACGCGCGAGCGATCATCCGTGAGGCGGTCGGCGGCGACGACGACACCGTCGTGCTGTTCGCCGGATCGGGGTGCACCGGCGCGATCGCGAAGCTCATCGGCGTGCTCGGTCTGCGGATCCCCTCGGTGCTCGAGGACGCGCACGGCCTGTCCGCGCACGTGCCGGCCCACGACCGGCCCGTGGTGTTCATCGGGCCCTACGAGCACCACTCCAACGAGCTCCCGTGGCGCGAGTCGATCGCGGACGTCGTGCGGATCCGCCAGGACCAGGACGGGGGAGTCGACCTCGCGGACCTGCGCGAGCAGCTGGGGAGGTACGCCGGCCGCTCGCTGCGCATCGGCTCGTTCTCGGCCGCCTCCAACGTCACCGGCATCGTCTCCGACACCGCGGCGATCGCCGAGCTGCTCCACGAGCACGGGGCGCTCAGCTTCTGGGACTTCGCCGCGGCGGCGCCGTACGTCGACATCGTGATGGGCGCGTCGCCCGACCGCCCGCTGTCCTACAAGGACGCGGTGTTCATCTCGCCGCACAAGTTCATCGGCGGGCCGTCGACGCCCGGCGTGCTGGTGGCTCGCCGGGAGCTGATCGCCAACCGGGTCCCCGACGTGCCCGGTGGTGGCACGGTCGCCTACGTCAACGACGACGACCACCGCTACCTCGACGACCCGACGCACCGCGAGGAGGGCGGCACGCCCGCGATCATCGAGTCGATCCGGGCCGGGATGGTCTTCCAGCTCAAGCAGGCGGTCGGCACCGACACGATCCGGCAGCAGGAGGAGCGCCACCTGCGCACGGCCGTCGCGGTGTGGGGGAGCGAGCCCTCGATCGAGCTGCTCGGCAACCTCGACGCCGAGCGGCTCTCGATCGTCTCGTTCGTCGTGCGGTCGCCGTCGGGGCGCTACCTGCACCACAACTACGTCGTCGCGCTGCTCAACGACCTCTTCGGCATCCAGTCGCGCGGCGGCTGCTCGTGCGCCGGACCGTACGGGCACCGTCTGCTCGGCATCGACCTGGAGCGCTCGCACGAGTTCGAGCGCGAGATCACCGGAGGCTGCGAGGGCATCAAGCCCGGGTGGGTGCGGGTGAACTTCAACTACTTCGTCTCCGACGCGGTGGTCGACTACATCGTCGAGGCCGTGCGGCTGGTGGCGCGCGACGGCTGGCGGCTGCTGGACGACTACCGCTTCGACCCGGTGACCGGACGCTGGCGCCATCGCGCCGGCCTCGTCAGCCCGCCGCTGAGCCTGCGTGACATCTCCTACGAGGGTGGGCGGGTCTCGATGCCGAGCCACCGGGCGACCGGGGGAGAGGAGCTGCTCGCGGAGCACCTGCGCGAGGGGCTGGCGATCCTGGGCTCGGCGATCGAGCCGGACCTCAGCTCCCACCCCGCCGACCTCAGCGCCGACTTCGAGCACCTTCGGTGGTTCGAGCTGCCCGAGTCGGCGCTCGCGCCGGGTTCGGCGGATCACACGTAACCGCACCCGCGAAGGGGTCGTTGGCCCGGCATGCGCCTCCGGACCGGACTCATCGCCCTGCTCACCGCGGCCGCCGTCGCGACCACGACGATGCTCGCCGCGCCCCCGGCGTCCGCCGAGGACACCCGAGGCGCCCGCGAACGCCGCGGCGACGGCGTACGCCGGGCGGTCTTCGTCGGGAACAACTGGGACGGCACCGCCGACATCCTCGACCCGGCGACGTTCCGGCGGCTCGGGCGGATCGACGTGGTGCCGGACAAGGCGCAGCGCATCCAGGAGATCGCCACGAACCCCTACCGCTTCGCCTACTTCCTCGCGATCCGGGCGTTGATCGGCGAGGGCCACGACCAGCTCGTCGACGACATGTACTCCTCCAACGACGGGCGGATGCTGATCGTGTCGCGTCCCTCCTTCGCCGACGTGGTCGCCATCGACCTGCGGACCAAGAAGATCGTGTGGCGCTTCGAGGTCGACGGCGTGCGCTCGGACCACATGGCGCTCTCGCCGGACGGCCGGCGGGTGGCGGTGAGTGCCTCGACGGGCAACGTCGTGCACGTGCTGCGCGTCGCGGACGGGGCCGAGGTCGGCCGGTTCCCCTCGGGTGGGTCGCCGCACGAGAACATCTTCATCGACGGCGGCAAGCGGATCCTGCACGCGAGCATCGGCATGGTCTACAGCCCGCTGGACGACCCCGCGCTCGACCCCACCAAGCAGGAGCGGGTGCTGCAGATCGTCAACGCCAAGACGATGGAGATCGAGCGCAGCTACGACCTGCGCGCGGCGCTCGACGAGGTCGGGTTGACCGACACCAGCACCGCCGTACGCCCGATGACGCTCTCACCGGACGAGCAGACCTTCTACTTCCAGCTCTCGTTCCTCCACGGGTTCGTGGAGATGGACCGCGCCACCGGCAGGATCACCCGGGTCAAGCACCTGCCGAACCTGGTGCCGGACATGCCGCGAGAGCAGTACGTGCTCGACTCGGCCCACCACGGCATCGCGATGAACCCGGCCGGCACCAAGCTGTGCGTCGCGGGCACGATGTCGGACTACGCCACCGTCGTCGACGCCGACACCTTCGAGCGCGGACCGCTGCAGAAGGTGCAGGACGGCAAGCCCTACTGGGTCACCCCGAGCTGGGACGGCCGCACCTGCTACATCTCCTGGAGCGGCACCGACCAGGTCGCGAAGATCTCCTACCGCACGGGCCGCGTCGTCACGACCGTGCCGGTGGGCGACCACCCCCAGCGGGTCCGCAACGGCTGGGTGCGCAAGGATCTCGTGCCGACCCTCTGAGCCATGCCGAGCCGGCGCGTCTGCAGATCCGTGAGGGGTCGAGTCGGCGGTGTTGGGGCCTGCAGTTGTGCCGACTCGACGCGGGCGGAGACGGCGACGGGCCCCGGACCGATGGTCCGGGGCCCGTGCTTCGCGCGGTTCTGGTCGGCTGGTTCAACCCTGGTGGGCGAGGGCGAACTCGACCTTGCCGGAGGGGTCGACCGCGGCGTCGAGGATCTTGTCGTCCAGGAGCTGGGCCGCCGACTCGTCGAGGTAGACGGTCGCGCCGCCCTGCTCGACGACCTGGTCACCCGGCTCACCCTGCTGGGCGGCCGAGATGGCGAAGGCCGGCTCGGGGGAGTCGTCGGTGGTGATGCGCAGACCCGCCGTCTCGGCGAGGCCGGGCTGGTGGGTGATCTCGTTGACGATGGCACTGGCGTTCTCGGTGAGGGTGAGCATGCTCGCCTTCCGAATAGCTTGGCTGGTCCAGACCACCGTCCCCGATGCCGCCGCGCGATTCAACCCCCGGGCCGATCCCGGGCGTGTCGCAGTCTGGCACGCTGTGGCCATGACCACCGCCGACACTCCCGATCCCGACCGCGCGAGCCTGCGCCACATCGACCTGCACAAGATCGGCGTCGGCCGGTTCCTGGCCACCAACGGCCGGGGCGGGGTGCTGCCGGTGGGCTCGGGGGACGACCCGGACTTCACGCCGGTCGAGCTGCTGCTCGCAGCCCTCGCCGGCTGCAGCGCCATCGATGTCGACCTGATCACCGGCAAGCGGGCGGCGGCGACGACGTTCGAGGTGGCGGCCGAGGGCGACAAGATCCGGGACGAGCAGGGCAACCGGCTGGTGGACCTGCGACTCACCTTCCACGTGCGCTTCCCGGAGGGCGAGGACGGCGACCGCGCCCGCGAGGTGCTGCCGCGCTCGATCGAGCAGTCCCGCGACCGGTTGTGCACGGTCGGTCGCACCGTGCAGCTCGGGGCGCCGATCGAGTACGGCGCGCGCTGATGCCACGGCGACGGCCGGGCCGGTGGGACGCGGTCCCCCGCCAGGACGGCCGCCGCTTCGTCGTCACGGGCGCGAGCGGGGGACTGGGACTGGAGACGGCTCGGGTCCTGGCCGACCGTGGGGCGGAGGTGGTGCTCGCGGTCCGCAACCTCGAGAAGGGGCGGGCCGTCGCCGCGCAGCTCCCGGGGGCCGTCGAGGTGCGCCGGCTCGACGTGGCCGACCTGGCGAGCGTCCGTGAGTTCGCCGCTGACGTGGGTCCCGTGGACGTGCTGGTCAACAACGCCGGGGTGCTGGCCGTGCCCTTCGCCCTCACCGGCGACGGCTTCGAGACCCACCTGGCCACCAACCACCTGGGCCACTTCGCCCTCGCCAACCTGCTCCTGCCGCAGCTGCGCGACCGGGTGGTCGTCGTGACCAGCGACGCGCACCGCGCCGCCGAGCTCGACCTGGGCGACCTCAACTGGGAGCGCCGCGACTACCGGCCGTTCGCGGCGTACGCCTCCTCCAAGCTGGCCAACCTGCTGTTCATGGCCGAGCTCCAGCGCCGGCTGACCGCGGCCGGCTCGACGCTGCGGGCCACGGCCGCACACCCGGGCTCGACCGCGACCGCGATCACCGCCAACACCGGCAACCGCGCCAAGACCTGGGTCGGCTCGTGGGGCCACAAGCTGGCCGGCATGCCGATCTGGAAGGGCGCGCTGACCACGCTGTACGCCGCCACGATGGACGTGCCCGGCAACACCTTCATCGGCCCCGCCGGGCGTCTGGAGATGCGAGGCTGGCCGACCGGCGTCGGTCGCAGCCAGGCCGCCTGCGACCCCGAGCTCGCGCGCGGGCTCTGGCAGCGGTCGGAGGAGCTGACCGGGGTGCGGTTCCCGCTGTAGATCCGGTCAGTCGGCGACGGTCACCGAGGTGATGTCGACCGGTGTGTTCGGCGCGCCACCGTTGGCTCCCATCGAGCCGTCGTTGCCGTCCTCGGCGATCTTCTGGATCGCCTCGACCCCCGTCTCGTCGACGGTGCCGAACACGGTGTACTCGGGCCCCAGGCCCGAGTCGGCGTACACCATGAAGAACTGCGACCCGCCGGAGTCGGGATCCTGGGCGCGAGCCATGGCCAGCGTGCCGGCGGGGTAGGTCTCGTCGCCCTCCACCTCGAGCGGGATCGTGTAGCCCGGACCGCCCATCCCGGTGCCGGTGGGGTCACCGCACTGGAGCACGAAGATGCTCTGGTTGGTGATGCGGTGGCACGAGGTGTCGTCGAAGTAGCCCTGCTCGGCCAGTGACACGAACGAGTTGACCGTGCAGGGCGCGGCCTCGGCGTCCAGGTCGAGCCCGAAGTCGCCCATGCTCGACTTCACGTCCACGTGGACGGTCCCGGACGCCGGCGCCTGCTCGTCCGGCGGGTCGACCTCCTTGGCCGGTGACTGCCCGTCCGAGGGGTAGGAGCACGAGGTCGTCGGGACGTCCGCGGCCGCGTTCTGCGCGTCACCGCCGCCGGACCCGTCCGACCCGTCGGACCCGCAGCCCGACACGAGCACGGCGATCGTCACGGCAGCGAGGGCGGGGCGCAGGCGCATGGGCGGCATCGTAGGGGAGACGCTCAGGAGTTGCGGCCGCGGGCCGCGACCGGCCAGGGCTCGAGGCGTCCGTCGAGCTCGGCCCAGAGGGTGTCGGTGAGGTTGACCGCCGCGCAGACGTGGTTGGGCACGACCGCCACCCGGGTCCCGAGCGCGGGCAGCGGAGCACCCGCCAGGTCGACCACCGCGTGGTGCTCGGAGAGCTGCACGACCCGGGCGTCCGGGTGGTCCAGCAGGCGCCCCCACCCGGTCGCGTACGCCGCCCGGTCGGCGCCGAGCGCCTTGCTCCCGGCGTCGAGGACCAGCCGCCCGCCGCCATGGCTGACCACGGTGGCCTGGCAGGTCAGGGCGATGTCGGTGGGGTCCGTGGCGCCGAGCTCCCACTGCTGCGCGTCTCCGAACACGTACACGCCGGGCCGCGCCTCGGTCAGGTCCGCGGTGCGGGTGTGGGCCAGGCTCGGCGTCGACGCCCCGCTGAGCACGTCGGGCTCCAGCCCGACGGCCCGCAGCGACCCGGTCGCCGTACGCAGCGCCAGGGCCTCGTCCTCGGCGGCAGACATCCGGGCCTCGGGGGAGTAGCTGTGTCCCGGGAACGTGAACACGCCGCGGATCGACAGGCCCGCCTCGGCCGCGGCCGCCGCGAGCGCGCCAGCGTCGTCCGGTGCGACACCGGTGCGGTGCTGGCCGCTGTCGACCTCGACGAGGGCGACGATGCCGGCGCCCTCGAGCAGGCGGGCGGCGCGTTCGGCGGACTCGACCGAGTCGACCCCGATCGCCAGGTCGGCACGCTCGGCGAGGTCGCGCAGGCGGCGCACGGCATCCGGCGTCAGCCAGAGCGGGTAGGCGATGAACACGTCCTCGGCGCCGTGCTCGACGAACACCTCGGCCTCGCCGATCGTCGCGACGGTCAGTCCGACAGCACCGGCCTCGAGCTGCAGCCGCGCGATCTCCGGTGACTTGTGGGTCTTGGCGTGCGGCCGCAGCGAGATCCCGGCCGCGGTGGCCCAGCGGGCGGTGCGCTCGATGTTCGAGCGGGCGCGGGCCACGTCGACCCGGAGGTACGGCGTGGCCGGCTCGTGGGCGCTCACATCTCCTCGTGCGTCTCGGGGTCGCCCCGGAACAGCCGGCCGTCGACCCGGCCGAGCGCGGTGATGGCGGCGACCTCGTCGTCGGCCAGCTCGAACCCGAAGACGTCGAGGTTCGCGCGCTGCCGTTCCGGGGTGGCCGACTTGGGGATCGGCACGTTGCCGAGCTGGACCTGCCAGCGCAGGATGACCTGTCCCGGCGTGACGCCATGGCGCTCGGCGGCCGCGGCGACGGCCGGCTCGGCGAACGGTGCCTGGCGCTTGCCGAGCGGGCTCCAGGACTCGGTGCGGATGCCGAGACCCGCGTTGACCTCGCGCATCTGCTCCTGCGGGAAGTAGGGGTGCAGCTCGATCTGGTTCACCGCGGGCGTGACGCCGGACTCCTCGATGATGCGCTCGAGGTGGTCGGCGGTGAAGTTCGAGACCCCGATGGAGCGCACGACTCCCTGCTCGCGCAGGTCCACCAGGGCCCGCCAGGCGTCGGCGTACTGGTCACGGCTCGGGTTGGGCCAGTGGATGAGGTGGAGGTCGAGGTAGTCCAGGCCCAGGCGCTCGAGGGAGCCGTGGACGCTCGCGATCGCGTCGTCGTAGGCGTGGTCGCGGCCGGGGAGCTTGCTGGTGACGACCAGGTCCTCACGGGCGATGCCGGACTGACGGATCGCCTCGCCCACCTCGCGCTCGTTCTCGTAGTTCACGGCCGTGTCGATCAGCCGGTAGCCGACCTCGATCGCGCTGCGGATCGCGGCGACGCCGTCGGCGCCTTTCATCGGGTAGGTGCCGAAGCCGATCGCGGGCAGCGTGGCGCCGTCGTTGAGCGTGTGCGTGGGGATGGCCATGTCGCCAACCTACCGACGGGCCAACCCCTCGCCGAGGCGCCACTGGGCGGCGGTGTAGGTCGCCATCACCAGGCCCTCGAGCGCCGCGGACCCGCGACGCTCCTCGCCGACGATGAAGGTCCGGATGCCGAGCAGGGCGTCCGAGGCGAGGAAGAGCGCCGCGCCGCCCAGCACCTCGGACCGGTCGCCGTCGACGGCGGCCGAGGCGGCGACCATCGCGGCGAGCGCGACGCCGTACGCTGCCACCGGCACGGCGACCGCTCGGTCCTCGCGCGCGGCTGCCAGGCCCATCCCGGCCGCCAGGAGCCCGCCCGCGGCCAGGAAGCGGCGACGTCCCGGCGTGTCCAGGACCGGGGCCGAGGAACGCGCCCGGAAGGCGGAGATGTAAGCGAGGTGGGCGCCGACGAACGATCCGACGCCCGCGAGGAACGACGCGCGGCTGCGCCCGAGGAGCGCGACGTCGCCGCCCCACGAGAACGCCTGGGCGGCGACCAGCTGGCGTCGTTGCGGGGCGAGACGGGCCCTGGTCGCGAGTGTCGGCATCAGGAGCGGCTTGGTGACGACGCGCGCGCGCTGCCACCGCGCCGGCGCGGCCGCCAGGAGTGCGTCGGCGACCGCGAGGGCGGCGAACGCGCCGCCCGGCATCCGCCGGGGGCGTGACAGCTGGGTCCGGTCCATCGCCTGCTCCGCTCGTCGAGGTCAGGCGATTCCTATCAGGTTCGCAGGTCGTCCGGCTTCGCCTCGTGTCCCGGCGCGCCGTGGGTGCGCCGGTCCTCCTTCATCTCGGCCTCGTACAGGTGGCGCCGGCCGCCGACGAGCTCCTCGCGCGCGGCCCGCTCGAGCTCCTTGAACGTCGCGTAGTAGCCGTCGTCGTAGGCCTCGACGATCTGGAAGGTCCAGTGGCCGGGGATCACGTTGCGGCCGACGAGCTCGCGGTCGATGCGGTCGGCGAGCTCGGCGTGGCCGGCGTCGCGCAGCTGCTGCACGGCGTCGCCGAGCGTGAGGTCGGTGGTCCCGGAGAGGCGGTGGAACGTGTAGAGGTGTCCGCGCGCCACCTCGGCGGCCTCGAGTGCCTCGGAGAGCTTGCCGAGCGCCTCGACGGTCGCGTCGTCCACGCCCTCGGGACGCTGGTGCGCGGCGTCGGGTCCGCTCATGCCGAGAGGACGTCCGACGCGGAGACCGTGCCGTGTTCTGACTGGATGGCGTCGGCGAGCCGGGTCACCTGGTCGTCGGTGACGTCCACGCCCGCCTCGCTGAACCCGTTGCGTAGCTCCTGCTCGACCGTCCCCTCGGTGGCGCCGTCCTGCCACGACGTGACACGGTCGACGACGGCCTGGATGGCTTCCAGCTTCTCGGTGCTGTGCTGCTCAGTCATGGCAGCCGCGTACCCACCGGACCGCTGTCGCACGCCTCTCGGGCAGGCTGGACGCGTGGTCGTCCCCGAGGTGCTGTCCTCCGCCTGGGAGGAGGTCGTGGGTCGTCAGCCGGCGCCCGACCAGGGGCTGGTCGTGATCTCCGCGGTGACTGCGCTGCTGCTGGTCCTGATCCCGGCCGCGTGGCACGTGGCTCGGCACCTGGTCACCATCGCCCACGAGGGTGCCCACGGGGTCGTCGCGCTCCTGAGCGGGCGGAGGCTGTCCGGCATCCGCGTGCACTCCGACACCTCCGGGCTGACGGTGTCGCGGGGGAGACCCACGGGCCCGGGCATGGTCGCGACGACCCTGGCCGGCTACCTCGGCCCGGCCGCGCTCGGCCTGGGAGCGGCGTACCTGCTGCGCGAGCGGCACGCGCTGGCCGTCCTCTGGCTGGCGGTGCTGCTGCTCGGGCTGCTGCTGCTCCAGATCCGCAACTTCTACGGGCTGTACGCCGTCGGCGTCGCCGGCGCAGCCGTGTTCGCGGTGACCTGGTGGGGGAGCGGGACGCTGCAGACCGCCGTGGCCTACGTCGGCACGTGGTTCCTCCTGCTCGGCTCGCCGCGGCCGGTGCTCGAGCTGCAGTCGCACCGCCGCGCCGGCCGGGCGCGGACGTCCGACGCCGACGTGCTCGCCCGGCTGACCGGGGTGCCGGGGCTGCTGTGGGTCGCGGTGTTCCTGCTCGCGACCCTCGCATCGGCAGCGCTCGGGGGGATGTGGCTGCTCGACCCGATGCTGGGGCCCGCGGCCTAGTCTCGTCGTGTGCGCCTCGGCATCCACTATGCGAACTTCTCCGGTCCCGACTGGGACACCCGGCTCACCGACCGGCTCACCGAGACCGCCCGGGTCGCGGACCAGGGCGGTGTCGACCTGTTCACGGTCATGGACCACTACTTCCAGATGGAGGATCTCGGTGGCCCGCCCGAGCCGATGCTCGAGGGCTACACGACCCTCGGGTACCTCGCGGCTCTCACCGAGCGACTCCGCCTCGGCCTGCTGGTGACCGGCACGACGTACCGCCATCCCGGCCTGCTGGCCAAGATCGTCACCACGCTCGACGTCCTCTCGCGCGGCCGCGCCGTCCTCGGGATCGGTGCGGCCTGGTACGACCGCGAGCATGCCGGCCTCGGGGTGCCGTTCCCCTCGACCTCCGAGCGCTTCGAGCGGCTGGAGGAGACGCTGCGCATCTGCCACCAGATGTGGAGCGACGAGGACGGCCCCTTCGAGGGGCGCCACTACCGGCTCGCCGAGACCGTGTGCGTGCCGCCGCCGGTGCAGCAGCCGCATCCGCCGGTGCTGATCGGCGGGGGAGGGGAGCGCAAGACCCTGCGTCTCGTGGCGCAGTACGCCGACGCCTGCAACCTGTTCCCGGTCGGAGTCGAGGGGGTGCGGCACAAGCTCGACGTGCTGCGCCGCCACTGTGACGACGTCGGGCGCGACTACGACGAGATCGAGAAGACGATGATCGGGGGAGCGCCGGGGGGACCCGACCCGGTGGACGACACCGACGCCTTCCTCGCCGACATGGAGGGCTACGTCGAGCTCGGCATCGGCCTGGTCACGATCGTACCGTCGGCCGCCGACCCGGTCGGGTGGACGACGGCGCTGTGCGAGAGGGTCGTGCCGAGGCTGTCGGGCGTCTGACGTCGCTGCTCAGGTCCCGGCGGTCTCGTCCGATCATTCCTGCGATCGGCGACGAGGAGGCGGACGTGCGGGTGCGGGTCTGGGCACGGCTGACGGTCGCAGCGTCGGCCCTGACGCTCCTGCCCTGGGTGGGTGAGGCTTCCGCGGACACGGCGCCGAGCGGCGACCACGAGCGGACCAACCGCGTCGAGGAGGTCCAGGTCCTGGGGCGCTCGGTGGACGGCCGCAGGATCGTCGCCTACCGCAAGGGCCCCGAGGACGCGAAGCGCACGGTGGTCGTGCTCGGACAGATGCACGGTGACGAGCGCGCGGGCGTGACGACCGCCCGCTGGCTGCGCGACCGCGTCCCCGTGCGTGCCGACGTGACGGTCTGGGTCGTGCCGACGATGAACCCCGACGGACTGGCGCGCGGCACCCGCACCAACGCCCGCGGCGTGGACCTCAACCGCAACTGGCCGATGAACTGGCGCCGTACCGGCCGCGGCATCACCTACTCCGGGCCCCGGGCCGCCTCCGAGCCTGAGACCCGCGCGATGCTGCGGTTCCTGCGTCGGGTGCAGCCCGACTTCGTGGCCTCGCTCCACCAGCCCTACGGCGAGGTCGGGTTCTACGCCGACAAGCCGCGGCTCTTCCAGCGCCGTCTGGCGCGCTACCTGCACCTGCCGTTGCGGGGCATCGACATCGGTGGTCCCACGGCTCCGCCCGACCCGAACCCGCCCGGTGACCTCCAGCCCGGCGGCGCGGACAACGCGCCCACGATGACGGGCTGGTACAACGCGCACTTCCCGGGCACGGCGATCACCGTGGAGTTCCGTGAGCACCCGACGCGCCGCTTCGTCCGCGGCGCCGGCACAGCGCTGCTGCGCGCGGCGCTGGCCGACTGATCCTCGTCGGGCGCAGGAGCCGGCGGCGGCGTCGGCGCCTCGGCCGGGGGAGCACCGCCCGGGTCGGGGACGTCGGCGAACGTGCCGGGCCGGTGCAGCCGGTCGAGGTGGTCGCGTGGCCAGATGACGGCGAAGACGCGGCCGACGACCAGGCCGACGTCCACGTACGCATCCGCGGGGTCGCAGGCGGTGTCGGCGGCGTCGCACAGATGGAAGCTGGAGTCGCCGGAGTCGTACCGGTTGTCGCCCATCACGAACAGATGCCCCTTCGGCACCGGCCCGGCCGTCCACTCGCACCGCTCCGGGCCCCCTGGACCCTTCGGCCCCCGGCACGGGGACGTCGCGGCCTCGTTGACGTAGTCGTCCTCGTCGAGTGGGTGCCCGTTGACCAGCAGCCGGCCCTGCGCGTCACAGCAGCTGATGACGTCGCCGGCGGTGCCGATGACGCGCTTCACGAGGTGGCCGCCGGTGGGGTAGAGGCCGACCTTGGCCAGTGCCTGGGCGACCGGGTTGGTCGGCCCGGCCTCGTCCTCGGGAGGGAGCCAGCCGCCGGGATCCTCGAAGACCACGACGTCGCCGCGTCGCGGCTCGCCGCCGAGCCAGTACGACGGCTTCTCCACGAGGATCCGGTCGTTCTTCACCAGACCGGGCACCATCGACGGTGACGGGATGTAGAACGCCTGGAGGAACAGCGTCTTGATGACCACGGCGAGGACCACGGCGATCCCCAGCATCAGCAGCGACTCCTGCCACCAGGTCAGGCGCCGCGTCCGAGAGATCACAGCAGGAGCGTACGCACGGCCCGCCGACGGGCCTGCCGGCCGGCCGGACGCGCCGTGTCCGTAAATTGACTGCGGTTCCCGACCGACCCGGAGCGCCTGTCAGGATGGTCGACATGGATCCGATTGTCGTAGCCGCCGTCGCGTTCACGCGGAGCGGTCGGGTGCTGACCGTCCGCAAGCGCGGCACGACGATGTTCATGCTGCCGGGCGGCAAGCTCGAGCCGGGGGAGTCGCCTGCGCACGCGGCCCGGCGGGAGGTCGCCGAGGAGGTCGGACTCGAGGTGACCGACCTGGAGCTGCTCGGCGAGTTCACGGCCGACGCCGCCAACGAACCGGGTCGCGTCGTGGTCTCGACCGTCTACCGGGCCGACCTGAACGCCGAGCCTGCGGCGACCGGCGAGATCGCCGAGCTGCGCTGGTCGTCGCTGGACGCGACGACGTCCGACATCGCGCCGCTGCTGCGCGAGCACGTCATGCCGGCGCTGCGCGACATCGTCCGTCTGTGAGCAGGTGTCGCCGAGCGGATGCCGGTGGTCGGGGAAGTGGACCTGGGCAGCTCGGAGCGGCCCGGTCTCCGGGTCCAGCGTTCGTTACCTGACATAATGTCAGTTATCGGCTGCCGCCTGGGCGACCGACGCCGGCCCGTACTCCGCCGCCAGACGCAACCAGACGGCACCGTCCAGCGGCCCACGTTGTCAGTTGTCGGCTGTCGAGCAGCTCGGGTCCAATCGGGGTGGAGTGACCGTCGCGCGTTCAGGCATGTGTGTCTCGAACGGCCACACCCTCAGCTCGCCAGGCTGTGAGCAGTCGGGTGTCACCCGAGGCGGCGACGAGTTCGGCGTCGTTCGCGGCAATCGCGGCGGCGCAATGGGCCGCGTCATACCCCCGGAGCCCGTGAGCGACAGCCAGACCGGCGGCGTACGTCATGAGCTCCTCGCCGAGCTCGATCACGTCGACGACGGACCACAGATCGTCGAGCACGGACCGTCCGCCACGGACCTCGCTGGCTGTGATCCGCCCCATGCGCTCCGCCTGGGCAAGAGCGGCCACCGCCTCGATGTAGGCCAGTCGCGTGGTCGTGACGCTGTCGGCTCCGTCCCAGAGCTCACCGCAATCCGCTGATGTCGGCTCATCGACAAGGAGCGGGACGAGGGCCGAGGTGTCGAGGTAGAGGATCACCGACGCTGCTGGTCGACGAGGTCGCTGACTGTGCCGTTCGTCTTGACCGGTGCCGGGCGCTCGTGTTTCCGGCGCGTTGCTGGCGTCACCTTGCCCTCGGCGATCAACTGCTCCAGCTTCGTCGGGACGCCGACCGGGATGATCCGTGCGACAGGCCGACCGTGGTCGGTGACCGTGATCGTGTGCCCCTCGCGGACCGTGGCCAGGTGGCGGCTCAGGCCGTCACGCAGTTCGCGTACGCCGACGTCCATGGCGATCACTCCTCTATGGCCACATTCATGCCGTCCAATGTGGCCATTTTGGCACGCTACTCGTCTCACTGCAACGCGTCTCACTACCAGTCTCTCGACTCAGGGGCGTCGGGCTCGACGGTGATGGTCAGCGTCGACCGGCTTCGTCGTCGAACGTGACCGGTCCGGCTGTGGATCCCCCGCACGCGTTCCTACTGGGCGCATCGGAGGCAGACGGGATCTGGGCGCTCTCGTCGCCGGACTGGAAGGTCCGCCACCCGCCGAACCCGGACGAGCTCGTCAGGGTCCGCCCGAGCCCGAGGCGCTGACTCCACGGAGCCGGCTCATCCGCCGAGGCCGCCGAAGTAGTCGCCGCGGCCGGCGGTCGTGCGCTTGCCCCGCACGACGGCGTTGTCGACAACGCCCTTCTTGCGAGGCCAGAACGCGAACACCGCCAGCGCGAGGACGACGATGCCGATGAGGATCCAGATCATGTGGTGTGCTCCCCCG
>NZ_JANINT010000107.1:0-25236 GCF_024509035.1 Nocardioides sp. | reverse complement strand
CCGCGCGGGAGCGCGACCGCAACGCACTCCGAGTGACGCTCAGTCGGTATCGGTCGACGCTGCAGAGACGGCCACGAGGTCGACGTCACGACGCAGCGCGGCCGGGAGCGCCGAGACCGCGACGAGCGCGACGAACCCACTGATCAGCTTGTCGGACAGCGAGGTCAGCATGTTGGAGAACCCGAGAGCGACCAGGAAGCTGTCGATCGAGTCGTCGACGAGGTTCGTGATGACGTCGTGTCCGCTGCGCAGGTCGTGGCCGTAGACGGCCACGATCACCGGCACGGCGATGATCGAGCACACCAGTGCGGTGATGATGTTGAGCCCGAAGAAGCGAGGCAGGGTCCGGCCCAGCCGCCAGCGGCGTACGCCGTACCCCCACACGAGCGCCCCGGCGACGTTGACCAGTCCGAACGGAAGCGAGTCCCATCCGCTGCCGATGATGCCGGCGATGTTGGTGGCGGCCCCGACGCCGGCGCCGCGCCACGGTCCCAGGGCGATCGCCGCGATCGCCGTGCCGACCATGTCGAGGTAGACCGGCAGCTCGAAGAAGTCGACGAACTCCCGTCCGGCGAGGTTGACCGCCAGGCACCCGAGGATCAGCAGGGCCAGCTGACCACGCGGCGGGGCCTGCGGGCCGTCCTCGGCCGCGAGCGGCGGCTCCGGCGCAGGCGCGTCCTCCCGGGGCCGGAGGCTCTCCTGGACCCACGTGTCCACGACCGCCGGGTCCTCCCCCAGCGCTCGGACCAGCTCGCGCACGAGCTGGACGTTGATCCGGGTGCGGCCGTAGCGGAAGGCGTCGTGGACGCTGGAGCGGGCGATCCGGGCGCTGTGCACGTCCTGGCCGTCGGCGAGCCGCTGGTCGACGACGAGCTGCGCGATGGCGGCGTACGACGGGCTGCCGGAGCGTTCGCGCAGATCGTGCAGCCGGCTGATCAGGTGGTCCCAGCGTCCGTCGTGGCCGGGCGCGCCGGTGTTCCGCTCGACCGGCACGACGAGACCTCCCGCTGGACTCAACCGGCCCGCCCCCGTAGCGGACCGCGGAGCATCCTACTGCGGCGGGCGTCGGGTCGTGACGCCGAAGGTGACGCGGCCCTCCCCCGTCGTCGGGCCGCGTCACCTGGGTCTAGGCAACCAAGAGTTCGGCGTCTCCGGGCGCGTTTCGAGGCGAGTCGGACGATCTTGGACAGAACTTGGACGCGCGGAGCCCGGTTGCTGACGTGTCAGTGCCAGTTGCTGACCCACACGTCGCGCGGCGCCGGATCGCCGGTCCCGGTCTCGAGCATCTTCTTCAGGCTCATCAAGAAGACGGCCCACTTGCTGCTGCAGTGGTACATGAACTCCACGGGCTCCTTCCAGCCGGCGTGCTGGAACAGCACGATCGCGTGCTCGCCCTCCTGCTTGAGGTCGAACCGGATCTCGGTGCCGAGCCACTCCGGCTCGCCGTCCAGGACCTTCCAGCGGACCAGCTCGTCGGGCCGCGACTCGAGGACCCGCATGTCGAAGCCCTTCGAGTCCGGCGGGCCCTCGAAGCGGAACCGCACGACTCCCCCGACGCTCGGGTCGCCGGTCGTGTCCTCGGTCCACCAGCGTGAGAGCCCGTCGAGCGTGCTCACGGCGGCGTAGGCGTCCGCGACCGGTGCGGTCGCGCCGATGCGATGCAAGATGTCGACCATGGTGCTTCCTTCTCTCTCCTCGTGAGGTCGCGCGCCTGCTCCAGGGCAGGCTCGCGCCGCTCCACCACGGGCGTGGTGGAGCGATCGGGGCAGGCGCTCAGCCCTCCTGGCCGGCGTCCCGGGTGCGCTGGATCGTCTCGGCGATGCCCTTGACCCGCGCCAGGCGCGCATCCCAGGCCGCGCCGACCGACGCCAGCTGGGCGACCGCCCGGGCGAGCTGGGCGGCGTCCACGTCGTAGCGGCGCTCGCGTCCCGACGGGGTGCCGTGCACCAGCCCGACGCGGTCGAGCACCCCGAGGTGCTTGGCGACGGCCTGCCGGGTCACGGGCAGGCGGGCACTCAGCGTGGTGGCGGTGCCGCCGCCCTCGGCGAGCAGCAGGTCGAGCAGCTGGCGCCGGGTCGGGTCGCCGACCGCGGACCAGAGGTCGTCGTCGATGGCAGGCACGCTCATCGACCTGCTCCCACCCGGGCGGCGTAGGCGACGAGCCGCGGGAGGAAGTGGTCCCAGCCGCGGACGTGGTCGGCGTACAGCTCTTCGAGCACGGCGGCCTCCCAGCCGAGCTCGCGGTAGCCGGTCTCGGAGAACCGGAGCAGGGTGCCACTGCCGGACGGGACCAGGTCGAAGGCGACCAGCAGCGACGTGGCGGCGGTCGCCGGTTCACCCTCGCCGTGGATCCAGCGGAACGAGAACCGGTGCGGCGGATCGGCCTCGACCACAGCGATCGGCGCGACGTGCGCCGGGTCCGCCTCGTCGCCGAACCGGATGACTCCCGTCCCGCCCGGCACCGGGTCGAGCTCGGCGTCGTCGGGCCACCACTCGCGCAGGTGCTCGGGCCGGCTCACGACCTCGTAGACCACGTCCGGCGTCGCGTCGATGTGGATCTCGCGGGTGATCGTGCCGGTCTCGACCGCGCTCCCCTGCCGTGCCTGCTCCATGCCGGTCTCCTTCGATATGCAACCGTTGGTTGCACTCTAGGTGCCCGCAGGGTTTTACGCAACTATCGGTTGCGCGACGCTCCGGTGTACGCCGCCAGGTGCTGGCCGGTGAGCGTGGAGCCGTCGGCGACCAGGCCGGCGGGCGTGCCCTCGAACACCACGCGGCCGCCGTCGTGGCCGGCGCCGGGACCGAGGTCGATGATCCAGTCGGCGTGCGCCATCACGGCCTGGTGGTGCTCGATGACGATCACCGACCGGCCGGAGTCGACCAGGCGGTCGAGCAGGCCGAGCAGCTGCTCGACGTCGGCCAGGTGCAGCCCGGTGGTGGGCTCGTCGAGGACATAGACCTCGCCCTTGTCGGCCATCTGCGCGGCGAGCTTGAGGCGCTGCCGCTCGCCCCCGGAGAGGGTCGTGAGCGGCTGACCCAGGCTGACGTAGCCCAGCCCGACGTCGGCGAGCCGCTCGAGGACCTTGCGGGCCGCAGGCGTCGCCGCGTCGCCCTCGCTGAAGAACGCCAGCGCCTCGGACACCGGCATCGCGAGCACCTCGCTGATGTCCTTGCCGCCGAAGGTGTACTCGAGGACGGCCGGCTGGAACCGCTTGCCCTCGCAGTCCTCGCACGGCGACTCCACGGTCGCCATCACACCCAGCTCGGTGAAGATCACGCCCGCGCCGTTGCAGGTCGGGCAGGCCCCCTCGGAGTTGGCGCTGAACAGCGCGGGCTTGACGCCGTTGGCCTTCGCGAACGCCTTGCGGATCGGGTCGAGCAGCCCCGTGTACGTCGCCGGGTTGCTGCGGCGTGAGCCCTTGATCGCGCCCTGGTCGACGACGACCACCCCGTCGCGGTTGGCGACCGAGCCCTGCACCAGCGAGCTCTTGCCCGAGCCGGCTACGCCGGTGAGCACGCACAGCACCCCGAGCGGGATGTCGACGTCGACGTCCTGCAGGTTGTGGGTCGAGGCGCCGCGGACCTCGAGCGCGCCGGTCGCCGAGCGCACCTCGGCCTTCAGCGAGGCACGGTCGTCGAGGTGGCGTCCGGTGAGCGTCGGGGCGCCGCGCAGCTCGTCGTACGTGCCCTCGAAGACGATCTCTCCCCCCGCGCTGCCGGCGCCGGGACCGAGGTCGACGACGTGGTCGGCGATCGCGATGGTCTCGGGTTTGTGCTCGACGACGAGCACGGTGTTGCCCTTGTCGCGCAGCTGGAGCAGCAACCGGTTCATCCGCTCGATGTCGTGCGGGTGGAGCCCGATCGTCGGCTCGTCGAAGACGTAGGTGACGTCGGTCAGCGAGGAACCGAGGTGGCGGATCATCTTGGTCCGCTGAGCCTCTCCCCCGGACAGCGTGCCGGCGGGCCGGTCCAGCGAGAGGTAGCCCAGCCCGATCTCGGCGAAGGAGTCGAGCAGGTGCTGCAGGCCCGCGAGCAGCGGCGCCACGGACGGCTCGTCGAGCCCGCGCACCCAGGCCGCGAGGTCGGTGATCTGCATCCGGCACAGGTCCGCGATGTTGACCCCGGCGATCTTCGAGGAGCGCGCCTCGGCGCTGAGCCGGGTGCCGTCGCAGTCAGGGCACGTCGTGAACGTGATCGCGCGCTCCACGAACGCCCGGATGTGGGGCTGCATCGCCTCGACGTCCTTGGAGAGCATCGACTTCTGGATCTGCGGGATCAGGCCGAGGTAGGTCAGGTTGATCCCGTCGACCTTGATCTTCGTGGCCTCCTTGTAGAGGAGGTCGTCGAGCTCCTTCTTGGAGTACTTCCCGATCGGCTTGTCGGGGTCGAACCAGCCGCAGCCGCGGAAGATCCGGCCGTACCAGCCCTCCATGCTGTAGCCCGGGATCGTGATCGCGCCCTCGTTGAGCGACAGCGACTCGTCGTAGAGGGCGGTGAGGTCGAAGTCGGAGACCGATCCCATGCCCTCGCAGCGCGGGCACATGCCGCCGAGGTAGACGGCCTTGCGCACCACGTTGCGCTCGACGCGGCCGCCCTTCTCGGTGCTCATCACGCCGCTGGCGGTGCGGGTCGGGACGTTGAACGAGAACGCCGTCGGCCCGCCGATGTGCGGCTCACCGAGCCTGCTGAACAGGATGCGCAGCATCGCGAAGGCGTCGGTCGCGGTGCCGACGGTCGAGCGCGGGTTGGCGCCCATCCGCTCCTGGTCGACGATGATCGCGGTCGTGAGGCCCTCGAGCACGTCGACGTCGGGGCGGGTCAGCGAGGGCATGAAGCCCTGGAGGAACGCGCTGTAGGTCTCGTTGATCAGGCGCTGGGACTCGGCCGCGATCGTGTCGAAGACCAGGGAGCTCTTCCCCGACCCGGACACGCCGGTGAACACCGTCAGGCGGCGCTTGGGGATCTCGACCTGGACGTCCTTGAGGTTGTTCACCCGGGCGCCGTGCACGCGGATCATCTCGTGGCTGTCAGCGGCGCTGTGCCTATCGGCTGCGCGGGGGGCGGTGGGGGACGTCGGCATCGGTCTCCTCGGGTCGTGGGCGGCGAGGTACGTCGGTCAGTCGGCCTGGCGGATCCGGACCATGTTGCCCGCGGGGTCGCGGAAGGCGCAGTCGCGCACGCCGTACGGCTGGTCGGTCGGCTCCTGGACCACCTCGACGTCGGTGGCCTGGACCCGGTCGAAGGTGCCGTCGAGGTCCTTGGTGGCGAGCATGATCCAGCCGTAGGTGCCCTTGGCCATCATCTCCGCGATCGTGCGGCGCTCGTCCTCGGTGATGCCGGGGTCGGCGGTGGGCGGCGCGAGGAGCACGCACGTCTCGGGCTGACCGACCGGTCCGACCGTGATCCAGCGCATGGTGCCGGTGCCGACGTCGCTGCGGACCTCGAAGCCGAGGACGTCGCGGTAGAACGCCAGGGACTCCTCCGGCTCGACGTGCGGCAGGACGGTCGTGTGGATGGTGAGGTCGTTGGTGCCGGCGTTGGTGCCGGCGTTGGTGGAGGTCATGACGGTCAGGCTAGGTGCGTTCGCGCCGCCGGTGCTTCTCGATTCCTGATCGGTCTGGTGACCTGCTTGACCACGCACGACGGCATCCCCTCACCGGAGGGAGCGGGCCGCGCCGTCTGCTCGCGGTAGGTGCTGGGTGGGACCCCGACGAGCTCGGTGAAGCGGGTGCTGAACGTGCCGAGCGAGGAGCAGCCGACCGCGAAGCAGACCTCGGTGACGCTCAGGTCGCCGCGCCGGAGCAGCGCCATGGCCCGCTCGATGCGGCGGGTCATGAGGTAGCGGTACGGCGACTCGCCGTACGCGAGCTTGAACTGCCGGCTCAGGTGCCCGGCCGACATGTTGACGCCCCGGGCGAGGGCCTCGACGTCCAGCGGCTGGGCGTACTCGCGGTCCATCCGGTCGCGCACCCGCCGCAGCCGCGCGAGGTCGCGCAGGTCGGGTCGGCCGGCCGGTCCGATCGTCACCCCGTGATCGTGCCACACGGGTCGGGGCCGGTCTTCCCTTCAGTCGGCGGACCGGCTGCCGATGGTCACAGGTATCCGGGGGCGCGCCGGGGCCTCCTCGGAGAGGAGACCCCGAGCCACCCGGGACGATGTGGGAGGGACACCGCCATGTGGGACACCGTTGAGGACACGGTCGCTGCCAGCGCCGAGCACCTGTCGCACGACCGCCCGTGCCCGCACTGCGGGCACGCGCTGCACGTCTACCTGGCGTGCGACGGCTGCGACTGCGTGCCCCGGTCGAGCCGGGCTGCCTGAGGCCGCCGCGAGCCCACCCCTGGCCCATCGGGGTCACCGGCGCATGGTCCGTCCGGGTGGTTCGCTGCGATCCACGTCACAGTCATCCCGGTCCGTCCCTACCGTCGACAGCCTGGGCCGGCACGACCGACCACGCCGCCGGAGCTTCCGTCGAGGTTCTCCACAGGTGCGGCGCGGCGTGGTCGTCCGGACCGCGCTGGGGGGCACCATCGAAGGTACGAGAGGAGGTAGAGCCATGTGGGACACCGTTCAGACCAACACCGTGCATCTCTCGCACGACAGGCCGTGCCCGCAGTGCGGGCACGCCCTCCACACCTACCTAGCGTGCGGAGACTCCTGCGACTGCGAGCCGGTGCGAGCAGGCCGCTACGCCGAGCTCGCGCTCGTGTGACCGGGCCGAGCCGACCGCTCGCCTCCTGACCCCCCACCCGGTGCGGTCGGTGCGGCGCCCCTGCGTGCATCCGTGCGCAGGCGCCTCACCCGACCGGGTCGACGGTCGCCACCCGCCTGAGCACCGGGAGTTCCGGGCGACCGTCGACCTCACCGGCGACCCACCACAGGCGCATGCCCGACGACCCGAGCTCGAGGATCGCGAGGTTGTTGTCGTACCACGGCCCCTGGGTCACACCCCAGCGGACCGGCTCGAGCGGCACGCGCCCGGCGAGCGACAGCAGTCGGCCGGCCGCGCCGGAGGGACGCTTCGACATCACCCGCATGAACCCGCGCATCACCGGCGGCAGCGGGTTGCGGATCGGTGAGCAGACGGCCTGCAGGATCCGGCTCGCGACCTGGCCGGTGCGTGGCCAGGCCTCCGCGACGTAGCTGTGGTGCACGTCGCCGGACAGGAACGTGATCGTCCTCGGCGCCCGGCCACGCCGGCCGCCCGCCACCTCCAGCACGATCTCGGCGACGTCGCGGAAGCCCTGCTGGAACGCCGCCCAGTGCTCGAGGTCGGCCGCCGTGCGGGCGGTCTCCCCCAGGCGCTTCCCCGGCCGACCCCAGGCACCCTCGGCGATGGCCTCGCTGAACGACTCGATGTGGTGCAGGCCCGGTGCGAGCAGGAACGGCAGCGAGGTGCCGATGAGCAGGTGGTCGACGTCGCCGCGCAACCGGGAGTCGAGCCACATGAGCTCGCCCTCGTCGAGCATCGAGCGCTTGTCGGGCTCCAGCACGCGGGCCGCGCGCGAGTCGACGACGACCAGGCGGCCTTGGGTGTCGAAGTCCCGGGCGTAGCTCCATCGGTAGGTCTCGGGGTGCTGGTCGGCGCGGTCGGCGAGCGCGTCCAGGGCGTCGGTGACATCGAGCTCCTGCTGCCCGTCGTCACCGCCGCCGTACGCCGCGATCCGCTTCCAGAGCTCGTCGGCGGCGCGCTCCTCGGGGTCGAGGTTGCCCAGGTGCTGGTAGACCCAGTACGACGCGAGGCCGCCCACGACCCGGTCGTGCCACCACGTCGTCGACTCCATCTGCCGGCGCCACGACCAGCTGGTGTTCCAGTCGTCGCGGATGTCGTGGTCGTCGAAGATCATCGCGCTCGGCAGTGTCGAGAGCAGCCACCGGTTGGCCGGGTCGCGCCAGGCCAGCGAGTAGAGGTGGGCGTACTCCTCGTAGTCCTTCAGCTCCCACCAGGGGGCCTGCTCGGGGTCGCGGCGCTGCGCGATGAACGCGCGCATCTCGTCGCTCGTCTCGTCGGCGTACACCTGGTCCCCGAGGAAGAGCACCAGGTCGGGCCAGCGCTCGCTGTCCTCGGGCGAGTCGGCGGTGGTGATGCCGGCCATGAAGAGGGAGTAGGCGCGCAGCGCGTCGACCCCGAACTCCGCGTTGCCGTGCTCGTCGTGGGAGACGCTGACCCGGCACGACCCGAACGCCATCCGCAGCGGCTTGCCGGGCTGGAGGGTCGGGATCACCGAGGGCGGGAAGTCCGCGAAGTCCGGGTCGTCGGGCGGCCAGACGCGCGACTCGTCGAGGTCGACCGTGTACGGCGTCGTGGAGCCGGGCTCGAGGCCGGTCAGCTCGACCAGGGCGTAGTGGTGGCCGTGTGCGGCGAACGTGCGGGCACTCGCGCGATGGCCGCCGGCGGAGACGGTGACGACGGCCGCGCGGGCGGTCTCGACCCAGATCGTGGCGGACGTGGCGTCGACGTACCTGAGCAAGGGGCCGAGCACCAGATCCGACATGGATCAGAACCTAATACCCTGTCGCCCATGGCGACTCCTGTGCAGCGCACCTCCCACGTCCCGACCACCTCCGCAGCGCCCTCCGCGACGGCGACCGCTCCCGTCGAGCCGGTGCCTGTCGTCGCCCCCTTCGGGTGGGTCCTCGCGATCGCCGGGGCGGTCGGGATCCTGCTGGCCACCTGGCTGGTCTACCCGCTCGATGACGACGGCATGTGGGCCGGCTACCGCGGGAGCGCCCTCGGCACGGTCGCGCTCATCGGCGCCATGTGGCTGCGCAGCTCGCTGCCCGCGAAGCCCGCGATCGGCCTGATCGGGCTCAGCGGCGTGCTGCTCGTGCTGTTCGGTGCCTTCCTCGACAACCCGCACCGGGTGCTCGTGAGCGAGCTGTCCGCCGGCGCGGTGCTGCTGCTCGCCGCCGGCCTGCTGGCGGCCGGCTCCTCGCGGCGCTGACTCGCGCCGCCGCACCGGGCGCCGGGCTCAGGGCTCGATGAGGACCTTGATCGCCCGGCGCTCGTCCATCGCGCGGTAGCCCTCGGCGACCTGGTCGAGCGGCAGGGTCTGGTCGAAGACCAGGCCGGGCTCGATCCGGCCGCTGAGCACGAGCTCGAGCAGCTCGGGCACGTAGCGACGGGTCGGCGCCATGCCGCCGGCGAGGCCCACGTTGCGCTGGAACATCCGGCGCACCGGGAGCTCGATGCCGTGCGGGACGCCGACGAACCCGACCATGGATCCCGGTCGGGCGATCGCGAACGCCGAGCGCATGGCGTCGTCGGTGCCGACGCACTCGAGCACGGCGTCGGCCCCCACTCCCCCGGTGATCTCCATGACGGCCGCGGCGCCCTCCTTGCCGCGCTCGGCCACGACGTGGGTGGCACCGAAGCGACGGGCGAGCTCCTGCCGTGGCTCGTGGCGCGACATGGCGACGATCGTCTCGGCGCCCATGACCGAGGCCGCGAGCACGCCGCACAGCCCGACCGCGCCGTCGCCGACCACGACCGCCGTACCGCCCTCGCGGACGCCGGCGGAGACGGCCGCGTGCCAGCCGGTCGGCATCACGTCGGAGAGCGTGAGGATCGAGGGCAGCAGGGCCGCGTCGGGCATGCCGTCGGTCGTGACGAGGCTGCCGTCGGCCTGCGTCACGCGGGCGTACTCGGCCTGGCCGCTCTCGGTGAAGCCGAGGTTGGTGCAGGCGGACTGGGCGCCGGCGAGGCAGTGCGGGCAGGTGTTGTCGCAGTGGTCGAACGGCACGATGACGAAGTCACCGGGCCGGAAGGAGCGCACGTCGGCGCCCACCTCCTCGACCACACCGACGCACTCGTGGCCGATGGTGTCGCCGGGCGTGATGTCGTTCTCGCCGCGGTAGGGCCACAGGTCGGACCCGCAGATGCAGCCTGCGACCACGCGGACGATCGCGTCGGTGGGGGCTTCGATGACGGGGTCGGGGACCTCGGAGACGCGGATGTCGCGGGGGCCGTGGATCGTCGTGGCGCGCATGCAGGCATCCTCTCAGGGCCCCCCTGAGCGGGGCCCGACACCCCGGCGCCCGGGTTTGTGGTCTTATCTCATATGTGAGTTACCGTGGCGGTATGAGTGAGGGATACAAGAACCGCATCGGGAACCTCATCCGCGACGCCCGCAAGCACCGGGGCCTGACCCAGCACCAGCTCGCGGACCTTCTCGGCACCAGCCAGAGCGCGATCAACCGCATCGAGAAGGGGCACCAGAACCTCTCCCTGGAGATGCTCGCCCGCATCGGCGCGGCCCTCGACTCCGAGATCGTCGCCCTGGGCGCCGGACCGACGCACCTGCGCGTCAGCGGGCCGACGACGCTGACCGGCGAGATCACGGTCAAGACCTCCAAGAACGCCGGCGTCGCGCTGCTGTGCGCCACCCTCCTCAACCGCGGCCGCACCACGCTGCGCAAGGTTGCGCGCATCGAGGAGGTCAACCGCCTGCTCGAGGTGCTGACCAGCATGGGCGTGCAGTGCCGCTGGCTCAACGACGACAACGACCTGGAGATCGTGCCCCCCAAGGAGCTCGACCTCGACCACATCGACGCCGACTCCGCCCGGCGGACGCGCTCGATCATCATGTTCCTCGGTCCGCTGCTGCACCGCTCCGACGTCTTCGAGCTGCCGTACGCCGGCGGGTGCGACCTCGGCACCCGCACGGTCGAGCCGCACATGGCTGCCCTGCGTCCGTTCGGCCTCGAGGTCAAGGCGACCGAGGGCAGCTACCACGCCGGCGTCAACCGCGCCATCGAGCCGCAGCGCCCGATCGTGCTGACCGAGCGCGGCGACACCGTCACCGAGAACGCCCTGATGGCGGCCGCGCTGCACCCCGGCACCACCGTGATCCGCAACGCCTCGTCCAACTACATGGTCCAGGACCTGTGCTTCTACCTCGAGCGGCTCGGCGTCGAGATCGAGGGCATCGGCACGACCACGCTCACGGTGACGGGCCTGTCCGACATCGACGTCGACGTCGACTACGCCCCGAGCGAGGACCCCATCGAGGCGATGTCGCTGCTGGCGGCCGCGATCGTCACCAAGTCCTCGATCACGATCCGGCGGGTGCCGATCGAGTTCCTCGAGATCGAGCTCGCGCTGCTCGAGGAGATGGGCTTCGTCTACGAGCGCTCCCCGGAGTACGTCGCGCTCAACGGGCACACGCGGCTGGTCGACATCACGACCCGGCCCTCGGAGCTGCACGCCCCGCTGGACAAGATCCACCCGATGCCGTTCCCGGGCCTCAACATCGACAACCTGCCGTTCTTCGCGGTCATCGCGGCCGTCGCCGAGGGCCAGACGCTGCTGCACGACTGGGTCTACGAGAACCGGGCGATCTACCTGACCGACCTCAACAAGCTCGGCGCCAAGGTCAAGCTGCTCGACCCGCACCGCGTGATGATCGAGGGCCCGACGAGCTTCACCGGCACCGAGCTGGTCTGCCCGCCGGCGCTGCGCCCGGCCGTGGTGATCCTGCTCGCGATGCTCGCCTCCAAGGGCACCTCGGTGCTGCGGTCGACGTACGTCATCCACCGCGGCTACGAGGACCTCGCCGAGCGTCTCAACCAGCTCGGCGCGACCATCGAGACCTTCCGGGACATCTGAGCACTCGACGTCGGCTCCTGGCGTGCGGCGGGCTCGCCGCGCGCCGGGGGTCGTTGCGGTTTGGTCACCAACGACAGGTGGGAGCGCTCCCGGACTGCGGTTGGTGACCAAACGACGTCCCCTCAGACAGACCGGGGCGTCGGCCTCAGTCGAAGAGCGTCTCCACCCACGCCCGCGGGGCAGGCTTGCCGACGGGCGGGGCGGCCATGTCGGCGGTGATCCGCGGCATCGGGGCGGTGTGCTGGCCGGCGTGACGGTGCCAGTCGCCCTCGGCCTCGATGAGGGCGCCGAGGTCGGCGCGGGCCAGGAAGACGCCGTGGCCGTCGGGACACTGGTTGATCGCGCCCTCCCCCAGCGACGAGCTCAGCGTGCGCGTGACCATCTCGGAGCCACAACGGGGACAGGTCAAGGTCTCCATGCAACGACGCTACCGCCCGTCGCGCCCGACGTGCGCGACCCCGTCGGGTTTACTGCTCTGCGTGGTCATGCCGCGCACCGGATTCAGCTACCTCGACGACCCCGGCCCCGTGCTGGCCTTCGCCCACCGTGGCGGCGCCTACCACCCCGAGATCGAGGGCCTCGAGAACACGATGGCCGCCTTCCGGCACGCCGTCGAGCTCGGGTACGACTTCCTCGAGACCGACGTGCACGTCACCCGCGACGGCGTGCTGCTGGCGTTCCACGACACCGTCCTGGACCGGGTGACCGACCATCGAGGCGAGATCGGCGACCTCACGCACGCCGAGGTACGCCGGGCACTCGTGCGCGGCCGCGAGTCGGTGCCCACGCTGGCCGAGCTCTTCGACGCCTTCCCGCACGCCCGGTTCAACATCGACCTCAAGTCCGACGGCGCGGTCGCGGCACTCGCCGAGTTCATCGAGGCACGTGAGGCGTGGGACCGGGTGCTGGTGGCCTCGTTCTCGCGCCGGCGGATGGCCCGGTTCCGGGCCCTCACGCGGGGCCGCGTGCCCACCTCGGCCACGCCGGCGGAGATCCTGGCGTTCCGGTTCCTGCCGAGCGGACGGCTCGCGGCGCTGATCAGTCGGGCCCGGTTCGCCGCGCTCCAGGTGCCCCACCACCGGGGCCGGGTCACGATCGCGACCGGGGGCCTCGTCCGCCGGGCCCACGCGGCCGGACGCCACGTCCACGTGTGGACGATCGACGACCCCGACGAGATGCGGTCCCTGCTCGACCGGGGCGTCGACGGGATCTTCACCGACCGCACCGACATACTCAAGGCCGTCCTCATCGACCGGGCCCAGTGGCGGCCCGACGGAGGGAGCTGACATGACGGCGACCGGCGTGGCCGACCTGGGGCCGCTACGGCGGGCCCGGGAGCAGAAGGCCTGGTACTGGTACGACTGGGCCAACAGCGCCTACGTCACGACCACGGCCGCGGTGCTGTTCGCGCCGTACCTGACCTCGGTGGCCGAGAAGGCCGCCTGCGGCTTCGCGACCGACGACGACGAGGGCCTCAAGTGCACGACGGACCTGCACGTCCTCGGGCTGGGCGTGTCGGCGGGCTCCCTGGTCTTCTACATCGTCACCGCCGCGACGATCCTCTCCGCGTTCGTGCTGCCCGTGGTCGGGGCGGTCGCCGACCGCAGCAGCCACAAGCCGCGGCTGCTCGGTGGCTTCGCCTGGACCGGCAGCGCGATGGCGATGGCGATGTTCCTGGTGGCCGGGTCCCACTGGCAGCTGGGCGCGGTCCTGCTGCTCCTCGCCACCCTGTTCCTGGGCGCCAGCCTGGTCGTGTACGACGCGCTGCTGGTCGAGATCGCCGACCCCGACGACCGCGACCGGGTCTCGTCTCGGGGCTGGGCGCTCGGGTACCTCGGTGGCGGCCTGCTGCTCGCGCTCAACTTCGGGCTGCTCACCGTGCTGAGCGACCACACCGAGCTCGCGGTGCGCATCAGCCTGCTCAGCGCGGGCGTGTGGTGGGCGGTGTTCACGATCATCCCGGTCCGCGGCATCCGCTCGCGCCCACCCGTGAACGTCGTCACCGAGCCCGGCGGCCTGCTGCAGGCCAGCTTCGGGCAGCTGTGGCGCACGCTGAAGGACCTGCGCCGCTACCCCGTCACGCTGACGTTCCTGCTCGCATACCTGTTCTACAACGACGGCATCCAGACGGTGATCTACGCCGCTTCGGTGTACGGGGAGAAGCAGCTCGGCTTCGAGAAGAGCACGGTGCTGCTCGCCTTCCTCGTGGTGCAGTTCGTCGGCATCCTCGGCGCACTGTGGTTCGGCCGGGTGGCCCGGGGGCGCGGCGCCTACCGGGTGATCCTGGGCGGTCTGTTCGTGTGGCTGCTGGTGGTCGTGGCCGGCTGGCTCACCCCCGACGACAACCTCCCGCTGTTCCTGCTGCTCGCGGTGGGGATCGGCATCGTCCTGGGCGGCACCCAGGCATTGTCGAGGTCCTTCTTCAGCCAGCTGATCCCGCGTGGGCGTGAGGCCGAGTACTTCTCGCTCTACCAGGCCTGCGAGCGTGGCACGAGCTGGATCGGCACGCTGATCTTCGGCCTGGTCCACCAGTGGACCGACTCCTACCGCCCCGCGCTCCTGGCTCTCGTGGTGCTGTTCGTGGTCGGCATCGGGCTGCTGATGCGCGTCGACCCGCGCCGCGGCATCGCCGAGGCCGGCAACCCCCTCCCCCGGGTCGTCTGAGCCTCCCCACGCGTGGCGGCGTGTCGTGCGGGTCTCGGCTGCCAGCAGCCGATCCCCGCAGCCGGCCGACCCCCGTGTGAGCACGCGCACGTTCGCGATTCCCGGAATGATCACCACCCCGGTACCGTTGAACGGGTTGAGACGTCGACCCGCTGGGTACATGTAAGCCCGGAGTCCGGTGTCACGAACACCGGAGTTCGTCCGTCTCGGTCAACGCACGGGGGAACAAGGATTCGGGAGGTGGCTCATGGCGGAGCGCACGCTGCGTGGAGCGCGACTGGGGGGCCAGAGTTTCGAGGACGAGCGCGGCATCGAGTTCGCGGCTCGTCAGCAGGTCGGTTACCGGTGCCCGCAGGGGCACGACTTCGAGATCACGATGTCGGTCGAGGCCGACGTCCCCGCGGTGTGGGAGTGCCCGCGTTGTGGTGCTGAGGCGCTGAGCGTCTCCGGCATCCAGCCCGAGGCCAAGGCCGAGAAGCCGGCCCGCACCCACTGGGACATGCTGCTCGAGCGGCGCTCGGAGAAGGAGCTCGAGGACATCCTCAAGGAGCGGCTCCAGCTGCTCCGCGACGGTGAGATCGGCCCGGCCCACCTGCACCGCGCCAACCAGAAGAAGAAGCGCGCATCGGCCTGAGCGGCCCGCGTCAGCGGCCTGCTACTCGTCGACGACCTCGCCCCGGACGACCGGACCCTCGGGTCCACGTCCGGGGCGAGTCACGTCCAGGACGACGCGGCGCGCCACCAGCGCCGCGAGGAGCCGGCGGAACACCGGACGCGTGATCGGCAGGATCACCAGCACACCGAACGCGTCGGTGACGAACCCCGGCGCCAGCATCAAGGTGCCCCCGACCAGGATCAACGCCCCGTCGGCGAGCTCGCGGGCAGGCATCCGGCCGCTGCCGAGCGCCTCGCGCAGCGCCCGCCAGGCGCGCGACCCCTCGTGCCGGATCAGCATCGTGCCCAGGATGCTGTCGAGCAGGAGCAGCAGGATCGTCCACCACGCGCCGATGACCTGGCCGACCTGCACGAGCACGTAGATCTCGAGCAGCGGCATCCCGATGAACAGGGCCACCAGGACCAGGGCGACCAGGCGGCGTCTTCTCATCGTCGGCCCCAGGCCCGGCGGACCTGCGCGGTGCGCTCCCGGAGCCCCCACGCGGTGATCCGCTTGAGCGACTCGGTGGCGACGGCGCCGCTCATCTTCGAGTCGCCGCGGACCCGCTCGACGAACTCGATGGGCACCTCGCGCACGGTCAGACCGGCAGCGAGGGTCCGCGCCACCATGTCGGTCTGGAACACGTAGCCGGTGGACTCCACCGAGTCCAGGTCGATCTTCTCCAGCGTCGTGCGCCGGAACACCCGGAACCCGGCCGTCGCGTCGCGGACGGCGACCCCGAGCAGCACCCGGACGTAGAGGTTGCCGCCCCGCGAGAGCAGCTCGCGGCGCCGCGGCCAGTTCACCACCGATCCACCCGGCACCCAGCGCGAGCCGATGACGAGGTCGGCGTCGCCGAGCGCGTCGAGCAGGCGGTGGAGCTGCTCGGGCTGGTGGGACCCGTCGGCGTCCATCTCGCCGATCACGTCGTACCCGGCGTCGAGCGCCACCCGGAAGCCGTGCAGGTACGCCGCGCCCAGCCCGGCCTTGGCGGTGCGGTGCAGCACCGAGACCGCAGGGTCGCCGGCGGCGAGCTCGTCGGCGATCTCGCCGGTGCCGTCGGGCGAGCCGTCGTCGACGACCAGCACGTCGACGTCGGGTCGGGCCGTGCGCAGGCGCCCGACGATCCAGGCCAGGTTGCTCGCCTCGTTGTAGGTCGGGATCACCATGACGACCCGGCCGAGGCCTTCGGCGCTGTGCTGACTCGGCCGGTCACTCACCTTCGGTATGCCCTCCACTCGCGGCTGGGGCCGCGACCGCGTGGTCGGTGCCCGCGCGGCCCTCCTCGGCGCGCTGCCGGTTCTCCTTCCGACGATACGGGAGTCTCCCCGACCCGAGGGTGACCAGCAGGCCAACGGCGGTGAGCGCGATGCAGAAGCGCCCGGTCCAGGCGCCCAGCCGCACGGCCGGGGTGACCGCGTCGACGAGCCCGACCCGCTCGACCAGCACCTGCTGCGTCCGCGGGGCTGCGCTGGACACGACGTCGCCGTCGGGGGCGATGATCCCCGAGACGCCGTTGGTGGAGGCGACCGCGAGCCATCGCCCGGTCTCGATGGCACGCAGCCGGGTGATGGCGAACTGCTGGTCGATCTGGTCGGTGTGGATGAACGTCGCGTTGCTGGTCTGGACGGTGAGCAGCTGGGCACCGCGGCTGACCTGGGCGTAGATCCCGTCGTCGTACGCGACGTCGAAGCAGATCGCGTCGGCCACCTCGGTGCCCGCGACCCGCAGCGGCGTCTCACGGGTGCCGCTGAGCATGTCGCGCGGGATCTCGGCCAGCCGGCCGAACTGTCGGGTGAAGAACTCCCGCGCCGGGATGTACTCGCCGAACGGCACGGGATGCCGCTTGGTGTACCGGTCCCCCGCGCCGGTGACCGGGTCCCACACGATGCCCTGGTTGAGGACGTGCTCGGGGCCGGCGTCGACGATCGCGCCCACCATGATCGGCACGCCGATGGCGGCGCTGGCCGCGCGGATGCCGGCGTTGGTCTGGGCGTCGCGGAACGGGTCGATGGCGGTGGAGTTCTCCGGCCACAGCACGAGGTCGGGGCGATCGACCGTGCCGGCCTCGACGTCGCGGGCGAGCTGCACGGTGACGTCGACCTGGTTCTGTGTCACCTGGCGGAAGTCGTAGAGGATGTCGTCGCCGTTGCCGGGCACATCGCCCTGCACGGCGGCGACGGTCAGCTGACCCGTGGTGTCGGCCTCCCAGGGCAGTGCCACCGGGAGCGCCAGGAGGGCCACCAGCCCGACCAGCGCCCCGGCCGCCCACCGCCGCTCGCGACCTCGGGCGATCGCCAACCACGCGAGCAGCGTGCCGCTGAGCGCGAGCAGGAGACTGACGCCGACCGACCCGACCCACGGAAGGGCGTCGGCGACCGGGGTGTCGACGACGGCGAAGGCGAGGCGTCCCCAGGGCATCCCACTGAACGGCCAGCCGCTGCGCCAGACCTCGATCGCGACCCAGCCCGCGGCCACCCACAGCGGCCACCAGCGGTGCCGGACCAGCATCGCGGTCGCCGAGCCGAGCAGCCCGAGGAACGCCGCCTCGACGCTCGCCAGGGCCAGCCAGGCGTCGACGCCGACCGCGCGCATCCAGAAGAGCAGGACGTACTGGAAGGCGAGCCCGAAGACCAGCCCGGGCAACCAGGCGATCCGAGCGCGCAGCCCGCGGACCGCCAGGACGTAGCCGGCGATCGCAAACGGGATGACCACCGGAGCGGCGACCGGCTCGAACGCCACCGAGAGCAGCGCGCCCGACAACAGCGCGAGGAGGAGGCGGACGGGCACGTGACGAACGTACCGGTCCGACCCCCGCCGGACCGGCTCAACCCCCGACTCTGCAGATCACGGAAGGGAGCCGCACCCTTCGGACCAGCACGACCCGACTGGCTGCCGAGAACGTGACTGTTGTCTAGGGGACACGGGTCCCTTCCGTATCAGCCCTCGCGGAGCGGACCGACCTCCGCGAACCAGGGTGGACGGATGGTTGGCGCTGCCATCCTCCGACCCGGCCACTCGGACGTCGGTCCGCCTGCCACGATCTGCATGGGCGGACGGCCCACACACTGGAGCGCGAGGTGCACGGCTGTCAACCGCCCGATGACCTGGAAGAACACGCGAATCCGCAGGTCACGGGACCCGTGCCGTGGCGGAAAATCTCGCAGATTTCGAAACGTCGTCGGCGTGTCGCGGCGCGACGCGCCGACGAGCGCGGCCTCGGCGGTCGGGTCAGCCCGGGACCACCACCGTTCCCGTCGCGGTCGTCGCGAGCAGCGGCTCCGGGAGCAGCTCGGCGGCACCGGGTCGCTCGGGCGTCGCCGCGCCCCGCGCCACGACGTGCACGGCGAGCTCGAGGACCCGCGAGCGGGTGCCGACGCGGACGAGGTCGCAGGTGATCTCGAGGACGTCGCCGGCGCGCACGGGCTCGCGGAACTGGACGTCGGCGTAGGAGGCGAACAGCCCCTCGTCGCCGTCGGTGCGGATGCACATCTCGGTCGCGACGTCCCCGAACAGCCCCAGGCTGTAAGCGCCGTCGACCAGGTTGCCGGCGTAGTGGGCGTGGGAGTAGGGGACGTACCGACGGTGCACCACGCGGGTGCCGACCTCGGGCGTGCGACGGGGACTGGTCATGCGGCGACTCCCTTGCGGGCCAGGCGGTGGACGAGGAAGGACGCGACCTCGGCAGGGGTGGTGCCCCGCACGAAGACGCGGTCGACGCCGAGCTCGACGGCCATGGACTCATCGAAGCGCGGTCCGCCGACGACGAGCAGCGGGCGCCGGTCCGAGGGGTAGGCCTCGCGGAACGCCGCTGACATCTCGCGGGTGTTGAGCAGGTGGGCGTCGCGCTGGGTGACGACCTGGGAGACCAGGACCGCGTCGGCCTTCTCGGCCCGGGCGCGCTCGACCAGCTGCGGGACCGAGACCTGGGCGCCGAGGTTGACCACCTTGAGCTCGCGGTAGTACTCCAGGCCCTTCTCCCCCGCGAACCCCTTGATGTTGAGGATCGCGTCGATGCCGACGGTGTGGGCGTCGGTGCCGATGCAGCCGCCGACCACGACCAGGCGGCGGCGCAGCGCGCGCTTGACGGCTGCGTTGACCTCCTTGGGCGTCAGCAACGGGTAGTCGCGCTCGACCACGGTGACGGCGCTCGTGTCCACGAGGTGGTGGACACGCCCGTAGACGACGAAGAACGTGAAGTCGGGGCCCATCGGCTTGGCGTGGACGACCAGCGCCGGGTCCATGCCCATCTTCTGGGCCAGCTGGGCGGCGGCACCCTCGGCCAGCTTGAGGTTCTGGCCCTCGCCGTTGACCGGCAGCGTGAAGCTCAGCTGCACCATGCCGTCGCCGGTGGTGTCGCCGTACGGGCGGATGACGCTCACTTCTCCTCCAGGAGGTCCGAGGCCGGGTTGTAGTACGCCGCGGACTTGCGGGCGACACCGTCGAGTCCCTTGCCGGCGTCGGCGGGCCGCTTCATCAGGCCGAAGGTGCCGTCGGCGATCGCGTCCAGCAACGTGTCGTCGACGATGCGGTCGAGCAGGTCGATCGACTCCGCCAGCACCTGCCGGGCCCGTTGCACGATGAACCCCTCGGGCTCGGGCCGGAAGTCCTGGTGCAGGTTGCCGGCGGCGTTCATGACGTACCGGACGTTCTGGAGGGCGAGGTCGCGGTCGGAGAGCCACGGCGTGACGACCGCCTCGGTCATCATGCCGACGAGCAGGATGCCCTGGCCGGTGAGTGCGCCGACGAGGTTGAAGAAGCCGTCCAGCAGGTAGCCGCGGAAGACGTCGCCGGTCATGTGCCGGGTGGGGGGCATCCACTTCAAGGGGGCCTTCGGGAACAGCTCGCGCGCCAGCAGGGCGTGGGCGAGCTCGAGCCGGAAGGAGTCCGGCACCTCCGGGTCGATCTCGAACGCGTGACCCAGGCCGAGCTGCCAGTCCTCGAGACCTGCCTCCTTGGCGAAGTACTCGTTGAGCAGTTGACTGGTGGTGACCGTGTGGGCCGCCTCGACGGCGTCGGCCGTGGTGAGGTAGTTGTCCTCACCGGTGTTGATGATGATGCCCGCCCGCGCGTGCACCTGGCGGCTGAACCGCTGGTCGACGAACGTGCGCACCGGGTTGATGTCGCGGAAGAGGATCCCGTACATGGAGTCGTTGAGCATCATGTCCAGACGCTCCATGCCGGCCAGCGCCGCGATCTCCGGCATGCACAGGCCCGAGGCGTAGTTGGTCAGGCGCACGTAACGGCCGAGCTCCTTGCTGGACTCGTCGAGCGCGGCCCGCATCAGCCGGAAGTTCTCCTGCGTGGCGTAGGTGCCGGCGAACCCTTCGCGCGTCGCGCCCTCGGGCACGAAGTCGAGCAGGCTCTGGCCGGTGGAGCGGATCACCGCGATGACGTCCGCCCCCGCGCGGGCCGCGGCCTGGGCCTGCGGGATGTCCTCGTAGATGTCACCGGTCGCCACGATCAGGTAGACCCACGGGGTGCGCGGCGCGTCGCCGTACCGGCGGATCAGCCGGTCGCGCTCGGCGCGTCGCCGGTCGATCAGGCGGATGCCGCGCTGCACCTGCGTGCGCGAGGCGCGGCGGGCGCGCTCGGCGTCCTTGCCCTCGGGGAGGCGGAAGCGCACCGAACCGGCGGACGCCTTCTCGGCGAGCATCGCCAGGTCGTCGGCCTCACCACGGAGCAGGGCGTCCCAGACCGGCAGCGCGACACCATGCGACAGGCCGCCGTCCTCGTGGAGGTCTGCGCGGACCGCGTCGAGGAGGCGGTTGACCCACGGCGTGCCGTCGGGGTCGGCGCCCTCGAGGCCGGCCAGGCGCAGCGTGGCCCGCTCCACGGCGACGGTGGTGTGCTTCTTGGCCATGGTCACGATGGGGCGGCCCGCCTTGCGCGCCAGCGCCCGGGCCTGCTTGACGGTGGCCGGGTCCAGACCCAGCTTGTCCGTGGGGTGCGTGCCGGTCATCCCATCCTCCTCTCGAACAGCTCGCGTACGCCGGGAGTCTCGCGCAGGAGCTCGAGCGCGTAGGCCGCGTGGCCGGGGGCGTAGCCGTTGCCGATCACCATGGTGACGTCGGCCGCCAGCCCCTCGGCGCCGAGCGCGGCGGCGGAGAACGAGGTCGCCATCGAGAAGAACACGACGGTGCCCCGGTCGGCGGTCGCGAGGATCGCGCCGCCCTCGCAGCCGGGGACGTCGACGCACACCACGGTGACGTCGGCGGGGCCACCGGCCGCGGCGACCGCGTCGCGCAACGCGATCGGGTCGCGGGCATCGGCGATGACCACCTCGTCGGCCAGACCGGCACCGCGCAGCAGCTCGGCCTCCGCGGCGTGGGGCACCACGCCGATGGTGCGCCTCGCGCCGGCCCGCCGCGCGGCCGCCAGGCTCAGGGATCCGGACTTGCCGGCGCCGCCGACCACGGCGACGACCGGGGCGTCGTAGGAGTCGACGACCCGTGCGGTCAGGGCGGGCGCGCCACACACGTCCATCACCGACAGGCTGAGCTCGGGGGCCAGGTCGTCGGGCAGCACCGCGGCGATCGAGCGGCCGAAGAGCACGGCGTACCCGTCACACGGGACCTGCTCCCCCAGTCCGTCCCAGCGAGCGAGGCCATCCTCGATGACCAGGGGGGTCAGGGTCAGCGACACGAGCGTGGCCACGCGGTCCCCGGGCGCGAGCCCGAGCGGCGAGTCGGGGCCGACCTCCTCGACCGTGCCGACGAGCATCCCGCCGGAGCCGGTCTCGGGGTTCTGCATCTTGCCGCGCCGGCCGACGATCTCGAGGACCTCGGCCCGGATCGCGTCGCCGTCGGCCGTGCCGTCGATGGAGTGCTTGCGCTCGAGCTGGCGGTAGGACGCCGCGTCGAGGTTGAGCCGCTCGACCCGCACCCGTACCTCGTCGGGCCACAGCTCGCGTCGGGTGTCGAGCCGCTCGGCGGCCTGGGGCAGCCGGGCGGCACCGCCGGGCAGCTCGTCCAGGACCCGGTGCAGACCGGTGGGATCACTGGCTCGGGGCGTCGGCACGGTTCGTCCTCCGATGAAATCAGGGTCAGACAGGAAATGATGCGGTGAGTCTTTGGACATACCGGATGATCTTCTCCTACTCTGGCAGACAAGGCGCGAGCACCACAACCGACGCGCCGCCGCCTCCGGACCCTCCACCGCCCCCGAGGAGCCCCCATGAGCATCGAGACCTCCGTCGCCCTCCGGGCCGACGAGCACGATGGCCAGCCCTACGCCTACCGGCGCACCGAGCTCGTCGAGCCGGACTGGACCCGCTTCCCCGGGTGGCGCGACGTCACGCGCGCTGAGTGGGAGTCCGTGCAGTGGCAGCGCGCGCACTGCGTGAAGAACCTCAAGCAGCTGCGTGAGCTGTGCGGCGACCTGCTCGACGAGCGGTTCTACGCCGACCTCGAGCGCGACCAGGCCGAGCGGGCCACCATGTCGATGCTCGTACCGCCGCAGATGATGAACACGATGGTCCCCGCGTTCGTGCCGTCCGGGCCGGGTTCGATGACCGAGGAGTTCTACGCCGACCCGGTGCGGCACTACATGATCCCGGTGTTCTCCGACCGGCGTACCGACTGGCCCTCCCACCCGCACGCGACCCGCGACTCGCTGCACGAGCACGACATGTGGGTGGCCGAGGGGCTGACCCACCGCTACCCCACCAAGGTGCTCGCCGAGCTGCTCCCGACCTGCCCGCAGTACTGCGGCCACTGCACCCGCATGGACCTGGTCGGCAACTCGACCCCGGTCATCGACAAGCTCAAGTTCGTCGCGAAGCCCACCGACCGGCTCGGCGACATGCTCGACTACCTGCGCCGGACCCCGCAGGTCCGCGACGTCGTGGTCTCCGGCGGGGACGTGGCGAACATGCCGTGGCCACGGCTCGAGGACTTCTTGACCCGGGTGCTCGAGATCGAGAACATCCGCGACATCCGGCTCGCCACCAAGGCACTGGTCGGCCTCCCCCAGCACTGGCTGCAGGACGACGTGCGTGCGGGCATGGCGCGGGTCGCGGGCGTCGCGCGCTCGCGCGGGGTCTCGATCGCGATCCACACCCACGCCAACCACGCGAACTCCATCACCCCGCTGGTGGCCCAGGCCGCCGGCGCGATGTTCGAGGCCGGCGTCCGCGACGTGCGCAACCAGGGCGTGCTGCTCAACGGCGTCAACGCCGACCCGCACGCGCTGCTCGACCTGTGCTTCCGGCTGCTCGACGGCGCCCAGGTCATGCCCTACTACTTCTACATGTGCGACATGATCCCGTTCTCGGAGCACTGGCGGGTCTCGGTCGCCGACGCCCAGCGGCTGCAGCACCACATCATGGGCTACCTGCCGGGCTTCGCGACGCCGCGGATCGTGTGCGACGTGCCGTTCGTGGGCAAGCGCTGGGTCCACCAGCTCGCCGACTACGACACCGAGCGTGGCATCTCCTACTGGACCAAGAACTACCGCACCTCGATCGAGAGCACCGACCCCGAGGCGCTGACCCGCACCTACGAGTACTACGACCCGATCCACACCCTCCCCGCCGCCGGTCAGGCGTGGTGGGCTGAGCACGCCAACGACTGAGCCGCCGCTCGGATCGTTGCGGTTTGGTCACCAACGACATCCCCGGACGCCGGATGCATGTCGTTGGTGACCAAACGACACGGTGTCCTCGCGGTCGGCCCGATCGGGCTCAGGTGACCGAGCGCCCCTCGTAGGGCGTGGACAGCACGATCGTGGTCCGCGTCGACACGTTGGCGGCCGCGCGGATGCGGGCCAGCAGGTCCTCCAGGTCGGTGGGAGTACCGACGCGCACCTTGAGGATGTAGGACTCGTCGCCGGCCACCGACCAGCACGACTCGATCTCACGGATGCCACGGACCCGCTCCGGCGAGTCGTCGGGCTGGGAGGGGTCGATCGGCCGGATCGAGATGAACGCCGTGAGCGGCAGTCCGAGCTGCTCGTGGTCGATGGTGGCGCCGTAGCCCTGGATCAGGCCGCGCCCCTCGAGCCGCTTGACCCGCTGGTGGACCGCCGAGGTCGACAGCCCGGTCGCCTTGCCGAGGTCGGTGAAGGACATCCGCCCGTCGTTCGCGAGGAGCTCGAGGATCTTGCGGTCGGTGCCTTCGAGTTCGGACTGGCTCACGCGGTCAGCGTAGCGGCGCGTGGCAGGATGCGGGTCGTGACCGACCGGCCCGGGCGCCTGATGCTCCTCGACTCCGCCTCGATGTACTTCCGTGCGTTCTACGGGGTCCCCGAGATCAAGGCTCCCGACGGTACGCCGGTCAACGCCGTGCGCGGCCTGGTCGACTTCATCGCCCGACTCGTCGGCGACTACCGACCGACCCACCTCGTCGCGTGCTGGGACAACGACTGGCGCCCGCAGTGGCGGGTCGACCTGCTGCCGTCGTACAAGGCGCACCGGGTCGAGGCCGAGCGCACCGGCGCGCCTGACGTCGAGGAGGTGCCCGACCCGCTCGAGGTCCAGGTGCCGATCATCCGCGAGGTCCTCGACGCGTTCGGGATCTGCGTCCTGGGCGCTGACGGCTACGAGGCCGACGACGTGATCGGGGCACTCGCCACCCAGGCCGACCAGGCCGTGGACATCGTGACCGGCGACCGCGACCTGTTCCAGCTCGTCGACGACGACGCCGAGGTCCGTGTGCTCTACATCGCCCGCGGGGTCGGCAGGCACGAGCGCGTGACGAACGAGTGGGTGCGCGAGAAGTACGGCATCGACGCGCACCAGTACGCCGACTTCGCCACCCTGCGCGGCGACGCCTCCGACGGCCTCCCAGGCGTCGCCGGCATCGGCGAGAAGACCGCGGCGACACTCCTCGGCCGGTTCGGCGACATCGCCGGCATCGTGGCCGCGGCCGCCGACCCCGACGCCGACCTGGCTCCCGGTCCCCGCGGCAAGATCAAGGCCGCGGCCGACTACCTCGCCGTCGCCCCGCAGGTCGTCGCCGTCGCCCGCGACCTCGACCTCGGCGCCGGCCCCGAGGACCTCCGGCTGCCCCCGGAGCCTCGTGACCTCCCCCGCGTCGCCGAGCTCGCCCACCGATGGGGACTCGAGAGCCCCGTCCAGCGCCTCACCACCGCCCTCGTCGGCGGCTGACGGCGCGAGACCCATGCCGTTTGGTCACCAACGGCAGGCCTCCGGGCCTGATGAATGTCGTTGGTGACCAAACGACATCGTTTCCACCCCCGGACCGGGTGGCGCCGTCGAGCCGACCGGCCGGCGCGGCCGGCTCAGCGCAGCATCTCGTCGACGACCAGCCGAGCGGCCGAGGGGCAGCCCTTGGTGAAGCCGTAGAAC
>NZ_JANINT010000106.1 GCF_024509035.1 Nocardioides sp. | reverse complement strand
CCGCCTGGTGGCCGTCCCGCGAGCCCGGCCGCATCCAGGCCGAGGTGGTCGTGACGCCGGCCGCCCTCGACCTCGACCCGGCGGGCATGGCCGCCCTGCTGGCCACGACCGTGGCCGCCAGTTGAGCTACGGCTGAGCTCGGCGCTTGCGCTCGCGCTGCTCCTGCTCGAACCGCGCGATCTTCACCGCGGCGTCGTCGAGCTTGCGGCGCAGGCGGCGCATCCGCCAGGGGCCGTTGCCCCACCAGGCGTGCCGGCTCACCTCGGCCGCCTTGTCGAGGCCTGCGACGTTGAACTCCTCCTCGGAACGTGTCGCGAGCTCGACGGTGTAGCGGTGGTCGAGCCAGCTCATCCAGATCTTGAAGCCGATCAAGGCGAGCACAGCGAGGGAGAGGAGGACGGCGGTCACGCCCTAGGTCTACCCCGCTCGCGGCGCCTTACGCACGCGAGCGCGAGGTCGGTCAGCTCCCGCCGGCCGGCAGCGCCTCGAGCATGATCTCGGGGTTGTCGCGGGCGGTGACGCTGGCGCGCCACTGGTCGACGAACAGCGCCATGTGGGTGCCGTCGCTGCGCTCGAGGACCTCGACGCCACGCATCCCTGCGAGGGCCGCGGCTCCGGCGGCGTCCGTGCGCCGGGCGACCTGGTAGTCGAGGCGGGAGAACCGGATCGGGGAGTTGAACTCGTTGGTCATCCGGTCCTCGACGACCTCGAACTGCATCGGGCCGACCGCGGCGAGCACCGGGTTCTGGTCACCCCGAAGGTCCGAGCGCAGCACCTGGACCACGCCCTCCTGGTCGAGCTGCTCGATGCCTCGCCGGAACTGCTTGAACCGGCCGATGTCCCCCGCGCTGGCCGTCACGAAGTGCTCGGGCGCGAAGCTCGGCACGGGCGGGTACTCGATGCGCTCCCCGACGTACACCGTGTCGCCCACGCGCAGCGCCTGGGCGTTGACGAAGCCGATGATGTCCCCGGCCTCGGCGGTCTCGACGGCGGTCGTCTCGCGGCCGAAGACCGACTGCGCGAACTTCGTCGTGAACGGCCGGCCGGTGCCGGCGTGGGTGACGACCATGCCGCGCTCGAAGGTCCCGGAGACGACGCGGGCGTAGGCGAGCCGGTCGCGGTGGGCGCTGTTCATGCCCGACTGCACCTTGAACACGAACGCGCTGAAGTCGTCGCCGACCTGGCGCACCGCGCCGTCGACGCCCTCGGTCGCGCCGGGGCCGGGCGCGATGTCGAGGAGCAGCTCGAGCAGCTGGGCGACGCCGAAGTTCTGCAGCGCCGAGGCGAACACGACCGGGGTGGTCTCCCCCGCCAGGAACCGCTCCTGGTCGTGGTCGGCCTCGTCGAGAGTGAGCAGCTCGTGCTCCTCGATCGCCTCGGCCCAGGGGCGCTGGTCCTCCTCGGGCACCTGCCCGGCGCTCAGCCGCTGCTCGGGCGCGCGGGTCGCGCCGCCCGCCGTACGCGTGTACTTCACGAACTCGCCGGTACGGCGATCCACGACGCCGCGGAAGTCGCCGGCCTCGCCGACCGGCCAGGTGAGCGGCGTGGGCCGCAGCTTGATCTTCTCCTGGATCAGGTCCATGAGCTCGAGCGCCGAGAGACCGGGGCGGTCCCACTTGTTGATGACGGTGATGACCGGGATGCCGCGCAGCGCACAGACCTTGAAGAGCTTCAGCGTCTGCGGCTCGAGCCCCTTGCCGGCGTCGACCAGCATGACCGCGGAGTCGACGGCCGACAGCACGCGGTAGGTGTCCTCGGAGAAGTCGCTGTGCCCAGGCGTGTCGACGAGGTTGATCACGTGGTCGTGGAACACGAACTGCAGCGCGGCCGAGGTGATCGAGATGCCGCGGGCCTTCTCCATCGCCATCCAGTCCGAGACCGTGGCGCGCCGGTCGCCCTTGCCGTGGACGGCACCGGCCTCGGTGATCACCCGCGCGTGCAGCGCGAGCGCCTCGGTCAGTGTCGACTTGCCCGCGTCGGGGTGGCTGATGACGGCGAACGTACGGCGGGGGCGGGTGTCGGACACTGCGCGAAATCTACCGGCTGGCCCGGCGTACTCCCGCTTCGTCGGAGTGCGGAGGCCTATCGCATCAATCCTGTTTGATGTACTTTCTGAGCCATGGCCAAGGCCGACTCCGCGGCGAGTGCCCCGCCGCAGTTCCTCCAGCTGGCCGCGCACCCCGTGCGGTGGCAGCTCCTGGGCGAGCTCGCCCGCAGCGACCGACGGGTGCGCGAGCTCGTCGAGCTGGTCGACCAGCCCCAGAACCTCGTCTCCTACCACCTCCGGCTGCTCCGCGACGGCGGCCTGGTGAGGGCCCGGCGCAGCAGCCACGACGGCCGGGACAGCTACTACCACCTGGATCTCGAACGGTGCGCCGACGGCCTGTCCCACGTCGGCGCGGCACTGCACCCCTGGCTGCAGGCGGCTCCGACTCCCCCACGTGTCGCGGTCGGCGCGCCGCGGATCCTGTTCGTCTGCACGGGCAACAGCGCGCGGTCACCGATCGCAGAGGCTCTCCTGAGGCACCTCGCCGGCGACCGGGTCACCGTGGCCAGCGCCGGCACCTCGCCCAAGGACCGGATCCACCCCCACGCGGTCCGCGTCCTGCACGAGCGGTACGGCATCGACATCCGCGATCAGGCGCCCCGCTCGATCGCAGACGTCGCCGGTCCCGGTCACGGCTTCGACCGGGTCATCACCGTGTGCGACAAGGCTCGCGAGCACCTCCCGGCCCGCATCACCCGGCACCGCGCGCACTGGAGCGTCCGCGACCCCGCGGGCGCCCGTGGGCCTGGGGACTACTCGACGTTCGTGTCGATCTCGACCGACATCGACACCCGGGTGCGCCAGCTGATCCCCACCCTGGGAGCGACCGCCACCCCCGCACCGAGCCAATCAGACACAGGAGGTAGGCCCCATGAGTGACGAGAGCACATTCGGCAGCGTCCGCTACGTCGTCGACGACGTGCAGGCGGCCGTCGACTTCTACACCGCCCATCTCGGGTTCACGGTGCGCAGCCACCCGGCGCCCGCGTTCGCCGACGTCACCCGGGGCGCCCTGCGCGTCCTGCTGTCCGGTCCGGGCAGCTCCGGCGCTCGGGCCACCCCACCCGACATCGACAGGCCCGGCCGCAACCGCATCCACCTGATCGTCGACGACCTCGACGCCGCGGTCGAGCGGCTCAGCGCCGCGGGCGTGCCGCTGCTCAGCGACCTGGTCAGTGGTCCGGGCGGGAAGCAGGTCCTGCTCGGCGATCCCGACGGCAACCTGGTCGAGCTCTTCGAGCCGGCGACGTGAGCGGTTGCGGATGACCTCGACGGGGACGCAGCTCGGCGCGGGCAGGCCTCACCCTCCGAGCACGACCGCCTGCAACGAGCCGGCCTTGAAGCGGCGCACCTCCTGTGGCCAGCCGCATCCCTCAGCAACCCTCCCCGCCCAGGCCCGGGCCGCCTCGTCGTCGGGCACGTCCACGATCGTCAGCCCACCGAGCCACTCCTTGGTCTCCGCGAACGGACCATCGGTGATGATCACCTCACCGCTCGTGGCGTCCGCGGCGGCCGCCTCCTCCAGCTCCTCCACCAGTCCACCGGCGTAGATCAGCACGCCCTGGTCCTGCATCTCCCGGACGACGGCCCGGGACGGCTCGATGCGGCCCTCGAACCATGCCTCGTCGTGGTCGCCGACCCACTGCTGGTTGAAGTAGATGAGGTAGTGCGGCATCCGGGGCTCCTTCGTGTGGGCGGACCCGATGTCCGCCGCTGCCTACGCTACGAACAGCGACGGGCGGATACGACACACACGCGGGAACCGATGAGACCTCAGCCCGCCAGGTGACCCCAGGTCGAGCCGATCTCGCTCCAGGGGCCCACCGCCGCGACGGTGCCGTCGACCAGGACGACGACCCGGTCGGCACGCGCCAGGGCGGCGCGCTTGGCCGAGGCGCCGATGACCGTCGTACGCCGCTCGCGCAGCGCGTCCCACAGCTCGATCTCGGTGGCGGCGTCGAGGGCGCTCGAGACGTCGTCGGCGAGCAGCAGCTCGGCATCGGCCGCGAGCGCCCGGGCGAGCGCGAGGCGCTGGACCTGTCCGCCGGAGAGCCGCACGCCCCTGTGGCCGACCAGGGCGTCCTTGCCGCCGGCCTCCTCGATGTCGCGGTCGAGCCGGGCGGCGGCGACCGGGTCGTCGAAGGCGCGGCGGTGGCTGAGCAGCACGTTGTCGGAGAAGCTCCCCGACAGCACGCGCGGCACCTGGGCGACGTGGGCGACCTGGGCGGGCCGCAGGAAGCCCTGGGGGTCGGTGACCTCCTGGCCGTTCCAGCGCAGCCCGCCGGAGTGCTCGATCAGGCCCGCGAGCGCCGAGAGCAGGCTGGACTTGCCCGACCCCACCTGGCCGACCAGCAGCACCAGCTCACCGGCCTCGACGCTGAGGTCGACGTCGGTGACGCCGATCGTGCCGTCGTCGTGGATCGCGGAGAAGCCCGACAGCTCCAGCCGCTCCAGCGGCACGCGCTGCACCGGCGCCGGCTCGGGGGCCTCGCCACGGACGAGGTCGACCCCCGGTGGGAGGTCCATGAGGTCGGCGCCGGCGGCGAACCGGCTGGTCTCCTTCTGCCAGGCGCGGGTGCCGGGCGCCTCGGTAACGACCATCCCCGCCACCCGGCCGAACCAGTCGAAGCCGCCGACGGCGTTGGCCACGAGCAGCGCGATCGCAAGGCTCCACCCGTCGGCGAAGTAGATCGCCCACGCCGCCACCACGCCGCCCTGCACCATCACCATCGGCACGCCGTCGAGGACGGCCTGCACGCGGTGCTCCTTGACAGCGGCCGCGACGCGGCCCGAGTCGACGCGCCGCAGGTGGGCGTGGACCTCCGGGATCGCGGCGGCGAGCTTGACGGTGCGCACCGAGTCGAGCGCCGAGACGAGCGCGCGGCCGAACCCGGCCCGGGCGGTCGAGGACGCTGCCGCCGACCGGCCGGCGATCGGGCGGCCGAGCGTCGAGGCGAGCGCCGAGGTGACCATGACCGTCAGCAGGACGGCGCCCGCCATCCAGGTGCCGGCCAGGATCGCGGTCATGCTCGCGATGATCAGGCCGTTGACGAAGTCGACCCACCGGTCGGCGTAGCGCGCGTAGCGATCGGCGTCCATCGACCGGGCCACGACCTCACCGGGAGGCGTGCGCACGAGCCGGCGCTCCTGGGTCTGGCCGTGGAGGACGGCCATCCGGGCGCGCAGCATCACCTCGATCCACCAGCGCGGGTAGCGGTAGAAGGCGTTGGCCAGCATCACCGGCGCGGCGAGCAGGCTCACGACGACGGCGCCGGTCAACCACGTGGGGCTGCCGCCCTGGCGCAGGTCCTCGACGATGTGACCCCACAGCAGGCCGGTGACGGCGCCCTGGGCCCCGGTGAGCGACGCGAGCAGGAACAGTGCGGCGCCCATGACCCCCCAGGCGGGGCGCACGGCGAGCGCGTGGGCGATGCCGCGGGCCAGCGAGGGGCCGGTGCCGACCTCGTCGACCTCGGGGGCCGGCCCGGAGCGACGGCGCACGCCGACGCCGGCCACGGTCTCCTCGGACAGCTCGGCCGCGGCACTCCCCTTGGCGTCGAGCCCCTCGCCGGCGGGCAGGTCGTGCCCCGGCTCGGTGCGGCTGGCCGCGAGCAGGTCGCGGAACCGTCCGGGGACGGCCGCGAGCTCGGCGCGGGTGCCGGCCTGGACGACGCGACCGCGGTCGAGGACGGCCACCAGCGGCGCGCGCTCGATCGTGGAGAGCCGGTGGGCGACGAGGATGCCGGTGCGGCCCGTGAGCAGCCGGTCGGCGGCGGCGACCACGCGCAGCTCGGTGAGTGGGTCCATGCGCGCGGTGGCCTCGTCGAGGACCACGACGCGCACGTCGCGCACCAACAGGCGCGCGAACGCCACGAGCTGCTCCTCCCCCGCCGACAGGGAGGTGCCGCCGGGACCGAGGAGCGTGTCGAGCCCGTCGGGCAGGCCGGCGACCCACGCGTCGAGGCCCAGCTCGACGACGGCCGCCTCGACCCTGGCGCGCGGCAGGTCGGCGAACAGCGCGATGTTCTCGGCGAGGGTGCCCGCGAGGATCTCGGTGCGCTGGGTGACCACGCCGACCGCGCGGCGCAGGACCTGGAGGTCGAGGTCGCGTACGTCGGCCCCGCCCAGGAACACCGTGCCTCGAGGCGGCTCCATCGCGCGAGAGACGAGCGCAGCCAGCGTCGACTTGCCCGAGCCGGTGCGCCCGACCAGCGCGATCGTCTCGCCCGCCGGCACGCGCAGGTGGATGTCCTGCAGCGCGAAGGCACCCTCGGCGTAGGCGAAGTCGAGGCCGCGCAGCTCGAGGTCGAGCGCCCCGTCGGGCAGCGCGCGGCCGCCCTCGGGCTCGGGCGGGACGGCGAGCATCTGGCGCAGCCGGATCACCGCGCCGAGCCCGGCCTGCAGGTCGGGCAGGTGGTTGGCGGCCATCGCGATCTGGCCGACGAACGTCGAGGTGACCAGGAACAGGGTCACCACCTCGGCGACCGACAAGCTGCCGCCGGCGGTCAGCGCCACCCCGGCGACCGCGATGGCGGCGAGCAGGCCGTGGAGCAGCACGCCGGCGCGGCGGACCAGACGGTTCTCGACGAGGACGACCGCGCGGAACTTCTCGTGCACGTCGGCCGAGAGCCGCGCGACGCGGCGCAGCACGTGGGCCTGGCCCAGGCTCGTGCGCAGGTCGTCACGTCCGGCGATGCCCTCCTCGAGGACGGCGGCGTGGTCGGTCCAGGCCATCTCCTCGACGACCTTGCGCCGCGAGATCTCGCCGAGCAGCGAGCGGATGGCCACCCACGTGACCGTCGCGAGCACCGGGAAGAGCACGAACGCGGGCCACCACGTGAGCCCGGCCACGATCCACATCGGCACGGCGCTGAAGATCGCGCGGGCGAGCATCCAGATCTGCCAGCGCACGAGGTTGCCGACCTCGTGGGTGTCGTCGTCGATCCGGTCGAGCACCTCGCCGACCGCCTGCTCGCTGAGGGCGGACAGGGGCTGGCTCAGCGCCGCGCGCAGGAGGTCCTCGCGGAGCACCCCCTCGGCGCGGTCGGAGCAGCCGACCCACGCGACCTTGCCCGCCGTGTCGACCATCGCGGCGCCGACGACGCAGAGCGCGAGCAGCCAGACCAGAGCCCGCGTGGGGTCCTCGGCCAGCCGACCGGCCACGACCGTGCCCAGCGTCATGCCGATCGCGGCCACCGCCGAGGCGCCCAGCGCGGCGATCGCCAGGGGACTCTTGAGTCGCTGCGGGCCGATCCTGCGCGACGGGTCGACCACCGGGGCTGTCGGGTGCTGGTCCGGTGTGGTGGCGACGGGTGCGGTGAGGGTCATGGTCCGTCCACGCTATGCCCGACCACCGACAGATCTCCTCCCGTTTTCCGGGCGCCGCGACCGGCGCCGCGGCTACAGGTCGAGAGCGGTCTCGACGAACGCCGCCAGGTCGAGCGACCGGCTCTGCGGCGGCCACGCGAGCAGCGTGCTGACCGGCGGCGCGTCGGCGATCGGGCGGGTCGTGACACCGCCGCCGAGCTGGGCCTGGGCCGACTCGGGGGCGACCAGGTAGGTGCGGCCCAGGGAGATCAGCTGGAGCAGCTGGGCGGTGTCGCGGACGGCCGGACCGGGACCGTCGGCGTACTCGCCCTCGTGGTCGGGCCACCTCGGAGCCGGCAGGTCCTCGATGTGGTCGAGGTCGCTCAGGGACAGCTGGTCGTGGGCGGTCAGCGGGTGGCCGGCGGGCAGGATCACGACCTGCTGCTCGGTGAG
>NZ_JANINT010000105.1 GCF_024509035.1 Nocardioides sp. | reverse complement strand
CTCGGTGCTGCGGCTGGACAACGGCGTCGCCGTGCACACCACCGCCGTGGACGACGCCGACGAGGCCCAGGTCGAGGATGCGCTGGAGCTCCTCGGCGACGAGGTCTGGCCGCGCGGCGACGCCTCGCCGGTCGACCTGACCATCGGCGGGCTCGAGGCGCTGCTGGTGCCGTTGCGCACCCACTTGGTCGGCAGTGGCCTCCTGGTGATCCTGTTCGAGGGCGGTACGCCGCCCCTGGCCTTCGACGAGCGAGCGCTGCTCGCCTCCTTCGCCGACCAGGCCGGCCTCGCACTGGACCGGGCCCAGGCCATCGAGGACCGCGCCGAGCTCGCGGTCACCTCCGACCGCGAGCGGATCGCCCGGGACCTCCACGACCTGGTGATCCAGCGGCTCTTCGCCACCGGCCTGCAGCTCCAGGGCGCCGGATCGATGGCCACGAGCCCGGACGTGGCCGAGCGGATCGACCACGCCGTCGAGGCCCTCGACATGACGATCAAGGACATCCGCGGCACGATCTTCGAGCTCCAGCACCGCGGCCACGCTCCGTCGCTGCGCGCCGACCTGCGTCAGCTGGCGCGGGAGTACGCGCCGCTGCTGAAGTTCGACCCCAGCGTGCAGACCGCCGGCCCGGTGGACAGCGCCGTACCTCCCGAGGTCCGCGAGCAGCTGCTACCGGTGCTGCGCGAGGCGCTCTCCAACCTCGCTCGCCACGCGGCCGCCAGCGAGGCGGAGATCGAGCTGGCCGTCGACGACCGCGAGGTGCGGCTGACCGTGCTCGACAACGGCGTGGGGCTCGGTGCGGTCAGCGCCGAGAGCGGGCTGCGCAACGCCCGCCGCCGCGCCAACGCCCTCGGCGGTTCGTTCGAGCTCGGCCCCCGGCAGCCGCGCGGCACGTCGTTCGTGTGGCGGGTGCCCCTGCGCTGACGGCGCGGCCGGTGATCGAGCTCGTCGAGATCCCCGCAGCCCGAGCAGCGGTGTGCGCTCGGCGTGGTCGGTCGCCCTCTGGGGTCTCGACAGGCTCGACCGACGGATCAGCGGCTCAGTTGCCGCCGAGGAGCTTGCTGGCGAGCACGGCGGCCTGGGTGCGCCGCTCGAGACCGAGCTTGGCCAGGATGCTGGAGACGTAGTTCTTGACCGTCTTCTCGGCGAGGTACATCCGCTCGCCGATCTGGCGGTTGGTGAGGCCCTCGGCGATGTAGCCGAGCAGCTTGAGCTCCTGCTCGGTCAGCTCCGCCAGCTCCGGCGCGGTCGTCGGTGGGTTGCGCACCCGCTCGAGCACCCGCGCGGTGAGGGTGGGGTCGATCAGGGAGTTGCCGGCCGCGACCTGGCGGATCGCCGAGACCAGGTCGGAGCCCTTGATCTCCTTGAGCACGTAGCCGGCCGCGCCGGCCATGATCGCGGCGAACAGCGCCTCGTCGTCGTCGTAGGAGGTCAGGATCAGCGCCGAGATGCTCGGGTCGACCGCGCGTACGGTGCGGCAGACCTCGATGCCGGAGCCGTCGGGCAGCCGCGCGTCGAGCACCGCGACGTCGGGGCGCAGCGCGGGGATGCGGTGGCTGGCGTCGGTCGCCGAGCCGGACTCACCGACGACCTCGATGTCGCCGGAGCTCTCCAACAGCGCGCGCAGGCCCTGACGCACCACTTCGTGGTCGTCGAGGAGGTAGACGCGGATCTTCGGCGGGGCCTCGGGGGCGGTGCTCATGCCCTTGTTCTACCAGCACCGAGGTCGAGGACGCGGTCGACCCGGTCGAGTCCGGCGTTCGCGTGGGTGATCCACAAGACCGTACGCCGCTCCTCACCCCCAGCATCACCCCCGGCATCGTCACCGAGCACCTCGGCGGCCAGCGCCTCCGCCGTGGCGCCGTCGAGGTGGGCCGCGGGCTCGTCCAGCACCAGCACCGGCTGGTCGGCGAGCAGCGACCGGGCGATGGCGATCCGGGCCCGCTCCCCGCCCGAGACGCCGGCGTGACCGTCCCCGAGCCAGCTGTCCAGGCCGGCGGGCAGCGAGTCGAGCCAGTCGCCCAGACGGGCACGACGCAGGGCGTCCTCGACCTCGGCGTCGGTCGCCCCGGGGCGCGCCAGGCGGACGTTCTCGGCCAGCGTGGTCGAGAAGACGTGCGGGTCGTCGTCGACGAGCCCGACCGTGCGACGTACGTCGTCCAGCGCCAGCTCGCGCAGCGAGTGCCGCCCCAGGCGCACCGTCCCCTGGGCGGGGTCGACGAACCGCATCAGCAGCGAGGCCAGCGTGCTCTTGCCGCAGCCGGTGGGGCCCACCACCGCCACCCGGTCGCCGGGTCGCAGGTCCAGGGACACGTCGCGCAGCGCGACCCGGTCGTCCCAGGACGCCCAGACGTGCTCCACCCCCACCTCGTCGCCGCCCTCGGCCGCCCGCGGGTGGTCGGGGTCGGCCACCGCGGGAGGCGTCGCCGCGATGCGGGCCAGCCGCGCCTCGGCCGCCTCGGTGCGCGCCGAGAGCGCGCCCGCGTCGGCCAGCGACGAGGTGATCTCGGCCAGGGCCAGCGGCATCAGCACGAGCAGCGCGAGCAGCGGGCCGGAGAGCGACCCGTCGGCCGTGACCGGGGCCAGCAGCCAGGCCATCGCCGCGACCCCGACGCCGGAGACCGCGAGCGTCACCGCTCGGGCCCAGGCGAGCCAGGTGGCCGAGGCGACCGTCGCCCGACCGAGCTCGTCGCTGACCGCGGAGACCGAGTCGAGCGCACGCTCCTCCGCCTGCCACATCGTGAGCTCGCTGGCGGTCTGGGTCACCTCGACGACGACATCGGAGAGCCGGGCGCGGGTCGTCACCGCCCGCCGCTCGGCACGCGTGGCGCCGGTCCGGGCCAGGAGGTAGCCGAGGCCGCCCCCGATCGCGAAGGTGCCGAGGACGACCAACACCGAGCGGGGCTCGATCAGTGCGGACACCGCCAGGGCGAGCACCGCGACGACGAACGCGCCGCGCACCGGCATCCGCACCCGCAGCTCCCGGTCGAGCACCGAGTCGACGTCGTCGACGATCGCGGCGAGCACGTCGCCACGCCGCCGGCCGAGGGCCCCGGGCGTGAGGGGCACGACGGCGTCGTAGACCTCGACGCGACGCTCGGCCAGCATCCGCAGCACGACGTCGTGCGAGCGCAGCCGCTCGAGGTAGCGCAGCGCCGGGCGGGCGAGCCCGAAGGTCCGCACCGCGACGATCGCGACCAGCAGGGTGAGCACCGGCGGCCGGTGCGAGGCCTGCACGATCAGCCAGCCTGCGGTCGCGGTGAGCGCGACGCCGGAGGCCGAGGCGAGCCCACCGACCAGCGTCGGGAGCACCAGGCGTCCGCGTCGCGCCTCGGCCGCGACCTCGGAGGGAGACGGCTGTCGGGCGACAGCGCCGGCGCCGGCCAGGGCTCCGGCGGCCTCGTGCACCCCGGCACGGGGCTCCGGCGGCGTGAGCGCGACGACGTGGTCGGCGAGGGCGACCAGGGCGGGCCGGTGCGCGACGACGACCACGGCGCGGGTCAGGCCGAGCTCCTGGACGGTGTCGGCGACGACCTGCTCGGTGAGCGGGTCGAGGTGGGCGGTCGGCTCGTCGAGCAGCACCCACGGCCGGTCCGCGAGCACGACGCGGGCCAGCGCGAGGCGGGCCCGCTCGCCGGCGGACAGGGTGGCGCCGTCCTCGCCGAGCGCGGTGTCGAGCCCGGCGGGCAGGTCGCGCACGCGCTCCTCGAGCGCCACCCGCCGCAGGGCGTCCCAGAGGCGGTCGTCGGCCGCGTCGGGCACCGCCAGACGGAGGTTGTCGGCGATGGTGCCGGCCACGAACACCGGCCGCTGCGGCAGCCAGGCGATCTGGCTGCGCGCGGGCCCGTGGACGACGCCGGACGTGGGCTCCAGCAGGCCGGCCAGCACCGCGAGCAACGTGGACTTCCCGCAGCCCGAGGGGCCGACCACGGCGGTGACACCACGGTCGGGAACGGTCATGGTGACGTCCTCGAGAGCCGGCACGGTCCGGCCGGGACGCAGGACGGTCACGCCCTGCACGGACATCGAGCCGGCCCGGCGTACGTCGGTGTCGGCGCTCTGCTCGGCTGTCTCCTGGGCCAGCTCGCTGGCGGCCTCGAACGTCGCGACGCCCTCGGCGGCGGCGTGGAACTCCGCGCCCACGCGGCGCAGCGGCCAGTAGGCCTCGGGCGCGAGCAGCAGCACGACGAGCGCGGTCTCCAGGTCGAGGCTGCCGCTCGCGAGGCGCAGGCCGACGGTGACGGCCACCAGGGCGACCGAGAGCGTCGCGATCAGCTCGAGCACGGCGGAGGAGGCGAAGGCGATCTTCAGCGTGTCCATCGTGCGCCGGCGGTAGCGGTCGGTGACCCCGCGGATCGTGCCCGCCTGGGCGCCCGCCCTGCGGAACGCGACCAGCGTCGGCAGGCCGCGCATCACGTCGAGGAAGTGGCCCGACAGCGAGGCGAGCGCGCGCCACTGCGAGCGGGCCTTGTCCTGGGTCGCCAGGCCCACCAGGATCCCGAAGACGGGGATCAGCGGGAGCGTGCACACCACGATGAGCGCGCTCATCGGGTCCTGCGTGGCGATCGCGACCAGGGTCACGCACGGAAGAACGCCGGCCAGCACGAGTGCCGGCACGTAGCGCGTCAGGTAGGGCTCAGCGGCGCTGGCCCCCCGGGTCGCCAGCGTGGCCAGCTCGCCGGAGGACCGGGCGCCGTCGGAGCGCAGGATCGCCGCGACGACCCGCCGCCGTACGTCGGTGCCGACGACCGCCGCCGCCCGGGCGGCCATCGTGTCGGTCGTCCACCCGGTCACCGACCGGGCGAGGAAGACCGCGACGACGAGGGCCGCCCAGCGGCCCACGTCGCCGTCGTGCAGCGCGGCCAGCACCAGCTCGGTGACCGCCCAGGCCTGGGCGACCAGCAGCACGCTGCCGACCACGCCGGCGGCCAGGACGACCGCGAGCTGCGATCGGGCCGGAGCGAGCTGCCTCCGGAGCCGGGGGTCGCCCGGCCTCACCGGCCCGCGGCCTCCAGCTCTGCCTCGGGAATGTGGTGCTCCGAGATCCGCCGACGGAAGACCCAGTACGTCCACGCCTGGTAGGCGAGCACGATGGGCACGAAGATCGCCGCGACGATCGTCATCACCTTGAGCGTGTAGTCCGTGGCGGACGCGTTCGTGGTGGTGAGCGAGTACGCCGCGTCCGTGGTGGAGGGCATCACGTCGGGGAACAGCCCGACGAACAGCCCGGCCACCGCGAGCGCGATCGCCGCGAACGTCCCGATGAAGCCCCAGCCCTCACGACCGGCGCGGGCCATGAAGATGCCGCCCACCAGGGCGAGCGCCGCGAGCACGTAGAACACCGCCGAGCCGACGTTGCCGGTCTCGACCTGCGCCCAGATCAGGAACACCACCGCGGCCACGGCCGCACCCAGCCCGAGCTGCACGCTCAGCGCGCGGGCGCGCAGGCGGATGTCGCCGTCGGTCTTGAGCGCGACGAACATCGCGCCGTGGGTGAGGAACAGCAGCAGGGTGACGACGCCACCGAGGAGGCCGAAGGGGTTCAGCAGCGTGAAGAGGTTGCCGGTGAAGTCCTTGGTCTCGTCGATCGGCACGCCGCGCACGATGTTGGCGAACGCGACGCCCCAGAGGATCGCGGGCAGGAACGACCCGACGATGATCGCCAGGTCCCAGCGGTCCTTCCACGCCTTCTCGGGCCGCTGGTGGCGGTACTCGAAGGCCAGGTTGCGCACGATCAGGGCGACCAGGATCAGCAGCAGCGGCAGGTAGAACCCGCTGAACAGCGTCGCGTACCACTCGGGGAAGGCCGCGAAGGTCGCACCGCCCGCGGTGAGGACCCACACCTCGTTGCCGTCCCAGTGGGGGCCGATGGTGTTGATCATCATCCGGCGCTCGCGGTCGTTGCGGGCGAGCACCGGCAGCAGCATGCCGACGCCGAAGTCGAACCCCTCGAGGGTGAAGTAGCCGATCCAGAGGACGGCGATCAGGGTGAACCAGACTGTGGTGAGCTCCATCGATCCGTCTCTCGCTTAGTAGGCGAACGCCAGGGGTCGGTCCTCGTCCTCGTCACTGCCACCCAGTGTCGGGCTCGGAGGCTCTTCGAACGGGTCGGCTCCCACCTTGACGTACTTGACCAGCAGGCCGACCTCGACGATCGCCAGCACGGCGTACAGCAGGGTGAGCACGATGATCGAGATCCAGGCCTCGAGCTCGCTGACGCCCGGCGAGACACCGTGCGCCGTGGTCATCAGGCCGAACACCGCCCAGGGCTGGCGGCCCATCTCGGTGAAGATCCAGCCGAAGGAGTTCGCGGCGACGGCGATCACCGGCAGCGCGATCACGGCCGGACCGAACCAGCGCGCGGTCGGCGTCCGGCCCTTGCGCGTCAGCCACAGCACGAGGGCGGCGCCCGCGGCCACGACGAGGCCGAGCCCGATCATGAACCGGAAGGACCAGTAGGTCACCGGGATGTACGGCGTGAAGTCGCCCGGGGAGTAGTACGCGGCGCCCGGGTCCTGCCCGTACTCCTGCTTGTACTGCTCGCGCAGGTCGTTGATGCCCTCGACCTTGCCGTCGAAGTGTCCCGTGGCGAGGAACGAGAGCAGTCCGGGCACGGTGATGGAGAACTTCTCCTCCTTGCCGTCCGGTGTGCCGATCGTGAACAGCGAGAACGGCGCCTCCGACGCCTCCGTCTCGTAGAGCGCCTCGGCGGCCGCCATCTTCATCGGCTGGACGTCGGTCATGATCTTGCCCTGGAAGTCACCGGTGATCGAGACCGCGAGGCCGGCGACCAGCGCGACCACGGCGCCGAGCCGGATGCCCATCCGGTACATCGACCGGTCCTGCTCGAAGCGCTTCTTGGTGTAGAGCCAGGCGCTGATGCCGAGGATGAACGCGGCCGCGGTCATGTACGCCGAGGCGACCACGTGCGGGAAGGTGACCAGCTGGACCTTGTTGGTCATCACCGCCCAGAAGTCGGTGAGCTCCGCGCGGCCGGTGTCGGGGTTGTACTCGTAGCCGACGGGGTGCTGCATCCAGGAGTTGGCGGCGAGGATGAACCAGGCCGAGGCCAGGGTCCCGATGTGGACCAGCCACATGCAGCTGGCGTGCAGCTTGCGCGGCACCCGGTCCCAGCCGAAGATCCAGATCCCCAAGAACGTGGACTCCAGGAAGAACGCGAGCAGCGCCTCCACGGCCAGCGGCGCGCCGAAGATGTCACCGACGAACCGGGAGTAGTCCGACCAGTTCATCCCGAACTGGAACTCCTGGACGATGCCGGTCACCAGGCCGAGCGCGAAGTTGATCAGGAAGAGCTTCCCGAAGAACTTGGCCAGCCGCAGCCACTCGGGCTTCGCGCTGCGCAACCACATGGTCTCCATCACCGCGACGAGCAGCGAGAGGCCGATCGTGATGGGCACGAACAGGAAGTGGTAGACGGTGGTGATGCCGAACTGCCACCGTGCGACGTCGAGGATGTCCACGGATAGAACCTTCAACCAGGGCCCTGGTCCGACGGCATGGTCTCCCGACCCGTCGTCCGGGACCTAGGTCCCGTTTTCCCACGGGGCGCGAGACCTGGATCACTCCCACCCGTCCCTGGGGTACCTGAGTCGGCCGCCGATCGCCCGCAAGCCGCGATGATTCCCGCGTGCCCGCCGGGTCTGACCACACGATCGGCAGTCCACGAGAGAGGACCTGACATGGCGAAGACAGACTTCCGGACCGTCGAGGACTACCTGGCCTCACGCCCCGGCGACCAGCGCGCCGTGCTGGAGCAGGTGCGCGCGGCGATCCTCGCCGGCGTCCCCGCCGATGCCGAGGAGGTCATCAGCTACCAGATCCCCGCGGTGAAGCACCACGGGTTCGTCTTCTACTACTCCGCCTACGCCAAGCACTTCTCGCTCTCCTGCCCGCCGCCGTTCGCGGCGTTCACCGAGTTCGCCGACGAGCTTGC
>NZ_JANINT010000104.1 GCF_024509035.1 Nocardioides sp. | reverse complement strand
CGCCGGCGCCCTGCTTGTCCATCGCGTCGACCGAGCCGGTGCGGCTCTCGTGGCCGGTGTCGACGCCCTGGGCGATGTCGCCGGACTGGCCACCGATGGCGACCATCACTCCGCAGGAGTGACCGTCGAAGCCCTTGATCGAGGAGTCGTAGCCGATGTCGATGATCCGGCGGCGCACGACGTCCTTGACGTCGACGTACCCGGTGGTGGTGACCTCGCCGGCGACCACGACGAGGCCGGTCGTCAGGAGCGTCTCGACGGCCACCCGGCTCGTGGGGTCCTGCTCGAGCATCGCGTCGAGGACCGAGTCGCTGATCTGGTCGGCGATCTTGTCGGGGTGACCCTCGGTCACGGACTCCGAGGTGAAGAGGCGTCCGGTCACGTTTGCGCTCCTGGTGTAGGTAGGCCCATGCGGGCGGTGCATCTCACGATATCGACCGTCCCGGATCGCGGGACGGCGGTCTCAATCCTGCAGCCTGGCGGCCACTTCGTCCCAAATGACGCGGGCCAGCGCTGCCTTGGAGCCGCGCGGTACGTCGACGGCCGACCCGTCGGCGCCCAGGATCACGGCCTCGTTGTCGGGGCTGCCGAAGACCGCTCCTCCGCCGACGTCGTTGACGACCAGCAGGTCACAGCCCTTGCGGGCCAGCTTGGCCCGGCCGAGCTCGAGGACGGTGCCGGTGTCGTCACCGGTCTCGGCGGCGAAGCCGACGATGATCGCGCCGGGACGGACCCGCTGGGTGCTGATCTCGTGGAGGATGTCGGGGTTCTGGGTGAGCCGCAGCTCGGGCGCCGACCCGTCGGCGGACTTCTTGATCTTCGCCCCGCTGACGTCGACCGGGCGGAAGTCGGCAGGGGCGGCGGCCATCACGACGGCGTCGGCGGACGGCGCCGCGGCGAGCACCTCCTCGCGCAGCTCGCCGGTGGTCTCGACCCGCACGACCTTGACGCCCGCGGGATCGGGCAGCGCGACGTTGGCGGCGACCAGGGTGACCTCGGCGCCGCGCGCGGCCGCGGCTCGCGCCAACGCGTAGCCCTGCAGCCCGGAGGAGCGGTTGCCGAGGAACCGCACGGGGTCGAGGTACTCACGCGTGCCGCCGGCGGTGACGAGCACGTGCCGACCGGCGAGGTCGGCGGACGTGGTGGCCCCGGACAGCACCTCCTGGCAGACCTCGAAGATCTCGGCCGGCTCGGGGAGCCGGCCCTTGCCGGTGTCGGCGCCGGTGAGCCGGCCCTCGGCGGGCTCGATCACCAGGACGCCGCGCTCGCGCAGCGTGGCGACGTTGGCGCGGGTCGCGGGGTGCTCCCACATCTCGGTGTGCATCGCCGGGGCGAGCACCACCGGGCAGCGCGCGGTGAGCAGGGTGTTGGTGAGCAGGTCGTCGGCCATGCCGTGCGCGGCCTTGGCGATCAGGTCGGCGGTCGCGGGCGCGACCACCACCAGGTCGGCGGACTGGCCGATGCGCACGTGCGGCACCTCGTGGACCTGGGTCCACACGTCGGTGGCGACCGGCTTGCCCGAGAGCGCGGCCCAGGTCGGCGCGCCGACGAACTCCAGCGCCGCCGCCGTCGGCACGACGGTCACGTCGTGGCCCGACTCGGTGAACCGGCGCAGCAGCTCACAGGACTTGTACGCCGCGATGCCGCCCGCGACGCCGAGCACCACGGAGGGTCCCGGACGAGCAGCGGGCCGCCCCCCGGACAGGGAGGCGGCCTCGTGGGTGCTGCTGGCGCTCAGTGGATCACTCGCTGAAGGAGTTCCCGGCGTCCGCGGCGGCGGCCGACGCGGCGGCCTCCTCCGCGGCGAGCTCGGCGGGGTCGATGTCCTCACAGGTCAGCAGGTCCTCGTTGATCTCGCGCAGCGCGATCGAGAGCGGCTTCTCCTGCACGTGCGTGTCGACCAGCGGCCCGACGTACTCGAGGAGGCCCTCGCCCAGCTGGGAGTAGTACGCGTTGATCTGCCGGGCGCGCTTGGCGCTGTAGAGGACCAGCTTGTACTTGCTGTCGGTCTTCGTCAGCAGCTCGTCGATCGGAGGGTTGGTGACGCCCTCGGCCGCGATGGTGGGTCCGGACACGCTAATAGCCTCACGAATCTGTTGGGGATGGCTCCATCAAGGCTACCAACTCCTCAGCGGCGGCGTGAACTTCGTGGTTGACGATCGTCACGTCGAACTCCGCCTCCGCGGCCAGCTCCTCGCGCGCGGTGACCAGCCGCCGCTCGCGCTCCTCCTCGTTCTCGGTGCCGCGGCCGACCAGGCGGCGCACCAGCTCCTCCCACGACGGGGGCTTGAGGAACACGAAGAGCGCGTCGGGCATGGTCTCTCGCACCTGGCGCGCGCCCTGGAGGTCGATCTCCAGCATCGCCGGGCGACCCGAGGCCAGCGCCAGCTCGACCGGCTGACGCGGGGTGCCGTACCGGGCAGCCTTGTGGACCACCGCCCACTCGAGCAGGTTGTCCTGCTCGACCATCGCGTCGAACTCCTCGTCGGAGACGAACCAGTAGTGGACGCCGTTCTCCTCCCCCGGGCGCGGCGGCCGGGTCGTGGCCGAGACGGAGATCCAGACCTCGGGGTGGGCGCGGCGCACCTCGGCGGCGACGGTGCCCTTGCCGACAGCGGTCGGCCCGGCGAGGACCAGGAGGCGTGAACGACGCGCGGGATGGGTCGGCGCGTCAGTCACGCGCGGCGAACTCCTTCTCGAGGGCCGCGACCTGCTTGGTCCCCAGCCCCCGCACCCGACGGCTCTCGGCGATGCCGAGGCGCTCCATCACCTGGCGGGCGCGCACCTTGCCGAGCCCGGGCATCGACTGCAGCAGGTCGACCACGCGCATCTTGCCGATCACCTCGTTGCGCTGGCCCTCCTCGAGCACGTCGACGATCGAGGCTCCGGAGTTCTTCAGCCGGTTCTTGACCTCGGCCCGCTCCCTGCGGGAGGCAGCGGCCTTGTCGAGGGCCGCCTGGCGCTGTTCGGGGGTGAGCGGAGGCAGAGCCACGAGCGTGAGGTCCTTCGGTCAGCGGGGTGGGCGTGCCGGCCCGAGCCGGTGAGAGGTCACACTAGTCAGAAGCGCGACCGCCCAGCAATCGGGTCGGGTCAGAGGGTGAGCGCGGTGTGGCACACGTCGCGTGCGTGCTGGTCCAGGTCCTGCAGCGCACGCAGGGTGGTGCCGCTCCCCAGCTCCTTCGCGGCCGCGTCGATGCGCGCCTTCTGCTCCGCGGTGAGCCCCGACGGCGGGTGGTCGCGGTCGTACGTCGCCGGGTTGACGCCGGCGTCGTCGAGCGCGTCACCGAGCGCGGAGATCCGGCCGACCACCTGCTGCCACTCGTCGGTGATGTCGTCGGGCGCCTCTGCCTGGAGGTCGCGGAAGACCGGGAGCGCCTTCAGCAAGGCGTCCGGCGCGCCGCTCCCGACCAGGTCGCCGAGCTCCTGCTGGTGGTCCTTCACCGCACCGCAGTAGGCGTCCTGCTGGTCGCCCCCGCAGCCGGCGAGGAGCGGCAGGACCAGGGCGGCAGCCGCCAGTGCGCGTCTCACGCCCGCATCATGCCCGGATCATGCGCGGATCTCGTGGTTGATCCGCAGCACGGCGTCGCGCATGGCCTCGGGGTCTCGCAGCCGCAGGACCTCGCGCGAGGAGCTCGGCAGCACCGCGGCCGCCGCCCCGAAGAGACGGCGCACGTCCTCGATCGTGCCGCCCTGGGCCCCGAAGCCGGGGGCCAGCACCGGCCCGTTGAACCCGAGGTCCTCCTGGGTCGACCCGATGGTCGCCCCGACGACCGCGCCGAAGCTGCCCAGCGGCTGGGCACCCGCGTTGAGATGGCGCAGGTGCTCGAGCATGCGGCCGGCGACCGTGCCGTCATCCGCGCCGTCCCCGACCCGGGCGTGCTGGACCTCGGGGCCCTCCTTGTTGGAGGTCAGCGCGAGCACGAACACGCCGGCGTCATGCCGCCGCGCCGTGTCGATGAACGGGTCGAGCGATCCGAACCCGAGGTACGGGCTGACCGTGATCGCGTCGCTCGCCAGCGGCGAGCCGGGGTCGAGGTAGGCGTCGGCGTAGGCCTGGGACGTCGACCCGATGTCGCCGCGCTTGACGTCGAGCAGGACGAGCGCGCCGGCGGCGCGGGAGTCGGCGATCACGCGCTCGAGCACCGCGATCCCCCGGCTGCCGAACCGCTCGAAGAACGCCGACTGCGGCTTGACCACGGACGCGACCGGAGCGATCGCCTCGACCGCGGTGCGGGCGAAGGTCTCCAGCCCCGCGACGTCGTCGCCCAGCCCCCACTCGGTGAGCAGCGCGGCATGCGGGTCGATGCCCACGCAGAGCGGGCCCCGGTCGGCGACGGCGGCGTGCAGGCGGGCTCCGAAGGTCACGGCTGGACTCCCTGAAGGATGCGGCGGGGCCACAGCGGGCCCTCGTAGATGAACGCGGTGTAGGCCTGGAGCAGGGTCGCCCCGGCGTTGAGGCGGGCCCGGGCGTCAGCAGCGGTCGTGATCCCGCCGACGCCGACGAGCGTCAGATCCGGACCCACCCGCCCACGCAGGAGTCGCAGGACGTCGAGCGAGCGCTCGGTGAGCGGCCGCCCGGACAGCCCGCCCGCGCCGATCGCCTCGACCTCCTCGGCCGGCGTGCGCAGGCCCGCGCGGGAGATCGTCGTGTTGGTGGCGATGATGCCGTCGAGCCCGATCGCGAGCGCGAGGTCGGCCACGGCGAGGACGTCCTCGTCGGAGAGGTCAGGAGCGATCTTGACCAGGAGCGGCGTGCGCCGTTCGTCCCGGGCGGCGATCGCCTGCACCGAGGTGAGGATCGGCTCGAGCTTCTCGACCGCCTGGAGGTTGCGCAGCCCGGGCGTGTTCGGCGAGCTGACGTTGACGACCAGGTAGTCGGCGTACGGCGCCAGCAGCCGTGCCGACTTCTCGTAGTCGCGCGCCGCCTCGTCCTCTGGGACCACCTTGCTCTTGCCGATGTTCACGCCGAGCACCGGCCCCCGGCGGTCGCGCTCGGCGAGGCGCCGGGCCCGCGCGGCGAGGCGGGCGGCGACCACCTCGGCGCCGTCGTTGTTGAAACCCATCCGGTTGACGATCGCCCGGTCAGCGGGCAGCCGGAACAGCCGCGGCCGGGGGTTGCCCGGCTGGGCCTCCCCGGTGACGGTGCCGACCTCGACGTGGCCGAAGCCGAGCGCGGCGAGCCCGTCGATACCGACGGCGTTCTTGTCGAAGCCGGCAGCGAGGCCGAGCACGTTGGGGAACCTCAGCCCGAGCGCGTCGACCGGGCTGCCCGGCGGACGACGGCGGCTCGTCACCGGCCGGGCCGCCCGGATCGCCCGGAACGCGGCGTGGTGCGCGCGCTCCGGGTCGGTCCGGGTCAGCACCCGGTCGAACAGCGACCGGTACACGTCAGCGCGTCTCGGAGGGATCGGCGATGACGCTCGCCCAGTCCTGCAGCGAGCGGACCCCGATGTCGCCCCGACGCACGGCCTCGATGCCCTGCACCGCCGCACCGAGGCCCTGGATCGTCGTCACGCACGGGATGTTGGCCATGATCGCGGCCGTGCGGATCTCGTAGCCGTCGAGACGCACCGAGCTGCCGCTGGTCGACCCGTGCGGGGTGTTGACGATCAGCTGGACCTCGCCCTCGAGGATCAGCTGCACGGTGGTCTTCTCGCCGTGGGGCCCGGCGCCCTCGAAGTGCTTGCGCACCACGGTCGCGGCGACGCCGTTGCGGCGCAGCACCTCGGCGGTGCCCTGGGTCGCGAGGATCTCGAAACCGTGCTCGGCGAGCACCTTGATCGGGAAGATCATGTTGCGCTTGTCACGGTTGGCCACCGAGACGAACACCCGCCCGGAGGTGGGCAGCGCGCCGAACGCCCCGGCCTGCGCCTTGGCGAACGCCGTGCCGAAGTCGGCGTCGAGGCCCATCACCTCACCGGTCGACTTCATCTCCGGGCCGAGCACCGTGTCGATCTGACGGCCGTCGGGGGTGCGGAAGCGGTTGAACGGCATCACCGCCTCCTTGACCGCGATCGGCTGGCCCGGCGGCAGCGAGCCACCGTCACCGGTGGCCGGCAGGATGCCGACCTCGCGCAGCCGCCCGATGGTGTCGCCCATCATGATCCGCGCCGCGGCGCTGGCCAGCGGCGTCGCCGTCGCCTTGGACACGAACGGCACCGTGCGGCTGGCGCGGGGGTTGGCCTCGAGCACGTAGAGCACGTCGGAGCCGAGCGCGAACTGGATGTTCAGCAGGCCGCGCACGCCGACGCCGCGGGCGATCGCCTCGGTGGCCTCGCGGATCCGGCGGATCTCGGCGTCCCCGAGCGTGATCGGCGGCAGCGCGCACGAGGAGTCGCCGGAGTGGATGCCGGCCTCCTCGATGTGCTCCATCACGCCGCCCAGGAACAGCTCCTCGCCGTCGTAGAGCGCGTCCACGTCGATCTCGACCGCGTCGTCGATGAACCGGTCGACCAGCACCGGGTGCTCCGGGCTGATCTCGGTGGCCCGCTGGATGTATCCCTCGAGCGCGGCGTCGTCGTAGACGATCTCCATGCCGCGGCCGCCCAGGACGTACGACGGGCGCACCAGCACCGGGAACCCGATCTCGTCGGCGATCTCCTTGGCCTCGCCGAAGCTGGTCGCCATGCCGTGCTTGGGAGCCGGCAGCCCGGCCTCGTGCAGCACGCGGCCGAACGCGCCGCGCTCCTCGGCGAGGTGGATCGCCTCGGGCGAGGTGCCGACGACGGTGACGCCGTTGTCCTTCAGGCCCTGCGCGAGGCTGAGCGGTGTCTGCCCACCGAGCTGGCAGATCACGCCCGCGACCGGGCCGACGGCCTGCTCGGCGTGCACGATCTCGAGGACGTCCTCGAGGGTGAGCGGCTCGAAGTAGAGCCGGTCGGCGGTGTCGTAGTCGGTGGAGACGGTCTCGGGGTTGCAGTTGACCATCACGGTCTCGTAGCCGGCCTCCGACAGCGCCAGCGCGGCGTGCACGCAGGAGTAGTCGAACTCGATGCCCTGGCCGATCCGGTTGGGCCCGGAGCCGAGGATGATCACCGCCTCCTTCTCCCGCGGCTGCACCTCGGTCTCCTCGTCGTAGGAGGAGTAGTGGTACGGCGTGACCGCGGCGAACTCGGCCGCGCAGGTGTCGACGGTCTTGTAGACCGGCCGGATGCCGAGCGCGTGGCGCACGCCCCGCACCACCGCGGGCGTCATGCCGCGGATCTTGCCGATCTGGAAGTCGGAGAACCCGTGCCGCTTGGCCTTGCGCAGCAGCTCGGGCGTCAGCTCGGGCGCAGCGGTGACCTCGACGGCGATCTCGTTGATCAGCACGAGCTGGTCGACGAACCACGGGTCGATGCCGGTGGCCCCGAAGACCTCCTCCGGCGTCGCGCCGGCCCGGATGGCGTCCATGACCTTCTTGAGACGCCCGTCGTGGGGCCGGCGGACCTCCTCGAGGAGCGCGTCCTTGTCGAGGTCGACCCAGTCCTTCTCCCAGTCGAAGACGGCCGTGCGGCTCTCCAGCGAGCGCAGCGCCTTCTGCAGCGCCTCGGTGAAGTTGCGCCCGATCGCCATCGCCTCGCCGACCGACTTCATGTGCGTGGTCAGCGTGGGGTCGGCGCCGGGGAACTTCTCGAACGCGAAGCGCGGCACCTTGACCACGACGTAGTCGAGCGTGGGCTCGAAGGACGCCGGCGTGCTCTGCCCGTCGGGGCGCACGGTGATGTCGTTGGCGATCTCGTCGAGCGTGTAGCCGATGGCGACCTTGGCGGCGATCTTGGCGATCGGGAAGCCGGTCGCCTTGGAGGCCAGCGCGCTCGAGCGGGAGACCCGTGGGTTCATCTCGATGACGATGATCCGGCCGTCGGCCGGGTTGACGGCGTACTGGATGTTGCAGCCGCCGGTGTCGACCCCGACCTCGCGGATGATGCCGATGGCCAGGTCGCGCAGCCGCTGGTACTCGCGGTCGGTCAGCGTCATCGCCGGGGCGACGGTGATCGAGTCGCCGGTGTGCACGCCCATCGGATCGAGGTTCTCGA
>NZ_JANINT010000103.1 GCF_024509035.1 Nocardioides sp. | reverse complement strand
GACGTTGACCCGCCCGAAAGTTTCGGGCGGGTCAACGTTTCTCCACAGGTGTGGGCTGTGCCTGGGGGAGGGGGCGCCCATCGGGGCACGCTCCGCCCATGTCAGTCATCCAGGATCCCAGTGGGGAAGAGCTCACGGTCCTCGAGCGGCTGCTCGAGCGATCCGTGCCGTTCACGGCCCGCGAGGCGGTGGCCGAGGGGGCGTCGTACGGCTGGCTGCGTCGATGGTGCCGCGCCGGCCTGCTCGGACACCCGATCCGGGGCGTCTACCACGCCCCGGATCTGCCCGATGGTCTGAGCCTCCGGCTGGCGGTGCTGCGACTCGTGGTGCCGCCCGACTGTGTCGTGACGGATCGGACGGCCGGATGGCTGTGGGGCGCCAACATGATCCTCGCGCCGGGGGATCACCTCGTCACCCCCGCGGTTCAGGTCTTCTGCCCGCCCGGCTATCGACTCCGCAACGGGCTGGTCGACAGCGGCGAACGTCGGCTGGCTGCGGAGGACGTCGCAGTCCTCGACGGGGTGCGGGTGACGACCCCGCTTCGGACCGCGTGCGATCTCGGGCGCCTGCTGCACGTCGACCAGGCGCTGGCCGCCATGGACAGCCTGGCCGGGCTGCGCCGCTTCACGCAGGACGAGCTGGAGCTGGCGGTCCTGCGCTTCGGTCGCTACCGGGGCGTGGTGCAGCTGCGCGCACTCGTGCCGCTCGTCGATCCGATGGCGAAGTCACCGGGAGAGAGTGCGCTGCGGCTGCGGTGGATCGAGGGCGGGGTGCCGCGGCCGCAGTGTCAGGTCCCGGTGCGGGCGCCCGACGGCGGTTGGTTCTACCTGGACATGGGGCTCCCGGATCGTCTGTTCGGCGCCGAGTACGACGGGGAGGAGTTCCACGACGAGAGCGTCGAGGAGCACGACACCGATCGACGCGAGTGGTGTCGGCGCGAGCACGGCTGGACGGTCCTGGTCTTCAGGAAGAACAACGTCTACGGGCGGAACCAGGACGCCGACCGGATCCTGCGCCGGGCCTGGTCAGAGCACTCCAAATGACGTTGACCCGCCCGAAAGTTTCGGGCGGGTCAACGTGGTGGTGATCAGTGCGAGCGGAGGTGCTCGTCCTCGACCGCGTGGTGGCCGTCGAACTGGTGGCCGTCGGCGGCGTGGCCCTCCACGGGTGCCTGGAGCTCGTGCTCGTGCTCCGCGTGGTGGTGGCCCTCCTCGAGCTCCGCCGGGGTGGGCTTCTGGACGTTGTCGGCGTACCAGACGGTGCGCAGACGGTGCCGGAGCGCCGCGAGCCGACCACCGGTCGGGGCCGGGACGCCGTTGGCGTCGACCTCGGCCCCGGGGTGACCGTCGATGACCGGGTCGCGGTCACGAGCGGCGATCGCGTAGGCACGCGACTCGGGCAGCGGCAGGTGGCGCTCGGAGTAGCCGCCCTCGGCAGACCGCATGATGATGCCCGTCTCGTAGCCGTGGAGCAGCGTCTCGTTGTCCTTGCGCTGCAGCGAGATGCACCAGCGCCGCGTCACGACGAACGCGATCACCGGACCGACGAATACCGCTACCCGGAGGAAGTAGGTGATCTGGTTGATGCTCGCGTGCAGCTTGATCGCGATGATGTCGTTGCCGCCGGCGATCCAGAACAGGCCGTACATGGTCATCAGGGCGACCATCAGCGCCGTGCGGGTGGGCGCGTTGCGCGGCCGCTCCAGCAGGTGGTGGTCGCGCTTGTCGCCGGTGATCCAGGCGTCGATGAACGGCAGCAGCAGCAGGATCGTGAACATCACGACCGGCAGGATCAGGATCGGCAGCATCACGTTCCAGCTGATCGTGATGCCCCAGATGTGGGTCTCGAGACCGGGCATGATGCGCAGCGCGCCGTCGGGCCAGCCCATGTACCAGTCGGGCTGGGACCCTGCGGTCACCTTCGACGGGTCGTAGGGGCCGTACTTCCACACCGGGTTGATCGTGAACAGCGCACCCATGAGCGCGGTGACGCCGAAGACCATGAAGAAGAACCCGCCGGCCTTGGCGGCGTACACCGGCAGCATCGGGAAGCCCACGACGTTCTGCTCGGTGCGGCCGGGACCGGGCCACTGGGTGTGCTTGTGGTAGACGAGCAGCAACATGTGTGCGGCGATCAGCGCGAGCAGCAGGCCCGGGATGAGCAGCACGTGGACCGTGTAGAGGCGCGGGATGATCGACTCGCCCGGGAACTCGCCGCCGAACATGAAGAACGACATGTAGCTGCCGACCACCGGGGTGGCCTTCACGAAGCCGTCCGCGGCGCGGATGCCGGTGCCGGAGAGCAGGTCGTCGGGCAGGGAGTAGCCGGTGAAGCCCTCGAGCGTGCCGAGGATCAGCAGCAGGCAGCCGATGACCCAGTTGAGCTCACGCGGCTTGCGGTAGGCGCCGGTGAACCACACGCGCAGCAGGTGCACCATCATCGAGGCGACGAAGAGCATCGCGGCCCAGTGGTGCATCTGGCGCATGAGCAGGCCACCGCGCACGTCGAAGGACAGCCGCAGGCTCGAGGCGTAGGCCTCGGACATGTGGATGCCGCGGAGCTGGTCGTAGGAGCCGTTGTACTGGACCTCGCCCATGCTGGGGGTGAACCACAGCGTGAGGAACACGCCCGTGAGCAGCAGGACGACGAAGCTCCACAGCGCGATCTCGCCGAGCATGAACGACCAGTGGTCGGGGAAGACCTTGCGCAGGTTCTTCTTCATCGCTGTGGCCAGACCCAGCCGCTCGTCGGCCCAGCCCGCGACCGCGCCGGCCCGGTTGGGCTTCTTGGCGGTCGCCGCCGTGGTGGCGTTGGTCTTGGCGACCTTGGTGGTGTCCATGATCAGCCACGCTCCCAGAAGCTCGGTCCCACGGGTTCGGTGAAGTCGCTCTGAGCGATGAGGTAGCCCTCCTCGTCGACGGCGAGCGGCAGCTGCGGCAGCGCGCGCGCAGCGGGGCCGAAGATGACGCGGCCCGAGTCGGCCAGGTCGAACGTCGACTGGTGGCACGGGCAGAGCAGGTGGTGGGTCTTGCGCTCGTTGAGCGAGATCGGGCACCCGACGTGGGTGCAGATCTTGGAGTAGCAGACGATGCCGTCGACCGACCAGTTCTCGCGGCCCTCGCCCGGGATGATCTCCTCGGGAGCCATCCGGATCATCACGACCGCGCCCTTGGACTTGCCGACCTGGAGGGCGAGGCCCTCCAGCGGCTCGCCGTCCTCGCCGCCGTTGAAGAGCGTCTCGGGCTCGGCGTTGAACAGGTCACCGATCTCGACGTCGCCGGGCCGGATGGGGGTGCCGACGACGTCGCGCACGACGCGGACGCCCTTGGCCCACAAGGTGTGCTCGAGGCCGGCGCCGGGGTAGTCGGCGTTCTTCTCGACCTGGCTGGGCGTCGGGCCGAGGTCGCGCAGTGCGACGACGGCCGGCAGGCCGAGCAGCCCGACAGCGCCGAGCAGCGAGTTGCGCACCAGCGGGCGACGGCCGATGCCGGACTCCTCGAGGCCGGCGTTCAGCGCCGCGAGAGTCGCCTCGCGGTCGTCGTCGGACGAGGCGGCCGGGTGGCGGTACTCGACGATCTCGTGGTCGGCCATCAGCTTGCGCGCCCACTGGATGATGCCCGAGCCGAGGAACAGCAGGGCACCGGCCAGAGAGAGCCCGAGGAACAGGTTGGAGGCACCGAAGCCACCCACGACGTCGGGATCGTCCCCGATGTCGAAGGCGAAGTAGGAGACCAGGAACAGGATCGTGCAGATGGCCGAGAGCCCGAAGAGGGTCGCGACCTGGCGCTCGGCACGCTTCTCGGCGTGCGCGTCGACGTCGGTCGGCCGCCACTGGTGCTCCGGCAGCCCCGGGTCGGCGTAGAGGTCGTTGACGACCGCCGGGTCCGGCACGTTGGTCAGCTCGTGAGCGTGCTGGTTGTCGTGACTCTCGCTCACGCATCCACCTTCTTCTTCGTCGAACGAGTCGTGTGGGCCGCGATCCAGACCGCGGCGCCCACCAGCAGGCCGATGCCGAACACCCAGGCGACCATGCCCTCGACCACCGGGCCGAGCCCGCCGAGGCCGAAGCCGCCGTAGTTGGGCATGTCCTCCATCGAGCCGAGGTAGGCGATCACGTCGCGCTTCTCCTCGGGGGAGAGGTTGCCGTTGGAGAACGAGTCCATCTGGCCGGGGCCGGTGAGCATGGCTTCGTAGATGAGGCGCGGCTCGACGCCACGGATCTGGGGCGCGGCACCGCCGCGCGGCATCGCGCCGCCGGAGCCCTCGAAGTTGTGGCAGGCCGTGCAGTTGGTCAAGAAGATCTGACCGCCGTTGGTGATGGCCTGCTGACGCTCCTCGTCGGACATCCCCTCGAGGCTGTAGTCGCTCTCGTCCGGGATCGCCGGGCCGGGGCCGAGGGAGGCGACGTACGCCGCCAGCGCGGCGATCTCGTCGTCGCTGAACGCCACCGGCTTGCGGGGCGCCTGGGCACCCGGACGCGACATCGGCATGCGGCCGGTGCTGACCTGGAAGTCGACCGCGGCCGCGCCGACCCCGACCAGCGTGGGTCCGAACTGGGTCTCATCGCCGTTGCCCTGCTGGGTGCGCAGCCCCTCGCCGTTCTGACCGTGGCAGAAGGCGCAGCTGACGAGGAACAGCTCACGGCCCTGGGCGATCTGCTCCTCGCTGGACGCGGCGGAGCCGGCCTGAGCGGGGGAGAAGACCGTGTAGAGACCGCCGGTCATGAGCAAGCCCAGCAGCACGACGGCCAGGCCGGCGAGCGGCCCGCGGCGGTGCCGGGAGAGGCGACCTGCGGAGCGATTCAGGAGACGCACAATTGAGTCCTTGCGATTGGTCGGTCTGCGGGCGGGACTACTGGACGAGGTAGATGGTCGCGAAGAGGCCGATCCACACCACGTCGACGAAGTGCCAGTAGTAGGAGACGACGATCGCGCTCACGGCCTGCTCGTGGGTGAACTTGCGCGCCACGAAGGTGCGGCCGAGGACGAAGAGGAAGGCGATCAGCCCGCCGGTCACGTGGAGACCGTGGAAACCGGTGGTGAGGTAGAACATCGTGCCGTAGGCCGAGTCCTGGATCGTGACGTTGTGGCGGACGAGCTCGGCGTACTCCGTGGCCTGGCCGCCGATGAAGACCGCGCCCATGAGGTAGGTCAGCACGAACCACTCGCGCAGGCCCCAGCCGGAGACCTTGAAGATCGAGCCGGTGCGGCCGACCTGGCCCCGCTCGGCGGCGAACACGCCGAGCTGGCAGGTGAGCGAGGAGAGCACCAGGATCGTCGTGTTGATCGAGGCGAACGGCACGTTGAGGTGCTCGGTGCTCTGGGCCCACAGATCGGGGCTCACGGCCCGGATCGTGAAGTACGACGCGAACAGCGCCGCGAAGAACATCAGCTCGCTGGAGAGCCAGATGATCGTCCCCACGCTGACCATGCTCGGACGGTCGTGGTGCCCGTGTAGACGGGATGCCGGAATCGCGGTTGCAGTCGCCACGGGCGTCATTATGTCGTGACTCGGGCAGGAGGGCACCCCGGGGGGCCCGTGTCTCATGGTCTTAGAGTTCAGACCGTGCTCCACACCGCGGTCGCGGCCCTCGCCGAGGGCACCGTCGACCTTCCCCGGTTCACTGCCACCAGCCTCTTCAGCGAGTGGTCGCTCGAGCCAGTGTCGTTCGTCCTGACGGTCTGGGTCGCGGGTCTCTACCTGTGGGGGACCGCGGTCCTGCGGCGCCGCGGCGACCACTGGCCGATCGGGCGGACCCTGGCGTTCGTCGGGCTCGGGATGGGCTCGTTCTTCGTCGCCACCAGCTCCGGGCTCGCGACCTACGACCTGACGCTGCTGAGCGTCCACATGGTCCAGCACATGATCTTGTCGATGCTGGTGCCGATGGCGCTGGCGCTCGGCGCCCCGGTCACGCTCGCGCTGCGCACGCTCCCGCCGCGGCCGCGGCGGTGGCTGCTCGCGGTCCTGCACTCCCGGGTGGCGAAGGTGCTGTCGTTCCCGCCGCTGACGCTGGCGGTGTACGTCGTCTCGCCGTGGGCGCTGTACTTCTCCGGCTGGTACGCCGCGAGCCTGCACTCGGCGTACGTCCACGAGATGATGCACGTCCACCTGGTGCTGGTGGGCTCGCTCTTCTTCTGGCCGATCCTCGGCATCGACCCGGTGCCCGGACGGGTCAGCTACCCGTTCCGGATGCTGCTCGTCGTGCTGACGCTGCCGTTCCACGCGTTCTTGGGCGTGACGATCATGGGCCAGGAGGAGCTGCTCGGCGGCTCCTGGTACCCCGACCTCCACGACGGGCCGATGGGCGTCTGGCTCCCCGACCCCGCCGACGACCAGCACCTCGCAGGCGGCATCCTCTGGGGGTCGGGCGACCTGATCGCGGTGATCCTGTTCGCCGCGCTGTTCACCCAGTGGGTGCGCGCCTCGATGAAGGAGGCGGCCCGCGAGGACCGGCGTCTGGACCTCCTCGAGGCGCGGGAGCGCGCCGCAGCCGGGGACGCCGCATCTCGCGCGGACGCGCCCTAGTAGCATCGCGGGCGTGACCGACTCGAGCTCCTCCCGGACCGCCCTGCGGGTGCTGGTCTACAGCGACGACGTGAACACCCGCCAGCAGGTCATCGTGGCCCTCGGCCGCCGCCCGCACCCCGACCTCCCCGAGCTCGAGTACGTCGAGGTCGCGACCGAGCCGGTCGTCATCGCCAACCTCGACGCCGGCGGCATCGACCTGGCGATCCTCGACGGCGAGGCCGTGCCCGCCGGTGGCATGGGCATCGCCAAGCAGCTCAAGGACGAGATCTACGAGTGCCCGCCGATCGTGGTGCTCACCGGCCGGCCCCAGGACGCCTGGCTCGCGACGTGGTCGCGCGCCGAGGCCGCGGTCCCGCACCCGCTGGACCCCATCCAGCTCGCCGAGACCGTGGTGTCGCTGCTCCGCCCGCACGCGCCCGCGCGCACGTGACCCGCCGATGACGGCCTGGCCCGAGGTCCTCGGCGCGCTCGTCGCCGGGGCCGACCTCAGCGCTGACCAGACCGCGTGGGCGATGGGCGAGATCCTCTCCGGGCAGGCCAGCCCGGCACAGGTCGCAGGTTTCGCCGTTGCCCTGCGGGCCAAGGGCGAGACGATCGACGAGGTCCTCGGACTGGTCGAGGCGATGTACGCCGTCGCGACCCCGATCTCGGTGCCGGGCCGCACGCTCGACGTCGTCGGGACCGGCGGGGACCGCTCGATGTCGGTGAACATCTCCACGATGTCGGCGATCGTCGCGGCCGGCGCCGGCGCCCGGGTCGTCAAGCACGGCAACCGGTCGGCGTCCTCGCAGGCGGGGACGGCGGACGTGCTCGAGACGCTCGGCGTACGGCTCGACCTCCCGCCGGCCCGGGTGGCCGCGGTCGCCGAGGAGGCCGGGATCACGTTCTGCTTCGCCTCCGCGTTCCACCCCGCGCTGCGCCACGCCGCCGTGCCGCGGCGCGAGCTGGGGATCGGCACCACGTTCAACCTCCTCGGCCCCCTGGCCAACCCGGCCCGTCCGGGCGCGCAGGCCATCGGCTGCGCCTACGAGGGCCAGCTGGCGACGATGGCGGGCGTGTTCGCCCGCCGTGGTGTCGACGCATGGGTGTTCCGCGGCGACGACGGGCTCGACGAGCTGACGACGACGACCACCTCGGTCGTCTGGCGGGTGCACGACGGCGTCGCCACCGAGTCCGTGGTCGATCCGCGGGAGCTCGGCATCGCCCGGGCGGGTGCGGACGACCTCCGTGGGGGCGACGCCGCCTTCAACGCCGCGGTGGTCCGGCGGGTCCTCGACGGGGAGACCGGCGCGGTGCGCGACGCGGTCCTGCTCAACGCCGGCGCCGCCCTGGCGGTGCACAGCACCCCCGAGCACGAGCCGGTCGCCGCCCTGGCGGGCGGCATCGCGCGAGCGGCGGAGGCGATCGACTCCGGTGCCGCGCGTGCCGTGCTGGACCGCTGGGTCGCGGCCACCACGGCTTGAGCCGTCACACGTCGAGGACGTACTCGCTGCCGTTGCTGCGGAAGCCCACGTGGTCGTAG
>NZ_JANINT010000102.1 GCF_024509035.1 Nocardioides sp. | reverse complement strand
GTCAAGGTGGTCACCAAGCACGTCGACGGCGAGGTCGTGGACTTCGGCACCGTCGAGCAGCAGGACGGCTCGATGTACCAGGGCGAGACCGACGTCGTCCGCGAGGGCAAGACCGGTCTGCGCGACGTGACCTACCGGATCGTCTACCGCAACGGGAAGATCACCGTGCGCAAGGTGCTGAGCCAGAAGGTCCTGCGCCAGCCCGTGGACGAGATCGTCAAGGTCGGCACCAAGGAGCAGCCGGCCGCGACCAACTTCGCGTCGGGCAACAGCGTCTGGGACCGGCTCGCGCAGTGCGAGTCCGGCGGCAACTGGGCCACGAACACCGGCAACGGCTACTACGGCGGCCTCCAGTTCAGCCTCGGCACCTGGCAGGCGTACGGCGGCTCCGGCCTGCCGAGCAACGCCAGCCGGGAGACCCAGATCGCCATCGCCACCAAGCTGCGCAACGCCTCCGGTGGCTACGGCGCCTGGCCGGGCTGCGCCCGCGCGCTCGGCCTGCCCACCTGAGCCTGAGCCTCGACTCACTCGTGGGGCAGGCGCTCGGTGAGCGTCGCCTCAGGCCCGTCGTCGTGCGGGTTGTCCGAGAGCGTGTCCCAGATCCGGAACAGGTACGCGCTCAGGGCGACCCGCACCCACGGCGGGGCCCCGAGGCAACTGCGCGGAACGCGGACCCGCACGGTGTCGGCCGTGTAGTCGATGTCGTGGGCCAGCCCCGGGCAGGCGACCCTCGACTCGGACCGGTCGATCAGGCGGTGCCGGCCCTCGGGGTGCTCCGAGTCCGTCGAGACGATGGCGCGGTAGGTGCCGGCGCCCGTGCGGATCCGGACGTCGAAGTCCTTCGACTGCACCCGGCGGAGGTCGAGGAAGGCGAGGGAGGCGGTCACCGCATGCGCCCGGTGCCGCGCCGTCCCGGCGACGGTGTCGATCGTCGCCCGCTCCCCGAAGGGGTCCCAGTCGTCCTCGCCCGGGCCGATGACCCACACGTCGCCCGTGCCGTCGGCCAGCGCCACCCGGGCGGGCTCCTGGCGCGTGGGATCGGCGCCCGCCGGCGTCGCGACGCTGGTGGTGAGGAGCGCGGTCATCGCGACCGCAGCGCCCGCGAGAGTGGTCGAGGTCCACATGGCGCCTCCCGGAGTGCGTGGACGTCATCACCGTCGCTCGCAGCGGGCTCGGCGACCAGGGGCATAGGTCCCGCGGGCGCCCTGACTACGCTGGCGCACATGTCTGACACCTCCGCTGGTCCGAGGCTCCTCGGACCGGCGGACGTACGGGCGCTCGCCGCCGAGCTCGACCTGCGACCCACCAAGCAGCGCGGGCAGAACTTCGTGATCGACGCCAACACCGTGCGCCGCATCGTCCGCGAGTCCGGCGTCACCGACCACGACGTGGTGGTCGAGGTCGGCCCCGGACTCGGCTCGCTCACCCTGGCGCTGCTCGAGGTGGCCGGGCGCGTGGTCGCGATCGAGGTCGACGAGGTGCTCGCCGCCCGGCTGCCCGAGACGATCGCGACGTACGCGCCCGGGCAGGCCGACCGCTTCGAGGTCGTGCTCGCCGACGCGATGCGCGTGACCGAGGTCCCCGGCCCAGCGCCGACGGCCCTGGTCGCCAACCTGCCCTACAACGTCTCGGTGCCCGTGCTCCTGCACCTGCTGATGCTGCTGCCCTCGCTCGAGCGCGGGCTCGTCATGGTCCAGTCCGAGGTGGCCGACCGGCTGGCCGCGGCCCCCGGCTCCAAGGTGTACGGCGTCCCCTCGGTCAAGGCCGCCTGGTACGCCGACGTACGCCGTGCGGGCGCGATCGGGCGCAACGTCTTCTGGCCCGCGCCCAACGTGGACTCCGGGCTGGTCGCGTGGACCCGCCGCGAGCCGCCGACCACCACCGCCACGCGCGAGCAGGTGTTCGCGGTGGTCGACGCCGCCTTCGCCCACCGGCGCAAGGTGCTGCGCGGGGTGCTCCGCTCGCTCGCGCCCGCCGAGGACGTCGATGCCGCGCTCGAGCGCGCGGGCATCGACCCGCTCGCCCGGGGCGAGTCGCTGCGCGTGGAGGACTTCGCCCGCATCGCGGAGGGGCTGCCGTGGAGGTGACCGTGCGCGCCCCGGCGAAGATCAACCTGCATCTCGGCGTCGGCGCTCCCCGCGAGGACGGCTACCACCCGCTGGTCACCGTCTACCAGGCCGTCGGCCTCTACGACGACGTGACCGCCCGGATGGCCCCCGACTGGAGCATCGGAGTCACCGTCCCGGACTGGATGGACGACGACGCCGTGCCGCTGGGCGGCGAGAACATCGTCGACCGGGCGGCCGGCCTGCTCGCCGCCCACCACGGCGTCGAGCCGCTCGGCGAGGTGCACATCGCCAAGGCGATCCCGGTCGCGGGCGGCATGGCCGGCGGGTCGGCCGACGCCGCGGCGGCGCTCGTCGCGCTCGACCGCCTCTGGGGCCTCGGTACGACCGACGACGACCTCCTCCGCCTGGCCGCCGAGCTGGGCAGCGACGTCCCGTTCGCGCTGCTCGGCGGGACCGCGCTCGGCGTCGGACGCGGCGAGGTGGTCACCCCCGTCGACGACCGCGGCACGTGGTGGTGGGTCGTCGTGCCGTCCGCCGTCGGGCTGTCGACCCCCGAGGTCTACCGGCACTTCGACCGGATGTTCTCCGACGCCCCGTCCGAGCCGGTCCCCGCCGACGCGCTGCTCGAGGCGATCGCCACGGGCGACACCTGGGCGCTCGCCGACGCCCTGCACAACGACCTCGAGGCCGCCGCGATCGACCTGCGTCCCGAGCTCGGCCGGCTGATCGAGCGGGGGGAGGAGGCCGGTGCGCTGCGCGGCCTGGTGTCGGGCTCCGGTCCCACCTGCGTGTTCCTCTGCGGCTCGGCCGACCACGCGCGCTCGCTGGCCGCCGACCTGTCCGGCGCCGGCCACGCCGTCGTCCTCGCCGCCAACGGCCCCGTCGCGGGCGCTCACCTGGTGTCGTATGCCTAGCGTCGCGACCAACCTCGTCAACCTCGAGCGGGTCTCCAAGGCGTACGGCGTGCGCCCGCTGCTCACCGAGGTCTCGCTCGGCATCGGCGCCGGTGAGCGGGTGGGCATCGTCGGCCGCAACGGCGACGGCAAGACCACGCTGCTCGAGGTGATGACCGGCATCGAGGAGCCCGACTCCGGACGCGTGTCCCGCCAGCGCGGACTGCTCATCGGCTACCTCCACCAGGGCGATGAGCTGGAGGACACCCACACGGTGCGCGAGGCCGTGCTCGGCGGCCGCGACGACCACGAGTGGGCCGCCGACGCGCGCACCCGCGAGGTCGTCGAGGTGCTCCTGGCCGGCGTGGCGCTCGACCGCTCCGTGCTCGGTCTGTCGGGCGGCGAGCGGCGCCGCTGCTCGCTGGCCGCGTTGCTGCTCGGCGACCACGACCTGATCGTGCTCGACGAGCCCACCAACCACCTCGACGTCGAGGCCGTCGCGTGGCTGGCGCAGCACCTGGTCCGGCGTACGTCCGCGCTCGTCGTCGTCACCCACGACCGGTGGTTCCTCGACGCCGTGTGCCAGTGGACCTGGGAGGTCCACGACGGCGTCGTCGACGCCTACGAGGGCGGGTACGCCGCGTTCGTGCTCGCCAAGGCCGAGCGGCAGCGCCAGGCGGCCGCCTCGGAGATCCGCCGGCAGAACCTGGTCCGCAAGGAGCTCGCGTGGCTGCGCCGTGGCCCGCCGGCGCGCACCTCCAAGCCCAAGTTCCGCATCGACGCGGCCAACCAGCTGATCGAGGACGTCCCGCCGCCGCGGGACCGGCTCGAGCTGCAGCGGTTCGCCACGCAGCGGCTGGGCAAGGACGTGATCGACGTCGAGGACGTCGACCTGGTGCGCGGCGAGCGCCGGCTGCTCTCTCACGCCACCTGGCGGCTCGGCCCGGGCGACCGCGTCGGCGTGGTGGGGGTCAACGGCGCCGGCAAGACGTCCGTGCTCTCGCTGCTCTCCGGCGAGCTCACGCCCTCGGCGGGCAAGGTGAAGGTCGGGCGCACGGTCGCCATGCAGCACCTGACCCAGCAGCTCGACGACCTCGACCCCGACGGCCGGGTGCTGCCGACGGTCGAGTCGATCCGCCGGGTCACCAAGACCGCGGACGGCGAGATCACCGCGACCTCGATGCTCGAGCGGTTCGGGTTCACCGGCGACCGGCTGACCGCCCGGATCGGTGACCTCTCCGGTGGCGAGCGGCGCCGGTTCCAGCTGCTGCGGCTGCTGCTGACCGAGCCGAACGTGCTGCTGCTCGACGAGCCGACCAACGACCTGGACATCGAGACGCTCAACGTGCTCGAGGACTTCCTCGACGGCTGGCCCGGCACGCTCGTGGTCGTCTCGCACGACCGGTACTTCCTCGAGCGGGTCACCGACACCGTGTGGGCGCTGCTCGACGACGGCAAGATCTCGATGCTGCCGCGCGGGGTCGACGAGTACCTCGAGCGGCGGGCCGAGGCGCTGCACCTCGAGGGGCTCGCCCAGGCCGAGGCGGCGTCCGCCTCCGAGCAGACGCCGGAGCCCGCCGTACCGTCCTCGCCGAAGGCCAAGCCGGGCAGCGCCGAGGAGCGCACCGCACGCAAGACGATCGCGCGCATCGACAAGCGCCTCGAGCGGATCGCCGAGCAGGAGGCGGCGCTCAACGCCGAGGTGCTCGAGCACGCGCACGACTACGAGCGGCTGGCCGAGCTCAGCACCCAGCTGCAGGCGCTCGCCGCCGAGAAGGACGAGCTCGAGCTCGAGTGGCTCGAGGCTGCGGAGGTCCTCCAGTAGGACTCGGGCAATAGCCCTTCTCGACTATGGCCTCCTCGGGGTCGGCTCGCGATGCTCGTTGCCCATGGACATGTGGAAGCAGGTCGGCCGTCTCGGACGGCGCGTGGGATGTGTGGTGGCTGCGGTCGCGCTGCCGGTCGGCCTCGGCGCCCTGACGGCGTCGCCCGCCCAGGCGGTGTCGCCGGCGCAGGTCGGGTGGATCTCCGCCGAGCTGGCCTCGTCGTACGGCCTGCCCGAGGCGACCATCGTGGTCGACGCCACCGCCACGTCCGGCGACCTCTCCATCGGCTGGGACTTCTCCTACGACGCGGTGTCGGTGACGTTCGCGGAGGTCGCCGGACACAGCGGGCCGGGATTCGGCACTGTTCCGGACGGTTGTGCGGCGGTGACGGCCGGGATCGTCTGCGCGCTGGACGCGGTGGTCGCCTCGATGGGCTCGGCCAACGACGGTGTCTACCAGAGCGGGGTCTGCATGACCGCGTTGGTCGCCGACCTCGGCGAGGGCGCCAACCGGTTCGTCGCCTCGAGCGACTGCCCGGACCAGCAGTTCGTCGTCACCTCCGGCTCCGGCCGCGACGACCTCGAGCTCATGGGTATCGCGGCGGCTGGGACGTACGTCGACTCCGGCGGCGGGGACGACTTCGTCGTCGGCAGCTCGAGCCTGGACGAGATCCACGGCGGCGACGGCAGCGACGAGATCCTGGGCCTGAGCGGCGATGACAAGATCCTCGGCGACGGAGGCAGTGACACGATCTACGGAGGCCCCGGCGCCGACAAGCAGGACGGCGGCCCGGGCGACGACGTCCTCTCCAGTGAGACCAGCGGCTACTGGGGCGGGGGCAAGATCGACACCGGTGCCGACGACGTTCGCGGCGGATCCGGCAAGGACACCGTGAACCTGTCGCTCGACGTCAACGGGGCGACGGTCAGCCTGGACGACAGGGCCAACGACGCGGTCGGCGGCGACGGTGGCGACAACTACCACTCGGACATCGAGCGTGTGCTCGGCTCCGGGGGCGACGACAGGCTGGTCGGGTCGTCCCACGCGGAGGAGCTGAGCGGCAACTACGGCGACGACCGCATCTCGGGCGGCGGCGGCAACGACAAGCTCTACGGCGGGGCCGACAGCGACAAGATCGACGGCGGCCCGGGCAAGGACTCGGTCTACGGCGACAGCAGCTCGTGCTGCACCAACAACGGCAACGACGTCATCACCGTCGCCGACGGCAAGCGGGACAGCGTGAACTGTGGCGGCGGGGCGGACGCGGTGCTGGCCGACAAGGTCGACATCGTGGCGCAGGACGGGCTGCAGCAGTGCGAGCGGGTGCGCCGCAAGCGGTAGGAGCGCCCAGAGCGGCCCAGAGCGCCCAGAGTGCTCAGTCCGCGAACGGCGCCGAGAGCGTGCGCAGCAGCGCGGCCAGGCGGGTGCGGTCGCGCTCGGGCAGGGCGGCCAGGAACGTCCGCTCGGCGGCGAGCAGTGCCTCGAACGCCTCGTCGACGGCGGCGCGTCCCTCGGGGGTGAGCCGCACGAGCACGCCGCGGCGGTCGTGGGGATCGGGGAGCCGCTCGACGAGTCCCCGAGCCGCGAGGCGGTCGACACGGTTGGTCATCGTGCCGCTGGTCACGAGGGTCTCGCGGATCAACCGGCCGGGGGAGAGCTCGTAGGGACGGCCGGCGCGACGCAGCGCCGCCAGGACGTCGAACTCCCAGGGCTCCACGCGCGCGCCGGTGAACGCGTCGCGCCGAGCCAGGTCGAGCTGGCGCGAGAGCCGGCTGATCCGGCTGAACACCTCGACCGGACCGAGGTCGAGGTCGGGGCGCTCGCGCGCCCAGGCCTCGACCAGAGCGTCGACCTCGTCCCGCATGGGATCGAGCGTAGCGGATGCCGTCGAGAATCTTGACATCGAGAGACTGAGTGCTCCACGATGTCTTGACGTCAAGATAGTTGGAGGCTCGGCATGACGCACACCTGGGACCCCGCCCGCTACCTCGTGTACGCCGACGAACGCGGGCGGCCGTTCGCGGACCTCCTTGCGCGGGTGCCTGCCGATCGACCGCGCACGGTCGTCGACCTGGGGTGCGGCCCGGGCAACCTCACGACGCTGCTCGCCGAGCGCTGGCCCGATGCGGAGGTCGTCGGCATCGACTCCAGCCCCGAGATGATCGCCGCGGCGCGCTCGGCCGCGCCGGGGGTCGCGCCAGGCGTCGTGTTCGAGGTCGGGGACCTGCGCGACTGGACACCGGCCGAGCCCGTCGACGTCCTGGTCTCCAACGCCACCCTCCAGTGGGTGCCCGGCCACCTCGCGCTGCTGCCGCGGCTGGTCTCCGCGGTCGCTCCCGGTGGCTGGCTCGCCTTCCAGGTGCCGGGCAACTTCGGGGAGCCCAGCCACACGATCCGCGACGAGCTCGCAGCCGAGCCGCCGTACGCCGAGCACACCCGCGGCGTGGCCGTCCCCAGCAGCCACGACCCGGCCGACTACCTCGACGCTCTGGTCGGGATCGGATGCACGGTCGAGGCCTGGGAGACGACGTACCTCCACGTCCTCACCGGCGAGGACCCGGTGTTCACCTGGGTCTCCGGCACCGGCGCCCGCCCCACGCTGCAGGCGCTGCCCGCGGACCTGCGTCCCGGGTTCGAGGCGGAGCTCAAGCGGCGGCTGGCCGAGGCCTACCCGGCCCGCCCGTACGGCGTCGTGCTGCCGTTCCGGCGGATCTTCGTCGTCGCCCAGCTGCCGGCATGAGGCTCCACCACGTCCAGGTCGCCTGTCCGCCCGGCGGCGAGGACGGTGCGCGCCGCTTCTACCGCGACGGCCTGGGCATGACCGAGGTCGAGAAGCCCGCGGACCTGCGCGCCCGGGGCGGGGCCTGGTTCCGCTCCGGCGCGGCCGAGATCCACGTGGGGGTGGAGGACCCGTTCGCGCCGGCCCGCAAGGCGCACCCGGCTCTAGTGCTCGACGACGTCGCCTCCCTCGAGCGGGTCGCCGCGCGCCTGGTCGGTCTGGGTTTCGAGGTCGACTGGTCCCAGCGGCGGACGTTCCCCGGCTTCGAGCGGTTCCACGTCTTCGACGCGCACGGGAACCGGGTCGAGATCCTGGCCTGAATTCAGGCTGAGTCCTGCGCCGGGGCGACGCGGGCGGAGGATCCCCGGTGGACCGGCTCTCCTGCTGAACGGGTGTGGGTGCACCGGGAGGCGGCGGCGCCCAGGACCGGGAAGACGCACCTGTCGGGATGCCGCCGAGGTCTGGTCGCCGGGACGTCGTACGACCTGGTCGCCCGGGCAGCCACCTCGCATGACCTCCGTCGCGCCACCCGGGGACGTCATACGAAGGGGGTGCCCTGACCGCC
>NZ_JANINT010000101.1 GCF_024509035.1 Nocardioides sp. | reverse complement strand
GACCGGCTGGCCGCTCGCGAGATCGGCGACCGGGAACGGAGTGGCGCAGTCACCCGTCGGGGCGGCGGCCTGGGCCGTCCCGCCGACCGCGCCGACGCCGGTGACCGCGGCGAGACCGAGACCTCCGACAGTGATCAGGGATGCCAGGGCGCGACCCCGGCGGTGAGCGATGAGCCGCTGCATGAGCGTCGATCCTCCCGAATGACCGGGCGCGTATCTCGCGTCCGTGACCATGAGACTCCCGAACCCGGCGCGAGGTTGCCCAACACGCAGAACATGCCCCATCGATGACGTCGGCGGCCTCCTTCGGACCCCGGCATAGGGTGGCCGGGTGAGCAGCCCGTACCGCAGCCTCCAGCAGGCGGAGGCCGTCGCCCGCCGCGCCCTCCTCTCCGTCGACGACTACGACGTCCGCCTCGACCTCGCGAGCGACGACCGGACCTTCGGGTCGGTCACGACGGTGCGCTTCACCAGCCGCGGCGGGCCGACGTTCCTCGACCTCAAGCCGGTCCGGGTCAACGAGATCCGGTTCGACGGCCGCGCCCTCGACCCCGACCTGCTCGACCACGGCCGGTTGCCGCTCGACACGGTCGAGGGCCCCCATGAGCTCGTCGTCGATGCCGTGATGCCCTTCCGCAACGACGGCGAGGGGCTGCACCGCAGCGTCGACCCCGCCGACGGTCGCCACTACGTCTACGGCATGTCGTTCATGGAGGCCGCGCCGACGGTCTTCGCATGCTTCGACCAGCCCGACCTCAAGGCGCCCTACACCTTCCACGTCCGGGCTCCCGAGGACTGGACGGTCATCGGCAACGCCCCCGGCACCAACCCGGAGCCGGGCGTGTGGGAGCTCGAGCGCACCCAGCCGCTCTCGACCTACTTCGTGACCCTCGTCGCCGGGCCCTACCACCTGATCCGCGACGAGCACGACGGCATCCCGCTCGGCCTCTCGGCCCGGGCGAGCATCGCCGGCGCGCTCGAGGCCGACGCCGACGAGCTGTTCACGATGACCAAGGCGTGCTTCGACGAGTTCCACCGCCTGTTCGGCATCCGCTACCCGTTCGGCGACTACCACCAGGCGTTCGTGCCCGAGTTCAACGCCGGCGCGATGGAGAACCCCGGCTGCGTCACGTTCCGCGACCCGCTGGTGTTCACGAGCCGGGTCACACGCGGCATGCGCATCCAGCGCGCGACGACCGTGGCCCACGAGATGGCGCACCAGTGGTTCGGCAACATCGTCACCCCGCAGTGGTGGGACGACCTGTGGCTCAACGAGTCGTTCGCCGAGTACATGGGCAACCGCGTCACCGCCGATGTCACCGAGTACGACGACGCGTGGACCCACAACGCCTACGCCCGCCGCCAGTGGGGCCTGGTCGCCGACCAGCGGCCCAGCACCCACCCGGTCGCCGGCAACGGCGCGGTCGACGCCGGCGCGGCGCTGCAGGACTTCGACGGCATCTCCTACGCCAAGGGCTCGAGCATCCTCAAGCAGCTCAACGCCGCCCTGGGCGACGAGGTGTTCTTCGCCGGGGCCATCGACCACTTCACGCGGCACCGGTTCGGCAACGCGACGATGCACGACCTGTTCGCGAGCTGGGAGCGCGCCGGCGCCGGCGACCTCTCCTCGTTCACCAGCAGCTGGCTGCGCACGGCAGGCCCCGACACGATCACCCTCGACCGGACCGCGGGCGTCGTCCGCCGCACTCCCCCGGCCGGCCACCCGGCCGACCGCTCCCACACGTTCCGCGTGGCTCGGGCCCTGCCCGAGGGCAAGTGGGAGGTCGCGCCGCTGACGGTGACCGGCCCGGAGACCCCGTACGACGCCGGCGAGGCCGCCGTCGTGCTCGACCCGTACGAGGACACCTGGGGGCTGGTGCAGCCCGACGCCACCACGGTCGCGGCGCTCAAGACGCTCCTGCCCCGCACCGAGGACACCCTGCTGCGCGCCGGGGTCTGGAACAACGTGCGCAGCGCGTTCCACAACGCCTCGATCGACCCGGCCGACGTGATCGACCTCGTCGAGGCGGGCCTGCCCGTCGAGGACAGCGACGACGCGCTCTTCTACACGATGCCCTGGGTGCTCTCGAAGGTCGTGCCGGTGACGCGCGACCCCGACGAAGCGCTCGCGCGGGTGCACCGCGCGACCCTCGCCAAGGCCCGGGACGCCGCACCCGGCACCCCGCTCCAGCTGGCCGCCTTCCAGGCGGCCGTCGCCTCCGCCGGGTCGCCGGACGACCTGCGCGGGTGGCTCGTCGGGACGCAGCTGCCGGCAGGGGTGGAGGTCGACCTCGACCTGCGGTGGCGCCTGTTGGTGCGCCTGGCGGTGCTCGGCGAGACCGACCGTGCGGAGCTGCAGGCCGAGCTCGACGCGGAGCCGACCGCGCGCTCGCGGGTCGAGCACACCCGGGCGGTCGCGTCGCTGCCGGACGCCGAGGCGAAGGCCTGGGCGTGGGAGCGGTTCACCGGCCAGGTCGACGTACCCAACTACGAGCTGGAGGCCGCGGGCCTCGGCATGTGGCGCGGCGGCCAGGAGGAGCTCCTCCAGCCGTACGTCGAGCGCTACTTCGCCGACGTCCCCGGCACTGCCCAGGTGCGCAGCGGCTGGGTGCTGGCCGACTCCGCCATGTGGTTCTTCCCGCTGCCGTTCGAGACCTCCGACACCCTCGAGCGCGCGCGGACGCTCATCGCCGACGACACCTTCGACCTCGCGATGCGACGACGCGTGGTCGACCTCGCCGACGAGCTCGAGCGGCGGCTCGCGATCCGGGCGGCCTACCCGGCGTGATCGGGCGGAGGATCGGGCCGTGACCGGCGACCGCGCACGGCGACCGGGTCCGACGGTCCGGGCCCGCGTGCACGAGCACCTCGCCGACGGCACCGAGCGCCGCCACGAGGACCGGCTGGCGACGGAGGAGCCGCTCGAGATCCGCCTCGCCTGGCCGGGGGCTCCGGCCCGTCGCGTGTGGGTGACGATGCGGACGCCGGGACACGACTTCGAGCTCGCTGCCGGGTGGTTGGTCCACGAGGGCCTGACAGCCGCCGGCGACCTGCAGAGGGTCGCCTACTGCACCGATGCCGACCTGACGCCCGAGCAGGAGTTCAACGTCGTGACGGTGACGCTGTCGACCGTCCCCCTCACCGAGCCGGGGCACCGGCACGTCGGCCAGTCGGCCGGCTCCTCGGCGTGCGGGGTGTGCGGCAAGGACAGCCTCGACGCAGCGCTCTCCGTGCCCAGCTCCGGCCGGTGGTCAGGGCCGCTGCCCTCGCCCGAGGTGGTCCGGGCCCTGCCGGCCCGGTTGCGCGAGGGTCAGTCCGTGTTCGCCCGCACCGGTGGCGTCCACGCCGCGGGCCTCGCCACCGCCGACGGGCGCCTGCTGGCCATCCGCGAGGACGTCGGTCGTCACAACGCCGTCGACAAGGTGACCGGCGCCCGGGTGCTCGCCGGCGCCTCGCCGGCCGAGGCCTGCCTGGTCGTCAGCGGCCGCGCCGGGTTCGAGCTGGTGCAGAAGGCCGTGGCGGCCGGCATCGGGGCGCTGGTGGCCGTGGGCGCGCCGAGCAGCCTGTCGGTGCGCCTGGCCGAGGACGCCGGGTTGGCGCTCTACGGCTTCGTCGCGGCCGACCGCTGCGTCCGTTACGCGTAGGAACGGCCTGCGTCCGGACAGCAGAGTGCCGGCGGCCCTGAAGTACGGGGGATGGTCGCCAAGGCCGCCGGCACCGGGTACCTGTCGGCACCCACCCGATCTGTTACATGCGATCGAAGTCGTCTAGACCACTACGCACTGCACGGTCGGCAGGTCTCACCGGAACGTCACTCCCCCACATCCGGCGCAGCCGTACTCCTCGGTCGCGTAGCCGTCCTCGTAGAGCACCGCGCTCTGGCGCCAGTCGTGCTCGTGGGCGGGCGCTGGGCCCGAGGCAACGCTCGGCAGGAGCGAGCCGGCCCCAGCCGACGCGATGATCCTCATCGGCCCTGGGCGCGCAGGCGAGACCCGCGCACAGCGGTGCTGTGCGCGGGCCCGTGCGGCGACATCAGATCTCCGAGCGGGTCTCGCGCACCGTGTGGCCGCCGTCCGCATGCGTGGTCGTCGACCGGACCTCCGCAGCGTTGCGACGGTTGAGCGTGAGCGCCGTCAGCACCAGCGCGAGCGCGCCGACAGCGGCCAGGATCCAGCCGACCATCGTGAGGTCGACCCCACTGATCGTGTCCTGGACGGCCAGCGCCAGGATCAGTCCGACAGCAAGCAGGAACACTCCAACGCCGTAACCCATGATCTTCTCCCTAGTGAGTCACCCCCGAACAACCTTGCGTCAGAGGGGTTTCCACTCGGGACGGTCGCCAAACTCGGCGCCGCCGGGCGCGGTTCGGCCAGACCCCGGGGTCAGCAGCCCGTCGCCGCGCGCCGCTTCAGCTTCGTGCCGCTCACCTGCTGGTGGCCGGTGTCGATCGGGAACCCACGCTGCCAGTCCGAGACCAGGCTGACCTGGTTCATCTCCTCCCGGCCCTGACCCACCAACGAGAGGCGCAGCGTCATCGGCCGGTCGGGGATGGCCCCGGGATCGGTCACCGACCCCACGACCCGGCCGTCGAGGAACCACGTGAGGTGGCCCTTGGACACCTCCACCGCGACGGCGTACGCCGAGTGCAGCGGGTTGGCCGAGGCGATGGCCGAGCCGCTCCAGGAGCCCTTCGGCGAGTCCACACCGAAGCGCACCCGGCGCGAGAACGCAGAGATGCTCGCGATCACGACGTGGCGGCTGCCGCACTGGTTGCCGGCGGCGTCCTCCGGCACGAGCTCGGCCTGCACGCGGTAGTCGCGCCCGCCGGTCTCGTAGGCGCCGCGGATCCGCATCCGCGCCTCCCAACGGCCCTGGGTGGCGGCGTTGCCGTGCAGCGTGGCCGTGGTGGTGCCGACGTCCCCGATGCCCGCGCCGTAGTAGCGCTTGCTGTCGAGCGTGAGCTGGCCGTTCTGCTTGCTGACCCGACCGGTCCCGTCGACCCAGTCGACCCAGTGGCCGCGCGGCCGGGAGCCGCGCGCCGGTCCGCCGGTGAGGGACTGGCCGTGCTCCCACGCGAAGTCCCAGTACAGCGGGTACCAGTCGTACCGCTCGCTGGCGGTGGGTGTCGGCGCCCCGCTGCCGAAGGCGGCGCTGTCCGGGGGCGGCAGCGAGACGGTGCTCAGCGCGGCGCGGCGCTCCTGCTCGTACTGCGCCCACGCGGCCGGTCCGACGTACACGTAGAGCGGGAACGACTGGGTCCAGCCGATCTCGTTGCCGTCTTGTCGGTAGTCCTCCTCGCGGACCCGGAAGACCGCGACCCCGGCAGGCTCGGTCAGCCCGCTGAAGCGGCCCAGTCCGTCGGTCCCGACGCTCGCCGAGGCGATCTCCTTCCAGGTGTCCCCGTCGACGCGCCGCTGCAACGTCAGTCGCCGCCCCGGGAACACCGGAAGACCCTGGGAGGAGGGGCTGCGGAAGATGTTGTCCGGGGTGGTGTCGACGGTGATCTCGAAGGGCCGGTCGGCCGCCACGAGCGCCGGGTCGCCGGTGTTGTTCTCCCGCTGGCCGGACACCCGCAGGGTCAGCTCCTGGGTCTTGGCGAGGAACAGCTTGGAGGCGGAGACGTGGGCGCCGGCCTTGACCCGGTAGCGGATGTTGAACATGCCGGGCGCCGGGTAGGTGAACTGGAAGGTGCCGTCGGCGCGGGTCCGGGCGCGGAAGCCGTCGACCGTCGTCCACCGGTCGCCGGGGCGACCCATGTGCAGCTGGAGCTGCAGGTCGCGAACACCGGGCGCGCCGACGCTCCCCGTCCAGGTGAGCAGCTGCCCGCCGACGTACGTCGAGGGGCTCACCGACAGCGACGGCGAGGCGGCCTCCGCCGACGTCGTCAGCGGCACCGTGACGAGGGCGAACGTGGTGACGACCAGGATCATCGCGGTGAGCGCACCCAGCCAGCGGGGTCGCGGAACGGCCTGACGGGACCCGAGAACAGCCTGCATGGGAGACAGATCGGCCGTCGCGGCCCCATGTTGAGGCAGATGCGCGCGACGACCCGGTCACACTCGGCGCGTCCCCGCCGCGATGTCGGCGCCCGCTCCTAGCGTTGCCGTGTGCGCATCCTCCACACCTCCGACTGGCACCTCGGGCGGTCCTTCCACCGCGAGGGCATGCTCGGGCACCAGGCTGCGTACGTCGACCACCTGCTCGAGGTCGTCGACCAGGAGGCGGTCGACCTGGTGGTGGTCGCAGGCGACGTCTACGACCGGGCGCTCCCCCACGTCGACGCCGTGCGGCTGGCCGACGAGACCCTCGCGCGGCTGGCCGCGTCCCGCGCCCAGGTGGTGCTCACCAGCGGCAACCACGACTCCGCCCAGCGCCTCGGGTTCAGCTCCCGGCTGATCGACGCCTCCGGCGTCTTCATCCGCACCGACGCCTCCGGCGTCGGCACCCCGGTGCTGCTCGAGGACGAGCACGGCGAGGTCGCGGTCTACGGCATCCCCTACCTCGACCCCGACGCCGTCCGCGAGCCGTGGGGGCTCGCCGTCCGCAGTCACGAGGCGGCGCTGTCCGCGGCCATGCACCGGGTGCGTGCCGACCTCGCCACCCGCCCGCGCACCCGGTCCGTGGTGCTCGCCCACGCCTTCGTCGCCGGCGCGCCCACCCAGGTGCAACCCAGCGACTCCGAGCGCGACATCAGCGTCGGCGGCGTGTCCCTGGTGCCCACGGCGGTCTTCGACGGAGTCGACTACACCGCGCTCGGCCACCTGCATGGTCCCCACACGCTCAGCGAGTCGGTGCGCTACTCCGGGTCCCCGCTGGCCTACTCGTTCTCCGAGGCCACCCAGGTCAAGGGCTCCTGGCTGGTCGACCTCGACGGCTTCGGCGTGCGCGAGGCCGACTTCCTCCCCGCGCCCGTGCCCCGACCGCTGGCCCGCCTCCGAGGCACCCTCGACGAGCTGCTCGCCGACCCCCGGCACGAGCAGCACGAGCACTCCTGGGTGCAGGCGACGCTCACCGACGACGTCCGCCCCCTGCAGGCGATGGACCGGCTCCGGCGCCGGTTCCCGCACACCCTCGTGCTGGGCTTCGAGCCCCCCGCCGGTGCCCCTGCCGGCCTACCCACCGCCCTCCCGCACGGCCGCTCCGATCACGCCATCGCCCTCGACTTCGTCCAGCAGATGCGCGGCGGCCCGGCCACCGAGGCCGAGTCGGCGCTGCTGCTCGCCGCGTGCGACGCCTGCTGCGAGGACCCCGACGTCGACATGCTCGTGTCCGAGATGGCGGCACCGTGAGGCTCCACCACCTCGAGATCACCGCCTTCGGGCCGTTCGCGGACACGGTGGCGGTCGACTTCGACGAGCTCTCCGAGGCGGGCCTCTTCCTGCTCTCGGGCCCGACCGGCTCGGGCAAGACCAGCGTCCTCGACGCCGTGTGCTTCGCGCTCTACGGCGACGTGCCGGGTGACCGCAGCTCTGCCAAGAGGCTGCGCTCCGACCAGGCCGCCCCGGGTGTGCGGCCCCGAGTGACCCTCGAGGCGACGCTCTCCGGCCGCCGGTTCCGCATCGTGCGGTCGCCGTCCTGGGAGCGGCCCAAGAAGCGCGGCTCCGGCACCACCACCGAACAGGCCTCGGTGGTCATCGCCGAGCGCATCGACGGCTCCTGGGTGACCCACTCCACCCGGCTCGACGAGACCGGCCACCTCGTCACGCGGCTCGTCGGCATGAACACCGCGCAGTTCACCCAGGTCGCGATGCTGCCGCAGGGCCGGTTCCAGGCCTTCCTCCGAGCCCGGTCGGAGGAGCGCCACCACCTGCTCCAGCAGCTGTTCCGCACCGGCCGCTTCGAGGACGTCGAACGCTGGCTGCGTGAGCGCCGGCTCGCGCTGTCGCGCCACGCCGACGACGTACGCCGACGCGCCGACGAGCTGGTCCACCGGGTCAGCGAGGTCACCGGCGAGCCCCAGCCCGAGGACGATCCCTCCGCCTGGGCGCACGGTCTGCGTGACGCTGCCGCCCGCGAGTGCGCCGCGGCGGCCGCGGCCGCCGCGACCGCTGCCGAGCACGAGACGGCCGCCCGCTCGGTCTGCGAGGACGGACGTCTGCTCACCGAGCGCCGCGCCCGCCTCGACACCGCTGCCGCCGAGCACC
>NZ_JANINT010000100.1:134-8152 GCF_024509035.1 Nocardioides sp. | reverse complement strand
TCATCGAGGCCGACGGCGGGTCGCGCGGCAACCCCGGCCCGGCGGCGTACGGCGCGGTCCTGCGCGACGCCGACACGGGCGCGGTGATCGCCGAGGAGGGCACCACGATCGGCGTGGCCTCCAACAACGTCGCGGAGTACTCCGGGCTGATCGCCGGGCTGCGGCTGGCCGAGCGCTACGCACCGGACGCCGACATCGAGGTCCGCATGGACTCCAAGCTCGTTGTCGAGCAGATGTCGGGACGCTGGAAGATCAAGCACCCCGACATGCGGCCCCTGGCCAGCGAGGCCGCCCGGCTGGCGCCCCTCGGCACGACGTACACCTGGGTGCCACGCGCGCAGAACTCCCACGCCGACCGGCTCGCCAACGAGGCCCTCGACGGCAAGCGCAGCGGGGTCACCGTCGCCGCCGAGGCGCAGGAGCCCGACTCGCTGATCGAGGAGGTCGAGGCACCCCCGGCGTCGATCCAGAGCCAGGCCCGCGGCTGGGGCGCGGGCAGCGAGCCGACGACCGTGGTGCTGGTGCGCCACGGCGTCACGCCCCATACGGCGGAGAAGCGGTTCTCCGGCGGCCTGGCCAGCGCCAACCCCGGGCTCAGCGACGAGGGGCGCGCCCAGGTCAGGGCGGTGGCCGACTGGCTGGGCCCGATCGCCGAGCGGGTCGACGCCGTGGTCGCCTCGCCGGTGCGGCGCACGCAGGAGTCCGCCGCGATCATCGCCGAGGCGCTCGGCCGCGCGGTGCAGCTCGAGCCGGGCTTCGCCGAGATGGAGTTCGGGCCGTGGGACGGCCTCACGTTCGCCGAGGTGGGGGAGCGCCACCCCGACCAGCTGAAGGCGTGGCTGGGGTCGCTCGACGTCACGCCCGGCGGCGAGGGGAGCGGCGGGGAGTCGTTCCGCGTCGTCCAGGAGCGGGTGCTGGCCGGGCTCGAGCGTCTGCTCGCCGCGCACGCCGGCACGACCGTCGTGGTCGTCAGCCACGTCACGCCGATCAAGACGCTGGTCGCCCACGCGGTCGACGCACCGCTCGAGGCGGTCTTCCGCATGGAGCTCACGCCGGCGTCGGTGACGGTGATCTCGTACTACGACGACAAGCCGTCGCTGCGGATGTACAACGCGCTGCCGCCCGGCAACGACGTCTTCGCCTCCGGCGCCACCACGTGGTGACCGGCCCGGTCTTGAGGGGCGCGGCTACAGCTCGCTGACCACCACGTCGAGCCGGTCGCCGTCCTGCTCCACGACCCAGCCGAGGTCGCGCAGCGCGTCGGCCAGCCGCGCGGGGGTGCGCGGGTCGGCACCGGCCTCCAGCAGGGCGCGGACGATGCGGCCCTTGGTGGCCTTGTTGAAGTGGCTCACGACCTTGCGGGTGCCCTGGTGCTCGTGCAGCACGCGCATCGACGCCGCGCGCACGCCGGTGGGACGCCAGAACGCGACGTACGTCCCGCTGCGCAGGTCGACCAGCAGCCCACCGCCGACGGCGTCGGTGAGCACCGGCCCGAGCTCCTCGCGCCAGACGCCCGCGACGGCGCCGAGGCCCGGGAGCGTCGTGTCGCCGGAGAGCCGGTACGCCGGGATCCGGTCCCCGGGGCGCACCAGCCCGAACAGGCTGGAGGTGACCGCGACCCGGGTCGCCGCGCGCCGCTTGGCCGCCGGGGAGAGCGTCGCGACGTCGAGGGCGTCGTAGAGCACGCCGGTGTAGACCTGGTCGGCGCGCTGGGTGGGCGCGGTGCGCAGCCGGGCGTCGAGCTCGACCAGGTCGTGCTGGGTGCCGCCCAGGCCCAGGGTCTTCGCCGCGACGTCGGGATCGCCCGTGCAGAGGTCCTCGAGCGCGGTCAGCACGCGCTCACGAGCGCCGGTGAGAGCGGGGAACGACAGGCCCTCGAGGTCCAGGGCGCGGCCGCGGCGGGCGGCGGCCTTGCCCTCGCTGGGCGGTAGCAGCATCAGCACGGTGGTTATGGTGCCCGTATGCCGAGCAGCCGCGTCGTCCGGGTCCGCTCCGTCCGCGACGGGGTGGCTGCCGCCGCGCTGCGCGACGGGATCGCGCAGATCCAGGCGGACCTCGAGGTCACCGCCGAGTTCCCGCCCGAGGTCGAGGAGGCCGCGGCCGCGGCGGCGCGTGCGCCCCGGCTGCCGGACCTCGACCGCACCGACCTGCCACTCCTCACGATCGACCCGCCGGGAGCGCTCGACCTCGATCAGGCGCTGCACCTCGAGCGCGAGGGCGACGGCTACGTCGTCCACTACGCGATCGCCGATGTCGCCGCGTTCGTCACCCCTGGCGACCCGGTCGACCTGGAGGCGCACCGTCGCGGCGAGACGCTCTACGGTGCGGACTCCAAGATCCCGCTGCACCCACGCAGCATCAGCGAGGACGCCGCGTCCCTGCTGCCCGGCCAGGTCCGTCCGGCCCTGCTGTGGACGATCAGGCTCGACGCGGACGGCGGGCGCACCGACGTCCACGTCGAGCGGGCGCGGGTGCGCTCGGTCTCGCAGCTCACCTACGAGGAGGTGCAGCGCGCGATCGACAACGGCTCCGGAGCCCCGGTCCTCGGGCTGCTCCAGGAGATCGGCGAGCTGCGGCTGGCGCGCGAGGCGGCCCGTGGTGGGGTGTCGCTCCCACTGCCCGAGCAGGAGATCGACGTCGAGGGCGACCAGTGGCGGCTCGAGTTCCGCAAGCAGCTGCCGGTCGAGGAGTGGAACGCCCAGATCTCCCTGCTGACCGGGTTCGCGGCGGCGTCGCTGATGGTCTACGCGCGGGTCGGCTGCTGCGGACGTTGCCGCCGCCGGACCCGCGCGACGTGCAGCGGCTCCACCGCACCGCCCGCGCGCTCGGCATCACCTGGCCGGCCGAGCAGCTCTACCCCGACTTCATCCGCTCGCTCGACCCGGCGATCCCCAGCCACGCCGCGATGGTCAACGCCTGCACCCGGCTGCTGCGCGGCAGCGGCTACGTCGCCTTCGACGGCGAGGTGCCCGCGGACCCCCAGCACTCCGCGCTCGCCTCCGAGTACGCGCACGTCACCGCGCCGCTGCGCCGCTTGGGGGACCGGTACGCCGGCGAGGTGTGTCTCGCGCTGTGCGCCGGCACCGAGGTGCCGGCGTGGGTGCTCGAGGCGCTGCCCGAGCTGCCGAAGACCCTCCAGTCGTCCGGGGGGCGGTCGCGCTCCTACGAGCGACAGGTCGTCGACCTCGTCGAGGCCGGCGTGCTGCGCTCTCGCGTGGGCGAGGTGTTCGACGGCGTGGTGGTCGACGTCGACGAGTCGGACGAGCGGCGCGGAGTCGTGGTCATCCACGACCCCGACGTCGAGGCGCCGGTGGTCGGCAGCGGACCGCTGCCGCTGGGCACCGACGTCCGGGTCCGGCTCACCACGGCCGACCTGACGGCTCGCTCGGTCGGGTTCACGCTCGAGTCGTGACGGGCGGCGGCAGCGACGCAACCGCGCCGCCGCGGCGCACGTCCCAGCAGCCATGAGCCCGGGCATCCCCGCCGTCGTGACCGTGGTCCTCGCCGCCTCCGTGGCGCTGGCCGGCTGCTCCGGCGGCTCGGACCGTGAGCCCTCGGCCCGGCCGAGCGCGTCGCCGACCACCGTCGCCCCGTCGACGGTCGGCGTCCCGCCGGCTCCGGACGGGACCCGGTGGCAGGGCGCGAACGGGGTCGTCGTGGCGGTGCCCGACGACTGGGACACGGTCACCGAGGTCTGCGCCCATCCGGACGGGGAGGCCGTGCGCTACCTCAGCCGGGCGCAGCTCACGGCCCGGTGTGCGGTGCACGGCCGGCACCGCGACTCGTCGCTGGTCGTGGCATCGGGGCGGGCGACCGCGGCGATGATCGCGGGACGGCTGCCGGTGCGCTCCCGGATCGGCGAGCTCGACGTGCGTTCCTCGCGGGCCCGGTGCCCGGACCCCGCGCCCGGCGGGTGCACGCTGACCTTCGCCGTGCCCGCGGCCGGCGTCACCTTCCAGCTGCGCTACCGCGGCGCCGACGCGCGGGCGTTCGCGGGAGCACTGAGGCGCTCGCTGACCGCCCTGCCGGACGGTCTGGTGACCGTCCCGCCCGTGCGCTACGGCGTCTCCGACGCCGCCGCGATCCGCCAGCTGGCCGCGGCCGGGCTCGCGGCGGCGACGCCCGCTGTCGACTTCCCCCACTACGTCACGGGAACGCTCCCACCGGCCGGATCGGTCGTCGAGGAGGGGGCGAGCGTCGAGCTGCAGGTCGGTGACGGCTGAGGCGACGCGCGAGCCGATCGACTCCCGGTATTCCCGCCGGAGGCCCCGGAAACCCGGGGCTGAAGTCCCCAGGCCCCTGGGCCGTGGTGCTCTGTCAGGAGCCGGGGCTCCCGGGCGAACGTGGAGTGGACAAGGGCTGGAGGTGTCCACAGATGTTCCTCGATCGGATCGACGGCGGTCGTCGGCTCGCGGCGTTGGTGTCGCACCTGGCGGGCACCGACGTGGTCGTGCTCGGCCTGCCCCGCGGCGGCGTTCCGGTCGCCGCGGAGGTCGCTCACGAGCTGCGCGCGCCCCTGGACGTCATCGTCGTGCGCAAGCCCGGCCTCCCCGGCGAGCCCGGTCTGGACGCGCACGAGCGGGCGCTGCTGCGCGACCGGGCCACGCAGCTGCGCAGCGGCCGCTCGCCGCTCGACCTGACCGGTCGGGTCGCGCTGATCGTCGACGACGGGATCGCCACGGGCGCGACCGCCGCGGCCGCCTGCCAGGTCGCGCGCGAGGTGGGGGCGGCGTACGTCGTGGTCGCCACGCCGGTCATCGCCCCCGGCATCAAGGCCCGCTCACTGGGCGCGGACGAGATCGTGTACGTCGAGATGCCGGCCGAGGAGTTCACGACGGTCGCCGACCATTACCAGGACTTCCGCACGACCACCGACGAGCAGGTGATGAGGCTGCTCGACCAGGGCCGCGGCAACGGCTCCGACCCCGGCGGCCGCACCGTCCGCGTCCCGGCGGGTGGCGCGATCCTGGCAGCCACCCTGCGGATCCCGGACGAGCCACGCGGCGTCGTCGTGTTCGCCCACGGCAGCGGCAGCAGTCGACACAGCCCACGCAACGTGCATGTCGCGCGACGGCTCTCGCGCGCCGGCTTCGCCACGGTGCTGCTGGACCTGGTGAACCCGGCGGAGGAGTCGACGTGCGCCCGTGTCCTGGGTGCCGACGAGCTGGCTGCCCGGCTCAGCGCCGCGACGCGGTGGCTCGCGGAGTACCCGGGCCTGTCCGGGCTGCCGATCGGCTACGTCGGCGCCAGCACCGGAGCCGCGGTCGCGCTGCGGTCCGCGGCGGACCTGGGACCGATGATCGGCGCCGTGGTCTGCCGGGGCGGACGGCCCGACCTGGCCGGCCCCGCGCTCGGGCGGGTGAGCGCGCCGACGCTCCTGGTGGTCGGTGGCGCCGACCCGACGGTGCTCGAGCTCAACCGCTGGGCGGCCGCCCGGATGCACTGCCCGACGAGGGTCTCGGTGGTCTCGGGTGCCACGCACCGGTTCAGCGAGCCGAGCTCGCTGGAGCGGGTGGGCGAGCTCGCCAACGACTGGTTCGCCTCGCACCTGGTCGCCGCCCCCGCGGCGCTCAGCGCCAGCGGCTGACCTGCCCCCGCGCGGGGCGGGTTCGGGGGACCGGGGCGTGGTGATCTACATTCGGCGACCGTGAGTGCCCAGGCCCCGTCCGCCGTCATCTTGATCCGCGCCGAGCGGTTCGTCCCCAACCCGGCCACGGCGGCCGACAACGCGTTCCAGCGTGACATCCCCTCCGGCCAGTCCGAGGACGCGACCTCGAGCAAGGCCCTGGCCGAGATGGATGCCCTGGCACAGGCGCTGCGCGACGCCGGCGTACGCGTCCACGTCTTCCGCGACGAGGACCACACCCGCCCCGACAGCGTGTTCCCGAACAACTGGCTCTCCACCCACGCGGGCGGGTACGTCGCCGTCTACCCGATGTACGCCTCCAACCGTCGCCACGAGCGGCGAGCCGACGTGCTGGAGATGCTGAAGTCGGACTACCGCACCCAGACGATCGTCGACTACTCCGGCCTCGAGCCCGACGGCATCTTCCTCGAGGGCACCGGCGCGATGGTGCTCGACCACGTCTCGCGCGTCGCCTACATGGCGGTCAGCCACCGCGCCGACACCCACGTGCTCGAGCGCTTCTGCAGCGACTTCAGCTACGAGCCGATGGCCTTCGAGGCGGTCGACTCCGACGGCGTGCCCGTCTACCACACCAACGTCCTGGCCTGCGTCGGCACGGACGTCGCGCTGATCGCGCTCGAGATGATCCCCGACGAGCAGCGCCGCGAGCAGGTCCGGGAGCGGCTGACCGTCAACGGCCGCACGGTCGTCGAGCTCACCGAGCAACAGATCCGCGACTTCGCCGGCAACGCCGTCGAGCTCTGCGGCCGCACCCCCGAGGGCAAGCGCCGCTACATCATGGCGATGTCCGGTCGCGCCCGCCGCAGCCTGCGCCCCGACCAGGTCGCCGTGATCGAGGAGTCGTGCGAGATCGTCTCCGTCGACATCCCCACGATCGAGCTCGCCGGCGGCTCCGTGCGCTGCATGATCGCCGGCATCCACCTCGACCGCCGACCCCAGGCGAGCGAGGTCGAGCTCACCGAGGCCGTCGAGGCGATCAACGAGGAGCACCCCACGACCCCCGACGGCCAGGACGTCGCCGAGGCGGACGTCGAGAGCTGAGCGGTAGTCAGCACCTTGGCTAGTAGTACCGCCGGTAGTACCGTTTCTGGATGACGTCTCTGACCGATCTCGTCGCTGCGATGCGCCGGAATCAGCAGAACGTCCCCTACAGCGATCTCCACAAGGTGTGTGAGCACTACTTCGGAACGCCACGGCAGTCCGGCACCTCCCACGCCGTGTCAAGACGCCGTGGCCGGAAGATCCTCGAGTGAACATCCAGAACGACAAAGGCAAAGCGAAGGCGTACCAGGTGCGCCAGGTGCTCAAGGCGATCGACAGGAAGGAGGCCAGGTGATGCAGACCGACACTCGCCCGGATGTCTCGCACTACACCTACCGCGTCTCGTGGTCGGCTGAGGACGGCGAGTTCGTCGCGACCTGCGCTGAGTTCCCGTCCTTGTCCTGGCTCGCGGGATCACAGGTGGAGGCGCTCCAGGGTCTCCAGGAGATGCTCGGCCAGGTCGTGGCCGACATGGCGACCGCGGGAGAGCAGGTCCCGGAGCCCTTCGCCGACCGCACCTACTCCGGCAAGTTCAACCTGCGGGTTGGGGAGAACCTCCATCGTGAGCTCGCGATCCACGCTGCGGAGGACGGGCTGAGCCTGAACCAGTACGTCGTGCGGAAGTTGACCTCGACCGGATGACACGACCTCCGGACCCTCTAGAGAAGCGGGCGCGCCGCTTGCCCGCGGACGTCGCGAACCAGGATGCAGACGACTGATGGCACTCCCGGATACAGACCTGCACCGAATCCGCTTGTGGGCACGAGAGCGAGTGCCTGAGCATCTGTGGCCTCAGGTCAAGGTCGAAGCCGATGTCGCCGCTCGTCACGTCGACATCGTCGAGGTGCGTCCGCCGTGGAACGACGTGGGCGAGCACACGCGCTTCCCGATCGCCAGGCTCCGTTACACGAAGACGACCGGCCTGTGGGCCATCTATTGGCGGGATCGCAATCTGAAGTTCCACGAGTACTCCCGGAAGGGGCCGAGCAAGAACGTCCAGTCCCTCCTCGACTACATCGACGGCAGCGGCGACCCGATCTTCTGGGGTTGATGCGGAGGCGCCCGTGGCCGAGCTCATCGAGACATCGGCAAGGTCGGCATGGCGGCGAGCAGAGGTCTCGTCGTGGGTGGTCGGGTTGCGGGGATCTCGACGAGCGCTCGGGCCCTGGGGGCCCTCGCTGCTCGATCTCCGGCGCCGTAAGCACGATGGTTGAGGAGGTTGCGCAGCAACCGTCTCGAAACCACCGGCGGGCGTCCGGGCATGGATGTGGCCCCGCGGGCCGTGGCCGGCGGGGTCGGGTCAGTCGATATGTCGGGTGTAGACCCGGCC
>NZ_JANINT010000100.1:0-124 GCF_024509035.1 Nocardioides sp. | reverse complement strand
GCTGCTCGATCTCCGGCGCCGTAAGCACGATGGTTGAGGAGGTTGCGCAGCAACCGTCTCGAAACCACCCCGGCGGGCGTCCGGGCATGGATGTGGCCCCGCGGGCCGTGGCCGGCGGGGTCGG
>NZ_JANINT010000099.1 GCF_024509035.1 Nocardioides sp. | reverse complement strand
GGAACGACCTCTACACCCGCGTCGACGACCGGGCGTACTTCCGGGCGTTCGGGCGCTGGTTCGGCCAGCTCAAGGACGACGAGCCGGTGACCACGCCGTACCTCCGCAAGGCGACCGCCACCGCGGACATCCGGATGACCCCGGTCGACCTGAAGACGGTGCCCGACCCGATCGTCGAGGCGCTGTCGCGGATCCGGTGCCAGGTCACGATGGGCGAGCTCGACCCCGAGAGCCCCACGCCCGATGAGGTCGTGCCGACGGCGCTCTACATCAACACCCACGCCTGGAACGAGGAGCGCGGCAAGGCGATCGCCCGCCAGGTGGTCGGCCTGCGCTCCCAGGGGTGCGACGTCCGGGTGTTCTACGGCACGGGCTTCGGTGCGGCGGTGCGCTCGATCCTGCAGAACAACGGCGTCGAGCTGCGCCAGGGCGAGAACAAGGGCATCCGCACCCACCAGAAGGTGATGATGGTCGACGGCGCGTTCGGCGACGAGCTCGACACGGTGCGCGCCTGGACCGGCTCGCAGAACTGGAGCGACCGGGCCGCCAACCGCGACGACCTCATCGTGCGGATCGACGACGAGGCGGAGGCGCAGCGCTACGTCGACCGCTTCTTGTGGATGTGGGACCACGCATGATGCTGTGACGCCCCGCGGGATACGATCACCCGTCCGCATGTCCTCGACCGCAGGAGCACGACGCCCGTGAGGAGCCCGCTGTCCCGGCTCGGCCAGGTGTCGTCCGTCTCGGTCGACGAGGAGGGCATCCGCGCCCGCTGCCGGCGTGAGGTGATCCTCGACGTGGCCTTCGACGGGCGCCGGATCTACTCGTTCTGGCTGCACCGCGACGGCACCCGCTCGGACGGCGGTGTCGGGGGAGCCACCTGGCTGGTCCCCTGGCCCGGCAGCCTGCACCGCTTCCTCACGGGAACCACCCGGCTCACCCTGACGGTCCACGAGACCCAGCAGGTCGTGTTCGACGAGGAGGTCGCGCTCGGGGGCAGCACGAGCCGCATCGCGGTCGTCAACGCCGCCGGCCAGCCGTTGAGCCTGGACAAGTCGCTGCGCCTGGTGCAGACCTTCGACAGCCGCAGCGAGGAGAACGTCCGGCCGCTCCTCGACGCGATCGACCGTGTGCTCCGCGGTCTCCAGGACGCCGGGCTCGAGCCCTTCCTGGCCTACGGCACCCTCCTCGGCGCGGTGCGCAACGGGCACCTGATCGGCCACGACAGCGACGCGGACCTCGGCTACGTCAGCAAGCACGAGCACCCCGCCGACGCGATCCGCGAGTCCTTCCGGGTCCAGCGCGCCCTCACGAACGCCGGCTACACCATCACCCGCTACTCCGCCCTGGCCTTCAAGGTCGACGTCGTCGAGAGCGACGGCGTCGTGCGTGGCCTGGACGTGTTCGGCGGTTTCATGCGCGACGGCCACCTCCACCTGATGGGCGAGATCCGCACGCCGTTCAAGCGTTCCTGGGTCACGCCCCTGGGGACCGCGACGCTCGAGGGCCGGTCGTTCCCGGTCCCCGCGGACACCGACCGCTTCCTGACCGCGACGTACGGCCGCTCGTGGCGGGTGCCCGACCCGGCGTTCCACTTCGCGACGCCGCGGTCGACCCATCGCCGCTTCGACGGGTGGTTCCGCGGCATCCGGGTGCGCCGGCCGCTGTGGGACCGGGTCTACTCCAAGCGTCCGGGGCCCTCGGACACCCCCTCGGACCTGGCGCGCTGGGTCGCGGAGCGGGAGGACCCCGCGACGCCGTTGGTCGACCTGGGCTGCGGCACCGGCACCGACGTCCTGTGGCTCGCTCGCCGCGGAACGCCCGTCACCGGCCTGGACTTCGTGCGTCGCGGCTTCGAGCGCGCCGAGGAGCAGGCCGCGACCGAGGGGCTGGACGCCCGATTCCTCGAGTGCAACCTGCTCGAGCTGCGCTCCACGCTCGCGACGGCCGCGCTGGTCGGGGTCGAGCCCGGGCCGCGGGTCGTGATGGCGCGCCACCTCGTGGACCACGTGAACGCCCGCGCTCGCAAGCACGCCTGGGCCGCGGCGCGGATGATGCTGCACGACGGTGGCCGGCTGTACGTCGAGTTCCTCGTGCAGCGCGGCGACGGTCGCCTCGCGCGGCAGCAGCGGGCCCGGGTGCGCAAGCCCGGGGCGGTGGCACGCGAGCTCAAGGCGCTGGGTGCCACTATCGTCGAGCGCGAGGCGGTGCGCCTTCCCGGCACCAGCCGCGACGGCGGGGCGCCGGCGAAGATCTGCCGGATGGTGGCCACCTGGGAACGAGCGTCGGAATGAGGACGGGCCAAGGATGGATGGGGCGATGAAGGACCGGATGAAGAGCGTGGCCGCGCGGTTCCGCGCCCCTGCGACCCACGACCTGCGTCGGCGGGTCGCGGTGCTCGAGGCCGAGGTGCAGGAGTGCCGCCAGCTGAACCTGCGGCTGGCCGAGCTGACCGACATGGTCACCGACCTGCTGGTCCCGCTGGCCCGGGCCGACGAGGCCGAGGTGCGCGCGGTCCTCGCGAAGTACCACGAGAGCATCTGAGACGCGTGGCCGACCGGGTCTTCCTCCACATCGGTCTGCCCAAGACCGGCACGACGTACCTCCAGGGCGTCTTGTGGGACAACCGCGACCAGGTCCGCCGCGACGGGGTGCTGCTGCCGGGCGCCGGGCACCGGGAGCACCTCTGGGCGGCGCTGGACGCCCAGGACCGCAAGAACCTCGAGCGGCGTGGGCCCCGTGCGCGCGGCGCCTGGGGGCGGCTGCGCGACGAGCTCGCCAAGGCGGGCGGCACCGGCCTGGTCACCCACGAGTTCTTCTGCGGCGCCTCGCGTGAGCAGGCCGAGCGGGTCATCGCCGACCTGGCTCCCGCGGAGGTGCACGTCGTCGTGACCGCCCGCCACGCCGCCGGCATGCTCACCGCGGGGTGGCAGGAGATGGTCAAGAACGGCGGCACCCAGCGGCTCGGCGAGATCCCGCACAAGTCGGGACCGGGCTCGGAGTTCAGCTGGCGCACCTGGGACCTCCACGGGGTGCTCAAGCGATGGGGGGCGAGCCTGCCGCCCGAGCAGGTGCACGTGCTCCCGATGCCTCCCAAGGGATCGCCTCCCGACCTGCACTGGCGCAACTTCGCCGCTGTGGTCGGCCTCGGCTCGCAGTACCCGCTGCCCGAGCGCCCCGCCAACCAGTCCCTCGGCGTCGTGCAGGTCGAGCTGCTCCGCCGGGTCAACGAGCACCTCGACGGGTTCAAGGGCCCGACCGACCGCGGACGGTGGATCCGTGGCTACCTCGCCGAGGGGCACCTCGCCGGACAGCCGGGGGAGTCCTTCGGGCTCGACGAGGCGCTGCTCGCCGAGTGCCGGGAGCGCTCCGAGCGCGCGGTGCGGCTCATCCGGCGCCGCGGATTCCACGTCGTCGGCGACGTCGAGACGCTCCTGGTGCCCGACGAGATGCCGGTCCAACGGTCGGTGGAGAGCGTCACGGAGGCCGAGCTGGTCGATGCTGCCGGCAGCCTCGTCGCTGTTATGCTCGCCGACGTTCGTGAGTTGTCCGGGGGCGCGACGGGGCGCCGTGAGCGTCGTACGGCGGGGACCGCACCCACCACGTGATCGGTTGCGCGGCCTGGTGCCGGCACGCGACGGCCTCTCGTCGGTGTGGAAGCAAGGGGTGTGGGTGTGAGGTCGAAGGTCTGTGCGCTGCTCGGCGCCGCCGCGGTGGCGTTGTCGCTGCTGGCAGCACCAGGTCAGGCGTCGGTGGCTCAGGCGGCCGCCGCGAGCGCGACCACAGCGCCCGCGCGCACTGACGACGGCACCGCCGGAGGCCGGTGGAAGCCGACCACGGGCGGCTGGTTCAACGACCCTTGGGGCGACGCGGAGGCCAAGTACCGCATCGAGCGCCAGATCGTCGCGGCGATCAACCACGCCCGCAAGGGCTCCTACATCCGGATCGCGGTCTACTCCTTCGACCGGGTCAACGTCGCCAAGGCGCTCATCCGGGCCCACGACCGCGGCGTGCGGGTGCAGGTGCTGCACAACGACCACATGTACACGCCGGCCATGAAGATGCTCAAGAAGGCGCTCGGCACCAACCGCGGCAAGAAGAGCTGGGACTACACCTGCAAGACCGGCTGCCGCAGCGAGCAGGGCGTGCTGCACGACAAGATCTACCTCTTCGAGCACACCGGCGGCGCGACCGACGTGGTGATGACGGGCTCGCACAACCTGACGGGCAACGCGGTCAACCACCAGTTCAACGACCTGCTGATCAAGAACAACGTGCCCGCCCTCTACGAGCGGCTCTTCGACCTGTTCCGCGAGCTGAAGCGGGACAAGACGGCCAAGCCGCTCTACCAGGTGAGCGACCTGGGGGTCTTCAAGCTCTGGGTGATGCCCCACCCGCGCACCACCGAGCAGAACGACCCGATCATGCAGATCCTGCGGCCGATCGAGTGCCAGGGCGCCGCGGGCGGCACCGGGACCGCTGGACGCACCAAGATCCGTGTCTCGATGCACGCCTGGAACGGCGACCGGGGCACGTGGATCGCGCGCCGGCTCCGCAACCTGTACGCGCAGGGTTGCGACGTGAAGCTGCTGTACGCCCTCGGCGGCACCCAGATGAAGCGGACGCTCGCGATGCGCACCCCGCGGGGCACCGTGCCGCAGCACTCCGACAGCTACAACACCGACTGCGACGAGCTGCAGGAGGTCGACATGTACAGCCACCAGAAGTACCTGACGATCTCCGGGCACTACGGCGACGACCGGTCCGCGTCCATGGTGTTCACGGGCTCGAGCAACTACACCCACTCCGGCCTGGTCGGGGACGAGATGATCCTGCGCGCCAACGGCAGCCACCTCGTGAACCAGTGGAACCGCAACTTCGAGTTCATCTGGAACAACCGGTCCCGACCGGTCGGCGACAGCCCGGGTCCGACGTTCACGCCCACGCCACCTGTCTGCACCACCTACCCGCAGTCGAGCGCTCGGCGATCGACGACCACCGAGGCCCTGCGGTTCTCGGGCCGTCACTGGGAGGGTGACTGATCACGTGGCCGAACGCGTGGTCCTGCACATCGGGACGATGAAGTCGGGGACGACGTTCCTGCAGAACGTCGTCTCGAACAACCGTGAGGCGCTGCGCGAGCAGGGCATCAGCTTCGTGGGCCGAACCTGGCGCGACCAGATCAAGGCGGCCCAGGACGTCATCGAGCGCGGTGGCAAGAAGCAGCCCGAGATCAGTGACGACGGACCCTGGGTGCGTCTGGTCCGCGAGATCGAGGCCTGGCCCGGCACCGCGCTGTTCTCGGTCGAGTTCTTCGGTGCTCGCCGGGTGCCCAAGATCGAGCAGATCATCGGCTCGCTCGGCGACGCACCGGTCACGGTCGTGATGACCGTGCGCGACCTGGCCCGCTCGATCCCCAGCATGTGGCAGGAGTCCGTGCAGAACGGCGGTAGGGCGACGTGGGAGGACTACCTCCTCGCCGTCCGGGAGGAGCGCCCGGACTCGGCCCTCGCCGACTCCTTCTGGCGCCACCAGGGGCTCGCCACGATGGCGCGCCGGTGGGCCGGGGTCGTCGGCACCGAGAACGTCGTCCTCGTGACGGCACCGCCCAAGGGAGCACCGCCTGGCCTGCTGTGGGAGCGCTACTGCGGCGTGGTCGGCATCGATCCGGACTCGTGCAGCGTCGAGGTCGCTGCCAACCCCTCCCTCGGGCTGGCCTCCACGCTCGTGCTGCGCCGCCTCAACGAGGAGCTGCACGCCGACCCGCTGAAGCGCACCGCCTACCACCAGAAGGTGAAGCGGGTGCTCGCCAAGAAGGGCATGGCCCGCCACCGGCGCGACGAGCCCGTGCTCGGGCTCGACGAGCCCTGGGTCTACGCGCGCTCGGAGCGGGAGATCGCCGCGTTGCGCCAGCTGGGCTGTCCGGTCGTGGGGGACCTGGCCGAGCTCACGTCCTACCCCGTCCCCGGCGTCCAGCCTGCCGATGTCTCCATGGAGCAGCAGCTCGAGGCGGCGGTGCGTGGCCTTTCTCACGCGGTGCGTGATCTCACATGGGCCAAGACGGGTAAGAAGAAGTAGGTTACCCGCGAGTTACGACCAGTCGCAGATCGAGGAGACGCCATGGGCCGCCTGTGTGAGACCGAGGGACTGACCGAGGACCAGACCGAGATCATCAAGGCGGTGCGGACCTACGTCGAGGAGAAGATCCTCCCGGTCGCGACCGAGCTGGAGCACGCCGACGAGTACCCCCAGGAGATCGTCGACGGGCTCAAGGAGCTCGGGATCTTCGGCCTGACGATCCCCGAGGAGTACGACGGCCTCGGCGAGTCGCTGCTGACCTACGCGCTGTGCGTGGAGGAGATCGCGCGCGGCTGGATGAGCGTCTCGGGCGTGATCAACACCCACTTCATCGTGGCCTACATGCTGATGAAGCACGGCACCGAGGAGCAGAAGAAGAAGTACCTGCCGCGGATGGCGACCGGCGACGTCCGGGGCGCGTTCTCGATGTCCGAGCCCGGGCTCGGCTCCGACGTCGCCGCGGTCAAGACCAAGGCCACCCAGGACGGTGACGGCTACCGCATCGACGGCCAGAAGATGTGGCTGACCAACGGCGGCACCTCCAACCTGGTCGCGGTGCTCGCCAAGACCGATGAGGGGTCCGACTCGGTCTACAAGAACATGACGACGTTCCTGGTGGAGAAGGAGCCCGGCTTCGGCGAGACCGCGCCCGGCCTGACGATCCCGGGCAAGCTCGACAAGATGGGCTACAAGGGCGTCGAGACGACCGAGGCCGTCTTCGAGGGCCACCGGGTCTCCGCCGACCAGGTGCTCGGCGGCGCCACGGGCCAGGGCTTCTACCAGATGATGGACGGCGTCGAGGTCGGCCGCGTCAACGTCGCCGCGCGGGCGGTCGGGATCGCCAACCGGGCCTTCGAGCTCGCGATCGCCTACGCCCAGCAGCGCGAGACCTTCGGCAAGCCGATCGCGCAGCACCAGGCGATCCTGTTCCGGCTCGCCGAGATGGCGACCAAGGTCGAGACCGCGCACGCGATGATGGTCAAGGCCGCCCGCCTCAAGGACCGCGGCGAGCGCAACGACGTCGAGGCCGGCATGGCCAAGATGCTCGCCGCCGAGTACTGCAACGAGGTCGTCCAGGACTCCTTCCGGATCCACGGCGGCTACGGCTACTCCAAGGAGTACGAGATCGAGCGCCTCTACCGCGAGGCGGCCTTCATGCTCATCGGTGAGGGCACCTCGGACATCCAGAAGATGATCATCGGCCGCGCCCTGCTCAAGGACTACCAGCTCAAGGGCTGACCCTCAGGTCGTCGAACGCGCGGCGTCGGACGCGCGGAGCATCGCCAATGGGGCAGGTGTGACAGAAGTGACGTTAGAGTGCTTCCGTCGCCTCACCTTCCCCGGAGGATCCGATGCTGTCCGACCCGCGTTCTCGATCTCGTGCTGCCCTCGTCGCCGCACTGCTGCTGGGCATGGTGCTCGGGGCGGTGGTGCTCCGCGTCGCCGGCGGGACGGGTGACGGCGGCGAGGCCGCCCGCCTCGCCGACGGGAACCTGCCGCCGAGCCCGACGAGCACCCCGACGCCCGGCGTGGCCACCCAGTTCACGATCAGCTCGCTGAACGTCCTCGGGGCCGACCACACCGAGCCCGGAGGCAACAAGAAGGGCTGGGCTCCCGGTCCCACGCGGATGCGGTGGCTCACCCAGGAGCTGATGACCCAGGGCGTGGACGTCGTCGGGCTGCAGGAGTTCCAGTACCCGCAGTACCTCGCCTTCCTCGACGAGTCGGCGGGTTCGTACGCGACGTACCCGGCCCTGCTCTGGGGCAAGAAGGGCATGCGCAACTCGGTCGCGTGGAAGGTCGACGAGTGGGAGCTCGTCAGCGCCAGCTGGGTGAAGATCCCCTACTTCCACGGGACGGTCCTGCGGATGCCCGTCGTGCTGCTGCGCAACCTCCAGTCGGGTCAGCAGGCCTACTTCTCCTCCTTCCACAACCCGGCGAACGCGCGCGGCCCGGCCGCGAAGTGGCGCAAGCAGGCCACCGACATCGAGATCGCGCTGGTCAACCGGTTGCGCGCCGAGAGCGGGCTGCCGGTCTACGTCACCGGCGACATGAACGAGCGCGACATCTACTTCTGCCGCGTCACCTCGGGGACCGACATGGTCGCGGCGAACGGCGGCTCCAACGCCAACGGTGCCTGCGCGCCGGCGCGCCCGACGTACATCGACTGGATCTTCGGCTCG
>NZ_JANINT010000098.1 GCF_024509035.1 Nocardioides sp. | reverse complement strand
TTCGGACACCACGACGACATCGGCGGCGCGGTCCCTGGCTCGATGCCCTCGGCCGCGACCAGCGTGTTCGAGGAGGGCCTGATGGTCCCGCCGATCCGGCTGTGGGACGCGGGCGTGCCCAACCGCGCGGCGCTGGCGATCATGACCCGCAACTCCCGGATGCCCGAGTCGCTGGCCGCCGACCTCGACGCCGAGTGCTCCGCCTGCCTCATGGGCGCCCGCCGGCTCGGCGAGCTCTTCGACCGCTACGGCGTCGCGACGGTCGAGTCCTGCTTCGACGCGATCATCAGCCGCACGACCGAGACCTACCGCCGCGAGATCCTCAGCCAGATCCCGGTCGGCTCGTGGACCTGGGAGGACTACGCCGAGCACGACGGCGTCGACGAGCCGATGCTGCACACCCAGCGCATCACGCTCACCCGGACGCCCGCCGACGACCCCGACGGCGAGCGGCTGATCCTCGACTTCGACGGCACCGGTCCGCAGGCCAAGGGCCCGACACCCCGGAGCGGATGGCCGAGCTCGACGTCAACGAGGGCATCGTGCCGCTGATCGAGATGCGGTTCCCCGAGCCCGGCACCCTGCTCACTCCGGTCTTCCCGGCCCCGACCAATGCCCGCACGTTCGTGATCCTGCGGCTGCTCGGCGTCCTCGCCGGCGTCGTGGCCAAGGCCGTCGACGGCCGGATGCCCGCCGACCAGGAGACGATCCGCTACACCGGCGTGTACGGCGAGGACCTCGAGGGCCGGCCCTACCTCATGCGTGAGGTGCTCGGCGGCGGCTCCGGCGGCCGCTACTACGCCGACGGCGAGGACACCATCCACGTCGTTCCGGACTCGCGCAACCTGCCGACGGAGTTCACCGAGGCGCGCTTCCCGTTCCGGGTCGAGTCGCTCTCGCTGGCGATGGACAGCGGGGGAGCGGGGCAGTTCCGCGGCGGCCTCGGCTACGAGAAGCACATCCGGATGCTCAAGGACGGCCACTTCATGTCGATCGCCGACCGGTCGATCCTGGCCTGCTGGGGCGTCAAGGGTGGCCTGGCGGGCAAGCCGTTCCAGGTGACCATCGACCCCGGCGGCCCCCACGAGCGCGAGGTCGACGCCCTCGCCGACGCCGAGCCCGTCGCCGCCGGCGAGGTGATCCGGATCCGCACGACCGGTGGCGGCGGCTGGGGCAACCCGCTCGAGCGCGACCCGGCCCTGGTGGTCCGCGACGTCGTGTGGCGCAAGGTCTCGCCGGAGGCCGCGCTGGCCGACTACGGCGTGGTGCTCACCGGCTCCCTCGACGACGAGTCGCTGGCCTACGACGAGCAGGCGACGGCCGCCGAACGGGCCGCCCGGCCGGCGGCGAGCGAGGCGTTCTTCGACCGCGGACCGGGCTACGCCCAGCTCGCGGCCGGCGCGGCACACGCCGAGGTCGACCTGCTCTGATGCGGGCCGAGGTGCGCGTCGCGGTCATCGGAGGGCACGGCAAGACCGGCCGGGCCGTGGCCGCGGCGCTGGCCGACGCGGTGCCGCTCGGACGAGCCGACTGGCCCGACCTCGCCGCTCGGATGCGCGGCTGCGACGCGGCGTACCTCGTCGCACCCAACCTGCACCCCGACGAGCCGGCGTACGTCGTCACCGCCCTGGAGGCCGTCGCGGCCGCGGGCGTCGGCCGGGTCGTCTACCACTCCGTCGCCTCGCCCTACGCGCCCGCGATGCCGCACCACCTCGGAAAGGCGGTCTCGGAGGACCTGGTCCGGCGGTCGGGCCTGGACTGGACGATCCTGCAGCCCGGGGCCTACCTGCAGAACCTCGACCTCTCGGGTCCGGTCGTCGAGGTGCCCTACGACGTGCACGCCCCCTTCGGGTTCCTCGACCTCGCCGACCTGGGCGCCGCCGCAGCCGCGGTGCTCACCCAGGAGGGGCACGTCGGTGCGACCTACGAGCTGGCCTCGCGCCAGGGATGCGTCGCCGAGCTCGCCGCCGAGGCGGGGCTCACCGCCCGGCGGGTCGCCGACCCGCAGGCCCATCCGTGGCTGAGCGCGATGTTCGCCTACTACGACCGGCACGGCCTGCCGGTCGGCACCCGCGTGCTCGACGCCCTGCTCGAGCGGTGACCCCGGCCCGGACTTGGATCCCGACACCCTGTCGGTAAGATCGCGACATGCTGTCGACAACTGCGGCCGGGTGAGCCGCGATGTTCCTCGCTATCCGTGAGCTCCGCTTCGCGCGCGCCCGGTTCGCCCTCATGGGCTCCGTCGTCGCCCTGATCGCCGTGCTGATGGTCCTGCTCTCCGGGCTCTCGGTCGGCCTGGTGAACGACGGTGTCTCGGGCCTGCAGAAGATGCCGGTGACCTCGTTCGCCTTCGAGAAGGGCGTGCCCCACGACACGGCGTTCTCGCGCAGCGTCGTGCCGCTCTCGGCCGTCGACGAGTGGAAGAAGCAGCCCGGCGTCGAGGACGCCGCGCCGTTCGGCAACACGCTCGCCAACGCGCACAGCGACCGGGGGCTGCCGGTCGACCTCGCGCTGTTCGGCGTCGAGCCGGGCTCGTTCGTCGACCCGACGCCCGCCGAAGGCGAGCCGTTGGGCGAGGACCCCCACGGCATCGTCGTCAGCCAGACCCTCCTCGACCAGGGCCTGCGCATCGGCGACACGATCACGATCGACCGGATCGGCACCGAGCTGCACGTGATCGGCGCGGTCGACGGTCAGCACACCTACGGCCACGTCGACGTCGCCTACCTGCCGCTGTCGACGTGGCAGCAGATCAAGGTCGGCGCCCGGCCCGGCGAGCCGGTGTCGGACACCGCGCGCGCCGAGGTGACCGCGGTCGCCGTCCGCGCCGACGGCGACGTCGACCTGGCGGCCGGCGACAAGGCCGCCGACACCGAGTCGCTGACGAAGGAGAAGTCCTACGGCGCCTCACCCGGCTACACCGCCGAGACCTCCACGCTGATGCTCATCCAGGTCTTCCTCTACGCGATCTCGGCCCTGGTCGTCGGCGCCTTCTTCACGGTCTGGACGATCCAGCGACGCCAGGAGATCGCCGTGATGCGTGCCATGGGCGCGCCCACGGGATACCTGCTGCGCGACAGCCTCGTCCAGTCCCTGCTGCTGCTCGTCGCCTCGGCCGCCGCCGGCGTCGGCGTCGGTGTGGGCGCCGGTGCTCTCATCGAGGGCACCTCGATGCCCTTCGCGCTCAGCGCTCCCTCGATCGTCGTGGCCGCCGTGCTCCTCGTCGTGCTCGGGCTCCTCGGCGCGGCCGCCGCCGTCGTCCGGATCACCCGCGTCGACCCGCTCACCGCCCTGGGAGGCAACCGATGACCGCCGCCACTCCTGCCCCCGTCTCGGCCACCGGCTCGGCCGAGGCCGGCCTGGTGCTCGAGGACGTCACGCTCGTGCTCGGCGACGGGGACGACACGGTCCGTGCGCTCGACGAGGTCTCTCTCAGCGTCGTGCCCGGCGAGCTGGTCGCCGTGGTCGGTCCGTCCGGCTCGGGCAAGTCGAGCCTGCTCGCCGTCGCGGGCGCGCTCACGCTGCCCACCTCCGGCCGCGTCGTCGTCGACGGCGTCGACACCGCGAGCGCGGGCCGGCGCGGCCGCACCCGGCTTCGCCGCGACCACATCGGCTTCGTGTTCCAGTCCGGCAACCTGGTCCCGGCGCTCACCGCCGCCGACCAGCTGCGGCTGCCGGGCCGGTTCGGCGGACGTCGTGAGCACCGTGACCCGGTGGAGCTGCTGGCCGAGGTCGGCATCGAGCACAAGGCCGACCGCCGCCCGCACCAGCTCTCCGGTGGGGAGCGCCAGCGCGTCGGCATCGCCCGGGCGCTGGTCACCGGCCCGCGGGTGCTGCTCGTCGACGAGCCGACCGCCGCCCTGGACCGTCAGCGCAGCCAGGACATCGTGGCGCTGCTCGCTCGCGAGGCCCGCACCCACGAGGTCGCCACGGTGATGGTCACCCACGACCACGACGTGCTGCACCACTGCGACCGCGTCTACGAGATGATCGACGGGTCGTTGCGCGCGTTCGAGGGCTAGCCCCACGCAGAGGAGGGAGGTCGCGGTGCCGAGGATCCAGGCCGCCACGGTCGCGGAGCACCGCGCCCTCCAGCAGCGCGCGCTGCTCGATGCCGCGCGCGCCCTGCTCGCCGAGCCGGGACGCCGCGAAGGCCCGGGCCTCGGCGAGGTCGCGGCCCGCGCCGGCCTCGCGCGCTCGAGCGTCTACCAGTACTTCGGCTCCCGCGACGCGCTCTTCGACGCGGTGGTCGCCGAGCTGCTGCCCGGCTGGGCGGTCCACGTCCAGGAGCGGATGGCCGGCGCCACCACGCCCGGCGGCAAGGTCCGGGCGTACGTCGAGAGCAACCTCGAGCTGGTCGCCGCCGGCGACCACGCCGTCCTGCGCGGGCTCGCCGCCGTCGCCCCTGCCTCGCTCGCGCACTCCAGCGCCGTGCTGCACGAGCAGCTGCGCCAGCCGCTGGAGCACGCCCTCGGCGAGGCCGGCGAGGACGACCCGGCCGGCATGTCCGAGCTCGTGCACGCGGTGGTCCTCACCGCCTCGCGGCTGGTCGAGGAGGGCCGCGAGCTCGCCGACGTCATGCGTCTGTGCGACCGGCTGCTCGCGGCGTACCTCGACCAGTGACGTGGGAGCCGCCCGGGTCGTGTGCCTGAGCACGCGCCATGGCGCGTCGTGAGGCACACGACCCGATCGCCGTCAGGAGAAGAGGCTGTCCCCGCCGCTGCTCTGCGTCGGGAGCTTCGGGACCAGCCAGCCGAGGAACGCGTCCTGGCTGCGGGTCTGCAGGTAGATCCGCCCGGGGCCGGTGAGGTCGCAGACCAGGCCCTCGCCGGAGAAGAACGTCGACTTCCAGTTGCCGACCTTGCGGACGTTGTACTGGACGCCGTCGGTCCAGGCGACCATGTGGCCGGTGTCCACCGTGTAGGTCTGGCCGGGCTGCAGGTCGATCGCGTGGATCGCGCCGTAGCTGGAGAGCACCAGCTCGCCCTGGCCCTCGATGCGCAGCATGAACAGGCCCTCGCTGGAGAAGAACGTCTTGCCGCCGCCCCACTTGGTGTCGACCTGGATGTGCGCGGACGCGGCCAGGAACGAGCCGGACTGGACGTACAGCACGCCGTTGAGCGGCCAGGCCACGACGTCGCCGGGCAGCGCGGGGGCGACGTAGAGCTCGGCGCCGTCGGTCTGGGCGGTGAAGGTGTTCATGAAGAACGACTCGCCGCCGAGCACCGAGCGCTTGAGGCCCTTGAGGATCCCGCCCTGGGTCGAGGTCTCCATCGAGATGCCGGGGGACATCGCGAGCATGGCGCCGGACTCGGCGCGGACCGCCTCGCCGGCCGCGAGGGTGAGCTTGGCGGTGGCGTACGCCGGGCTGTACATGACTTCGGATTGCATCGCACTACTTCCTCTACGGTCCCGAGCGGGGTCGACGGTCTCGTCGAGGGTAGTGGCGCAGGGGCGGATCGGTGCGGGTTCGGGACTACCGCGCGGGCGCGGTCCGGACCGGCGGCTCGCTGTGGTCGTCGCTGTGGCGCTGGCCCGTCCGGCACGCACCCCCACCACGACGAGCGCGACCGATCCGAGGCAGGGCATCGCGGCGACCGTGAACCTGCCTGCAGCAACCTGTCAGACTCCCTGCCATGGGCCACTCGTCGCTCGCCTCGTCGCTCATCGCCTCGCTCGGCCTCGAGCCGCACCCCGAAGGCGGGTGGTACCGCCAGACCTGGGTGGCGCCCGAGAGCGTGACGCTGCCCGACGGGCGGGTGCGACCGACGGCGACCCTCATCCACTTCCTGCTGCCCGCGGGCGAGTCCTCGGCCTGGCACCGGGTCGCCTCCGACGAGGTCTGGCTCGCCCACCGGGGCGCGGTCTCCCTCGAGCTCGGCGGCGTCGGTGCCGAACCGGTCCTCGAGACGACGGTCGTCGTCGACGGGGCCGCTCCGCAGGCCGTGGTCGCGGCCCACACCTGGCAGCGCACCGTGCCCGCCGACGAGGATGCCCTGGTGAGCTGCCTGGTCTCACCGGGCTTCGACTTCGACGACTTCGAGCTGGCATGACCAGGACGCTGATCACGGGCGGCAGCCGGGGGATCGGCGCCGCGACCGCGCTGCGGCTGGCGCGCGAGGGGCACGACCTCGTGCTCGGCTACGCCCGCGACGATCGGGCCGCCGAGGAGACGCGGCTGGCCGCCGAGGACGCCGGCGCGCGGTGCCAGGTGGTCCGCGCCGACCTGACCGACCCAGCGGGCGTCGAGCGCGTCTTCGAGCAGGCCGGTGAGCTGACCGGCGTCGTCAACAACGCCGGGGCCACGCTGCACATCGGGCCGCTGGCCGACACCCCGGTGTCGATCATCCAGGCGACCGTCGACCTCAACCTCACCGCCGCACTGCTGGTCGCACGGGCCGCCGTGCGCGCGCTCGGGACGTCGTACGGCGGGCAGGGGGGCGTGCTCGTCAACGTGAGCTCGGGGGCGGCGACGCTCGGGGCTCCGGGGGAGTACGTCCAGTACGCCGCGGCCAAGGCCGGCGTGGACGCGCTGACGGTGGGGCTGGCCCAGGAGGTGGCCGGCGAGGGCATCCGCGTCGTCGGGGTCGCGCCCGGCATCGTCCGCACCGGCATCCACGCCGACGCGGGGGAGCCCGGCCGGCTCGAGCGCGTCGGCCCGCTGGTGCCGCTCGGGCGCCCCGGGGAGCCGGCCGAGGTCGCCGACGCCATCGCGTGGTTGATGAGCGCGGAGGCGTCGTACGTCACCGGGACGACGCTGCGGGTGGCCGGCGGCCGCTGAGCCCTCGTGCCCGGTCGGGGCTCGGTCAGGGCTCGGTCAGGGCTCGATGAGGCCGGCGCGGATCGCGTAGCGGGTGAGCTGGGTGCGATCGCGCATGCCGAGCTTGCCGAGGATGTTCTCGCGGTGCCGGTCGACGGTCCGCACGCTGATCGTCAGCTCCTTCGCGATCTCCTTGGCCGACAGACCCTCCGCGATCAGCTTGAGCACCTCGTCCTCGCGCTCGGTCAGCACCGTGTCCGGCACCCGCTCGCCGCGACGGAGCCGGGCCAGGTAGTCGCGGACCAGCGGGCTCATCGCGCCCGGATAGACGAACGCCTCGCCGCGCAGCGCTGCGCGGCAGGCCCCGACCAGGTCCTCGTCGGCGGCCGACTTCAGCACGTAGCCGCTCGCGCCGACCTTGAGCGACTCGAAGAAGTACTGCTCGTTGTCGTGCATCGAGAGCATCAGCATCCGGGGCGGGTCGCCGCGCGGGGTGCGGCGGGCGATCTCGCGGGCGGCCTGCAGCCCCGTCATCCGCGGCATCGCGATGTCGAGCACCACGAGGTCGAGGTCGACCGTGCGCGCCACCTCGACGGCCTCGGCGCCGTCCCCGGCCTCGGCGACGACCGTGAGGTCGTGCTCCTGCTCCAGGATCATCCGCACGCCGCGGCGCACCAGCGCGTGGTCGTCGACCAGCAGGATGCGCGCCGGTGCGGACGGCCGGCCCAGCCCGCTCACGCCGGGCCCACCGGGACCTCGAGCCGCACCGTGGTGCCGCCGGACCCACTGGTGACCGACAGCTCGCCGGCGACCAGCCTGGCCCGCTCGCGCATCCCGCGCATTCCGGCGCCCTCGCGCCGGGCGTCGAAGCCGCGGCCGTCGTCGGCGACCACGAGCGCGAGCCGATCACCGACCCGCGTCAGCGAGAGCTCGACGGAGGTGGCGTGGGCGTGCCGCGCGGCGTTCGTCAGGGCCTCCTGGGCCACGCGGTAGAGCACCAGCTCGGTGTCCGCGGACAGGGCCGGCAGGCCCGGCGTGAGGACGCGGCGCACGGCGGCCCCGCTGTGTCGCGCGAAGTCGGTGGTGAGCGCGGCCAGCGCGCTCGCCAGGCCGAGGTCCTCGAGCACGCCGGGTCGCAGCTCGCGCGCGACCCGGCGTACGTCGTCGAGGCCCTCGCGCGCGGTCTCGCGCAGCAGGGCCAGGTCTGCGGCGAGGTCGGCGGGGGCGCGCTGCTCGGCCTGCTTGAGCCCGAGCAGGACGACCGTGAGCCGCTGTCCGACCTCGTCGTGCAGCTCCTGGGCGATCCGGTGCCGTTCGGCCTCCTGGGCCGCCAGCGCCTTGGCGTTGCTCGAGGACCGCTCGTCCTCGAGCCGGTCGACCATCGCGTTGAAGCCCGCCACGAGCTGGCGTCCGGGCGCGCTGCGCGGGGTGGCCAACCGGTCGGCCGGGCGCAGCGGGTCGACGGTCGCCATCTCGCGGGCGACCCGGTCGACCGGAGCCAGGCTCGAGCGCAGCAGCAGCGCGTCGACGCCGAGCATCAGGAGCAGGCCGGCGACGAGCACCACGACCTCGGAGACCACCGGCCGTCGGGACACGCTGAACGGTCCCAGCACCAGCAACGACGCGGCGACGAC
>NZ_JANINT010000097.1 GCF_024509035.1 Nocardioides sp. | reverse complement strand
TGCCGTTGCTGGTGACGAACACGTCCTTGCACCCCGGCTCGCCCCGCATCGCGGTCCTGGCATCGCCGACGGAGGCGGCCTCTCCCACCGCCACGAAGGTGTCGACCGCGCGGGCGAGCTCGGGCGTCGCGCGGAGCTCGTGCAGCGTGTCGGAGTCGGCCAGGTCGGAGGCCGGCTTGCCCTGGAGCTGCGCGTACTTGTCCACATCGGGCTCATGGACGACCAGGAGCGCGACACCGTCGTTCGTGAGGACCGGCACCCGGGCGTTCCGCGAGGCCCGCATGGCGACGTACAGGTCTCGCAGGACCAGGGCCTCGGCGGCCGCCCGGTCCGGCACGTGACGGACCGGGCTGATCCTGGCGAGCTGGGTCATGACGTCGCTCGCCTTCGTCTCGTCGGTGAACGTGCCGGCGGCCTTCAGCGTCTCGAGGGTGGTCGTGCTCGCGGCCTGCAGGTTCTCCTTGGCGAAGTAGAACGCCAGGATGGTGCCGATCCAGGTCCCGAGCAGCGGAAGCACCGAGGCGAACACCAGGCGAGCCATCTCGGGACGGTCCGCATCGTTGGACTGCCAGAGGAGCACCGTCGAGATGACGGCGATGCCGGCGACTCCGGCAACGCACACCCACAAGGCCAGACGTGACCTGGTGGCGGCATCATCGAGCTGGATCGACATGGCGTTCACCCCCGAGCGACGGCACTGTCCATGGGCAACGTAGCCCCGGCGGGCCGTGCCCGGTCGGGCCAAAGGTCCCGATGATCGCCGAACGGCCGACTCCGTCCGGGCGAAACCCGGTCGCCGCGCGACGGCACGCCCGCTAGCCTCCGGTCGTGACGCTGCGGACCGAGCTGCTCGAGGCCTACGACTCCCAGCTGCGGCTCGAGGCGGAGATGGCCAACGCCCGCAGCTGGCACCACCACGGTCCGCTGGTGCGGGGGGTCTTCGGTGACGGGGGATTCGTCTCCTACCGCGACCTGAGCGGCCTGGCCGACGACGAGATCGACGTGCTCATCGCCGAGACGGTGGCCTGGTTCCGCGACGAGACCACAGCGGCGACCTTCGAGTGGAAGACCCGCGGGCACGACCTGCCCGCCGACCTGCCCGACCGCCTGGTCGCCCACGGGCTGCAGGCCGAGGAGCGCGAGACCGTGATGATCGGGCGGGCCGAGCTGCTCGACCAAGAGGTCGAGCTGCCTGCGGGCATCGTCGTACGCCGAGCGGGCGTGGGGCGTGACCTGGAGGACGACGTGGCGAGGGCACTGCAGATGCAGGCCGAGGCCTTCGGTCGCCCTGCCGGTCCGGACGCCGCCGAGCTCGCCGACCTGCTGAGAGCCGCGCCGGACCTGCACGGTCTCTGGGTCGCGGAGGACGCGGGCGGCGCCGTGGTCTGCGCGGGACGCACGGAGGTCGTGCCGGGCACGGAGTTCGCCGGCCTCTGGGGCGGTGCCACGCTGCCGGCGTGGCGAGGTCGCGGCATCTACCGGGCGCTGGTCGCCGCCCGGGCCCGCGCCGCCCTGACGACTGGGGCCCGCTACCTGCACAGCGACTGCACGGAGATGTCGCGCCCGATCCTCGAGCGCAGCGGCCTGGTCGCCGTCACGACGACGACGCCCTTCATCTGGTCGCGCGACTGACCCGCGGCCGCTCAGCCCGAGGTCAGCGGTCCTCGCCCCAGTTGGCGACGATCACGGCGATCGGTGGGAGCACGGCCGCGACCACCGACATGGCCACCGCCGCGGTCGTCGACCACAGGCGGACCAGGTTCCACGCGAGCACGATCAGCGCCACGCACACGCCCATCAGGGCGAAGTACCACCGTCGACGCCGGCGCAGCCGCTCGCTCTGCGGTCGACGTACGGCGCCGGACGTGACCCGTGGGAACCGGCTCATCTCTCCCACCTTCCCCTGGAGTGGCGCGGTACACCCACGATCGTCGCGCGCGCCTCGGAGCGCCTGTCGGTGCTGCCGCCTAGAGTCCGTCGGGTGAGTACACGATGAGCAAGGAAGCGGCGCTGCGGGCGATGCGCGAGGCCCGATACCTTGAGCGGACGGCGGGATCGGCCACCGCCTCGACACCGGCCAGACGGGCGGTCCGTCCCGTCACGCCGAGCACGCGCGACCTCGACCCGGCCGCTCCGGCCGCGACCGCGGAGGCGCTGTGCGGGCACCGGTCGATGAACGGACGCACCTGCACCCGCGAGCAGGGCCACGCGGCGAAGAACCACCGCTACTCCTGACCCTCAGGCCACCATCACCCGCTGTGAGGTGCCGGGGGAGGGAGCCGGCCGGTCCCGCACCACCGCCCACGCGGCGGCGATCCGGCGGACGCCTTCGACGAGCTCGTCGGGCCGGCGACCCCACGGGATGCGGACGAACGAGTCGAGCCCGCCCTCGGCGGCGAACACGGGCCCCGGGACGATCGCCACGCCGTGGCGCTCGGCCTCGGCCGCCAGCGCGGAGCCCAGCGGCTCCGGCAGCCGGCACCACAGGGCGAGGCCGCCGGACGGCAGCCGGAAGGTCCACTCCGGCAGGTGCTCGCGGACCGCGGCGGCGAGGATGTCGCGCTGGGTGCGCTGCTCCTCGCGGTGGGCCGGGAGGATCTCGTCGACCGCCGCGAGCAGCCGGACGAGCACGAGCTGCTCCATCACCGGGGCGCCGAGGTCGAGGGAGACCCGCGCTCGGGTGAGCCGTTCCATCTGCGCGTACGGAGCGCGGATCCACCCCAGTCGCAGGCCGCCCCAGAACGCCTTGCTGGCGCTGCCGAGCGTGATCGTCTCGGGCGCGTACGACGCGAACGGCCGCGGCATCTCCTGCCCGTCGAGCGCGAGCGCCTGGTGGGCCTCGTCGACGATCGGCGTGGTGTGGGCGCGGCGCAGGTGTCCGGCGTACTCCTCGCGCTGGGCGTCGGACATGAGGTGGCCGGTGGGGTTCTGGAAGTCGGGGATCAGGTAGGCCAGCCGGGGCGCGCTCTGGCGGATCGTGGCGGCGACCGCGTCGAGGTCCCACCCCTCGGGGTCGACCGGCACCGGTGTCAGCCGGGCGCCGGCGTGCCGCAGCGCGTCGGTCGCGTTGGGGTAGACGGGGGACTCCACCAGCAGGCGATCGCCGCTCCGCGTGAACGCCTGGGCCACGATCGACGCGGCGGCCAGCGCCCCCGAGGTCACCATGATCTGGTCGGGGTCGGTCGGCAGGCCGCGTGCCTCGTAGGTCGCGGCGATCGCGCGCTGCAGCTCGGGCAGGCCGACGGGGAAGTACCCGTGACCGCCGAGGTACGCCGGCAGCTCGGCCGCGGCCTCGGCGTACGCCTCCGCCAGGCCGACCGGCGCGGGCGGCGCCGCGCAGTTGAAGTCGACGACGTCGTCGCCACCGGCGCGGGGGAGCAGGGCCCGGTCGTGCGCCCGGGCCCGGCCTCCGGGCACCCGCGTGAACGTGCCGGCGCCGCGCTTGGCCACGGCGTACCCGGTCTCGCGCAGGGCCGCGTAGGCGCGGGTCACCGTGGTCCGCGAGACACCCAGGGCGTCGGTGAGCTCGCGCTCGCTGGGCAGCCGCGTGTCGTAGACGATCCGGCCGTCGCCGATCAACAGGGTGAGCGCGCGGGCGAGGCCGGCGTACGCCGGCGAGCGGTCGAAGTCGCCGACCAGGGTGGCTATGCGGGTGGCCGTCACGGACCTCGTCATGCAGGCCACTGTTCCACGATTGGCTATTTCTGAGAAGTCCAATCGTTCGCAGAATGGTCCGGTGACCCTGACCGCGCCCGCCACTGCCACCGCCCGGCCCGGGCTGACCGACCTCGGCCCGATCGCCCAGCTGCGCGCCGGCCGCCTCGTGCGCCGCCTGCCCCAGCTCTACGTGGGCCTCGTGCTGTACGGCGTCTCGCTGGCCATGATGTACCGCGGTCACCTCGGCCTCGCGCCGTGGGACGTGCTCCACTCCGGCTTGATCCGCCACGTGCCGCTCACGATCGGCCAGGCTGTGGTCGTCATGAGCTTCGTGGTGCTCATCGCCTGGATCCCGCTGCGCGAGACCCCCGGGATCGGCACGGTCTCCAACGCGTTGGTCGTCGGGTTCTCCGCCGACGCGACCCTGGCCGTGCTCGACCGGGCGGACGGGATGCCGCTGCGCATCGCGCTGATGGTCGGAGGCGTGCTGCTCTGCGGCCTGGCCAGCGCGCTCTACATCGGCGCCCAGCTCGGCCGGGGGCCGCGCGACGGGCTGATGACCGGCCTGGCCCGGCGTACCGGCCGCTCGCTGCGGCTGGTACGCACGGGTCTCGAGGTCGCCGTCGTCGTGATCGGCCTGCTGCTCGGCGGCACCCTCGGCCTCGGCACGGTGCTCTATGCGCTCGCGATCGGTCCGCTCACCCAGCTGTGGTTGCCGGCGTTCACCGTCGACGTCCAGGCCCCGGCGCCTCGGCCCGGCGCTCGATCGGTCAGGAATCGAGAAGCACCCGTCGTCGAGCCGAACTAGGTTCCTTCGTGCCGGCAACGCGCCGGCACGAGCTTCCCAGGAGGAACCATGACCACGACGCAGACCACGGGCAACGACGGCTTCACCGAGGCCGAGCGCGCCGCGATGAAGGCCCGCGCGGCGGAGCTGCGTGCCGAGGGCAAGAAGGGGCAGAAGAAGGCCGACGGGCTCGAGCAGCTCCTCGAGTCGATCGAGAAGATGGCGCCCGAGGACCGCGCGCTCGCCGAGCGCGTGCACGTCACGGTCACCGAGCACGCCCCGCGGCTGGAGCCCAAGACCTGGTACGGCATGCCGGCCTACGCCAATGCCGAGGGCAAGGTCGTGCTGTTCTTCAAGAACGCCGGCAAGTTCAAGGAGCGCTACTGCACGCTCGGCTTCGAGGGCGCTGCACACCTCGACGACGGCGACCTGTGGCCGACGGTCTTCGCACTGACCGCGTGGAACGACCAGGTCGCCGAGCGGGTGGCCGACCTGGTGCGTACGGCGACGGCTGGGGTGTGAGGCTCAGCGCTTGGTGGCGATCAGCGCGGACGCGTCGGGGGCGACCATCACCTCCACGGCGGTGAAGCGTTCGTCGGTGAGCCACTGCTCGCGCAGGGTGTCGACACGTCCGTAGGCGATCGGCGGCCAGACCTCGCAGGGCGTGAAGTCGTCGAGCACGACGATGCCGCCCTCCTCGACGAGGTCGGCGATCGAGTCGACGCCGACCTCGGTGGGCTCGCCGGAGTCGAGGAAGAGCAGCGAGAACGGCCCCTTGTCGAGCAGCGTCGACCAGTCGGCCGAGAGCACCTCGACCTGCGGGTCGTCGACGAAGATCTCCGCGGCGGCGTCGGCGAGCTTGGCGTCCAGCTCCGCGGTGAGGATGCGCGCGTCGCCGCGGACGCCGGAGCGCAGCCAGGCGGTGCCGACGCCGCAGCCGGTGCCGAACTCGGCCATCACGCCCTCCCGGGTGGCGGCGAGCGCCGCCAGCAGGCGGCCGGTCTCGTTGCGGCAGAACGACACGTATCCCGCCTTGCGGGAGACGGCGAACGCGCGGGACACGACGTCGGGCAGGTCGGGCGGGGCGCTCATGGGGCGAGTCTCTCATCGCGGGACATCCGTCTCGCATCGCGAACAGTCTGTGGAATGTCGTGGCCGGCGTCGCGGACCTGTCGTACGGTGGTCGCACCATGCGGAACGTCTTCGTACTTATTGACTGCCGCGGCGAGGCTTCTTAAGAGAGGCCACCTCGCCGCGGTGTTCGGCGTTGACGGTCTCTCGGTGCATCTGAGTCGAAGATGTCCCCGCGCGAGACCCGCCGCCAGCAGCAAGGCGCGATCCGCATCCTGATGGTTTCTCCCTCTCTCGTGTGATCCACGAGTCGAGCGCGTATCCCGCGCCGGGCCATCTTCGTCTCAGGTGTATCGGGAGCCGTACGGCACACCCACACCCACACCCGAGAGACACGAGAGAGAAGCAGACCGATGTACGACATGTATCCCGACTGGGGACCCGCGAGCCACCACCCCGACAACCCGCGCAGCTACGAGAACGTCAGCGCTGCCCTGCAGGCCTCGCTCGACCTGCGGGACAACGGCGGCCAGCGTCCCGACGACAACTAGCCTTCGACGCATGACCACCGCAACCACTCCTGTCTCGTCCGGCTCCCTGCGACTCGCCGTCATCCCCGGCGACGGGATCGGACCCGAGGTGACGGCCGAGGCCCTCAAGGTCCTCGAGGTCGCATCCCCGGACGGAGTGAAGTTCGAGCAGACGCGCTACGACCTGGGCGCGGAGCGCTACCTCGCGACCGGCGAGGTGCTGCCCGACTCCGTGCTCGCCGAGATCCGCGAGCACGACGCCATCCTGCTCGGCGCCGTCGGGGGCAAGCCCAACGACCCGAACCTGCCGCCGGGCATCCTCGAGCGCGGGCTGCTGCTGCGGCTGCGCTTCGAGCTCGACCACTACGTCAACCTGCGCCCGTCCCGGATCTTCCCGGGTGCCGCGTCCCCTCTGGCGAACCCCGGAGAGGTCGACTTCGTCGTGGTCCGCGAGGGCACCGAAGGCCCCTACACGGGCAACGGTGGCGCCCTGCGTGTCGGTACGCCGCACGAGATCGCCACCGAGGTCTCGGTCAACACCGCCTTCGGTGTGGAGCGCGTGGTGCGCGACGCCTTCGCCCGCGCCCAGCGCCGACCGCGCCGGAAGCTCACCCTGGTCCACAAGACCAACGTCCTGGTCAACGCCGGCTCCCTGTGGTGGCGGCTGAGCCAGCAGGTGGCGCAGGAGTTCCCGGACGTCACCGTCGACTACATGCACATCGACGCCGCGATGATCTTCATGACCACCGACCCCGCGCGCTTCGACGTGATCGTCACCGACAACCTGTTCGGCGACATCATCACCGACCTCGCCGCCGCGATCACCGGCGGCATCGGCCTGGCGGCCTCCGGCAACGTCAACCCCGACCGGACCGCGCCGTCGATGTTCGAGCCCGTCCACGGCTCCGCGCCCGACATCGCCGGCCAGCAGAAGGCCGACCCCACCGCCGCGATCCTCTCGGCGTCCCTGCTGCTCGACCACCTCGGGCACCCCGACGCCGCCGCCGCCATCGAGACGGCCGTCATCGCCGACCTCGCCGCGCGCGAGCCGGGCACCTCCCGGCGTACCGCCGAGGTCGGCGACGCGATCGCCGCGCGAGTAGCGCGCTAGCGCCCTTCGTCGACCGACACCGACGGCCGGGCACACCGTGGTGTGCCCGGCCGGTCTCATTTACCTGGAAGGCCTACTAAGTTGTCACCCATGGAGATCAGCACCACCGCCTCGACCGCCGCCGTCTCCGACGACCGCCTCGCCGAGATCCTCGCCAACCCCGGCTTCGGCCTGCACTTCACCGACCACATGTTCACGGTCGAGTGGACGCCCGACGCCGGCTGGCACGGCGCGCGCATCGAGCCCTACGGTCCGCTGACGCTCGACCCCGCGACGGCCGTCCTGCACTACGCGCAGGAGATCTTCGAGGGCATGAAGGCCTACCGGCACGAGGACGGGTCGATCTGGTCCTTCCGGCCCGAGGAGAACGCCGCGCGGATGATGCGCTCGAGCCACCGGCTCGCGCTCCCGGTCCTCGAGGTCGACGACTTCGTCCAGGCGGTCGACGCGCTGGTGGTCGCGGACCAGCGCTGGGTGCCCGACAGCACCGAGCCCGGGGCGGGGGAGAAGAGCCTCTACCTGCGACCGTTCATGTTCGCCTCCGAGGCGTTCCTCGGGGTGCGCCCGGCCCAGCACGTCACGTTCATGGTCATCGCCAGCCCCGCCGGCGCCTACTTCAAGGGCGGCATCAAGCCGGTCACGCTCTGGCTCACCGAGGAGTACACCCGTGCCGGCCGCGGTGGCATGGGCGCCGCCAAGACCGGCGGCAACTACGCCAGCTCGCTGGTCGCCCAGCAGGAGGCCACCGCCAACGGCTGCGACCAGGTCGTGTTCCTCGACGCCCAGGAGGGCCGGTACGTCGAGGAGCTCGGCGGCATGAACATGTACTTCGTCCACGACGACGGCACGATCGTCACCCCCGAGATCGGCACGATCCTCGAGGGCATCACCCGCTCCAGCATCATCGAGCTCGCCGGCAAGCTCGGCCACCAGGTCGTCGAGCGCAAGTTCTCCATCGACGAGTGGCGCGAGGGCGTCACCAGCGGGCGCATCACCGAGGTCTTCGCGTGCGGCACCGCCGCCGTCGTCACCCCGGTCGGCGCGCTGAAGTGGGACGGCGGCGAGGTGCCGGCGCCGGCGAGCACGGACCTCACCATGCGGATCCGCCAGGCACTGGTCGACATCCAGTACGGCCGCGCCGAGGACACCTTCGGCTGGATGCACCGCATCATCTGATCTCGCGCCGAGGGCCCGCCCTGGGCATCGAGAGTAGGTGAGGCTACCCTAACTCGGTGGCCACTGTGCATGTGCCGGACGCGGCATC
>NZ_JANINT010000096.1 GCF_024509035.1 Nocardioides sp. | reverse complement strand
CGCTCTCCTGCCCGCCGCCGTTCGCGGCGTTCACCGAGTTCGCCGACGAGCTTGCGCCGTACAAGAGGTCGAAGAGCGCGGTGCAGTTCCCCTACGCCGAGCCCGTCCCTGTGGACCTGATCACCCGCATGTCGCGGTTCCATGCCCAGCTCAACGAGGCCCGTCAGCACCAGGCCCGCTCGTCACCGGCTGAGGATCACCGACGACCCGTGGCCGAAGAGGCCCTGGTTGGCGGTGATGCCGACGCGGGCGCCCTCGACCTGGCGGCCGGCGGCCTGCCCGCGCAGCTGCCAGGTGACCTCGCAGACCTGGGCGAGTGCCTGCGCAGGGACCGCCTCGCCGAAGCAGGCCAGACCGCCCGAGGGGTTGACCGGGATCCGGCCGCCGATGGTCGTCTCCCCCGCGCGCAAGAGGGCCTCGGCCTCGCCGCGCCCGCAGAGCTGGAGGTCCTCCATCCAGTCCAGCTCGAGCGCGGTCGAGAGGTCGTAGACCTCGGCCAGGCTCACGTCGGCCGGATCGATGCCGGCCTCCTCGTACGCGGCGTGGCCGATCGACTCCTTGAACGTCCGCTCGGGCTCCCCGACGACGAGGCTGGAGTCGGTGGAGAGGTTGGGCATGTCGAGGACCGTGTTGGGGAAGGTCGGCGTCACCGTCGACACCGCGTTGACGCGCACCGGGCGGTCGATGCCATGGCGCGCGGCGTACTCCGTGCTCGCGACCAGGACGGCGGCCGCGCCGTCGGAGGTGGCGCAGATGTCGAGCAGGTGCAGGGGGTCGGAGACGACCGCGCTCGTCAGCACGTCGTCGACGCTGACCTCCTTGCGATAGCGCGCGTTGGGGTTCTCCAGCCCGTGCCGGGCGTTCTTGACCTTGACCCGGGCGAAGTCCTCCGAGGTGGCGCCGTAGAGGTCCATGCGGCGCCGGGCGTACATCGCGAAGTACGCCGGGTTGGTCATGCCCAGCAGGCGGAAGCGCAGCCAGTCGGGGTCGTCCCATCGCTCGCCGGCGTTGGGCGCGAGGAAGCCCTTCGGCGTGGTGTCCGCACCGACGACGAGCGCGACCTCGCTCATCCCGGCCAGGATCCGCGCGCGGGCGGTGTCGAGGGCCTGGGCCCCGGTCGCGCAGGCGGCGTAGGACGTCGCGACCTTGGCGCCGTTCCAGCCCAGCGCCTGGGCGAACGTCGCGCCGGCGACGTAGCCGCCGTAGCCGTTGCGCACCGTCTCACCGCCGACGATCAGGTCGACGTCACGCCAGTCGACGCCGGCGTCGGCCAGGGCGGCCCGGGCCGCGTGCACGCCGTACTCGACGAAGGGGCGGCCCCACTTGCCCCACGGATGCATGCCGACACCGAGGACGGCGACGTCCTTGCTCGCGCTCACTGGTCGACCTCCTCGCCCATCTCGGCGACCTGCCCCGACATCAAGGGGAGCCAGCGCCAGATCAGGCGGTCGCCGGTCTCGTCGGCGTAGAGCGTCTCGATCACGAGCTCGGCCTCGGCGCCGACCCGCAGGTCGGCCACGCCGTAGCCCTCGGCGACCTGACCCAGCACGACGAGTCCCTCGGGGAGCTCGACGGCGGCGAGCGCGAACGGCTCGTAGGGGTCGGTGCTCGAGATGTACGGCGCCGGCGGCTGGTACTGCGCGTCGGTGTAGGACCAGATCGTCCCGCGGCGGGACAGCTCGATCTCCTCGAACTCCTCGCCGGCGCACGCCGGGTTGCGGCAGAAGCCGCCGGCCTTCGGGAAGAACACCGTGCCGCACGTCGTGCACCGTGACCCGAGCAGCGCCGGCTCGGGCCCGGCCGTGAACCAGCCCTCGATCGCAGGGGTCGCCGTCTCCGTCATGCCGGCACCGTACCAAGCAAGTGCTTGGTTTGGCACCGGCGGTCTCACCGCGGGCGGCGACCCGCCTCGGTCAGCCGCGCGCCAGGTAGCCCAGCAGGTCGTGGCGGGTGACGACGCCGACGGGCTTGCCGTCCTCGTGCACCAGCAGCGCGTCGGCGCCCTCGAGGGCGGCGACCGCGTCGGAGGCCGGCTCGGTGGAGCCGATCGACGGGAGCGGGGGCGACATGTGCTGGCTGACCGAGTCGGTGAGCCGGGCGGTGCTGGTGAACAGCAGGTCGAGGAGCGCGCGCTCGGAGACCGAGCCCACGACCTCGGCGGCCACGACGGGCGGCTCGGCCCGCACGACCGGCATCTGGGAGACGTTGTACTCCTGCAGGATCGCGACAGCCTCGGCGATGGTCTCGTTGGGGTGGGTGTGCACGAGGTCGGGCAGCCGGCCGCTCTTGCCGCGCAGCACCTCCCCCACGGTCTGCACGGGCCGCTCGGCACCGTCGACCGGGAAGCCGTACTGCGAGAGCCAGTCGTCGTTGAAGACCTTGGTGAGGTAGCCGCGACCGGAGTCCGGGAGCAGCACGACGATGACGGCGTCCTCGCCCTCGGGCGTGCCCTCGAGCTCGTGGGCGAGCTGGATCGCGGCGTGCACGGCCATGCCCGAGGAGCCGCCGACCAGCAGGGCCTCCTCGCGGGCCAGCCGCCGGGTCATCGCGAACGAGTCGGCGTCGGAGACCTCGATGATCCGGTCGGCCACGTCGCGGTCGTAGGCCTCGGGCCAGAAGTCCTCGCCGACGCCCTCGACGAGGTAGGGGCGCCCGGTGCCACCGGAGTAGACGGAGCCGGCCGGGTCGGCGCCCACGACCTGCACGTCAGGGTTCTGCTCCTTGAGGTAGCGCCCGGTGCCGCTGATCGTGCCGCCGGTGCCCACGCCGGCCACGAAGTGCGTGATCCGACCCTCGGTCTGCGTCCAGATCTCCGGACCGGTGGTCTCGTAGTGCGAGCGCGGGTTGTGGGGGTTGGAGTACTGGTCGGGCTTCCACGCCCCCGGCTGGGACGCGAGGCGGTCGGAGACGTTGTAGTAGGAGTCCGGGTGCTCGGGCTCGACCGCGGTCGGGCAGACGACCACCTCGGCGCCGTACGCCTTGAGCACGTTGCGCTTGTCCTCGCTGACCTTGTCCGGGCAGACGAAGACGCACTTGTAGCCCTTCGCCTGCGCGACCATCGCCAGCCCGACGCCGGTGTTGCCCGACGTCGGCTCGACGATCGTGCCGCCGGGCTGCAGCTCGCCGGAGGCCTCGGCGGCCTCGATCATCCGGGTCGCGATGCGGTCCTTCACCGAGCCGCCGGGGTTGAGGTACTCCACCTTGGCCAGGACGATCGGTCCCCTCGCGCCGTCGAGGGAGCCCATGGACTTCGAGAGCCTGAGCAGCGGGGTGTTGCCGATCAGGTCGAGGAGCGAGTTCACGTACTGCATCGCGCCAATCTAGAGCGGAGCGCCGCCAACGCGGAAACCCCGGAGGCACGGGCTGGTCTACGTCCGTAGAGTGGCCGCGTGGGGAAAGCGGCTGCTGCTCGGAAGCTCGCCTCCGCCGCGGCGTACGGCGGCGGTGGCGTCTCGGTGCTCGGCGGCGCGCTCTACGGCCTGCTGCGCGTGGAGGCGCAGGTGGCGCGCAAGACCATCGGCCGCCTCGACGACGACCCGCCCGACCCGACCGGCTGGTACGGCCGCGGACGTCCGGGCCCCGCGATCAAGGCGGTGCTGCTCGGCGACTCGAGCGCGGCCGGCTACGGCGTCGAGCGGGTCGAGGAGACCCCCGGCGCGCTGCTCGCCAGCGGGCTGGCCGAGCGCGCCGACCGGCGCGTCTACCTCCGCGACTTCGCGGTCGTCGGGGCGCAGTCCTCGGACCTGGCGAGCCAGATCGACAGCGCCCTCCCCCTCGAGCCGGACGTCGCGGTGATCCTCATCGGCGCCAACGACGTCACCCACTCCGTCCTCCCCTCGGCGTCCGTGCGCCACCTCAGCGAGGGAGTGCGCCGGCTCCGCGAGGCCGGCGTGGCCGTGCTCGTCGGCACCTGCCCCGACCTCGGCACGATCAAGCCGATCGCCCCGCCGCTCAAGCAGGTCGCCCGCGCCTGGTCGCGGCGCCTCGCCGCGGCGCAGACGATCGCCGTGGTCGAGGAGGGCGGCCGCACCGTCTCGCTCGGCTCCATCCTCGGTCCGGAGTTCGCTGCCGCGCCGGCGATCCTGTTCGGCCCCGACCAGTTCCACCCCTCCGCCGACGGCTACCGGTCCCTGGTCACCGTCCTGCTCCCCTCGACGCTGGCCGCGCTCGGGCTGATCCCCGAGAGCGAGGCGGAGCCCGAGGCCTACCGCGGTGAGGGTGTCCTGCCGATCACCGCCGCCGCCATCCAGGCCGTGAACGTGCCCGGCACCGAGCTCGGCGGCACCGAGGTCGGCGGCTCGCGCCGCGGCGTGCGTGGCCTCTGGGTCGAGCTGCGGCACCGCCGCCGCCACCCGGGCACCGCCGGCGAGGCCCCCGACGCCGAGGAGGCCGACGCCGCCCAGGCCGAGGAGGGTGTCGGCGAGGGGTAGGGAGAACCCCACCCCGGTCGGCGGTCCAGGCCCATCGAGACGACCGCTCGGCGCTCCTAGCGTCGAGGACATGAACTCCACCACCACGTCCCACCCGACCGGCGCCGTCCTCGAGGTCCGCGACCTGGCCCGCACGTACGGCGAGGGCGCCGGGGCGGTCACCGCGCTCGACGGCGTCGACCTCGCGTTCGCGCCCGGCACCTTCACCGCCGTCATGGGCCCGTCCGGCTCCGGCAAGTCGACGTTCCTGAGCTGCGCGGCCGGCCTCGAACCGCCGACCGCCGGTCGCGTGCTCGTCGACGGCCACGACATCACCGACTGGGACGAGAACGACCGGACGCGGCTGCGTCGCGAGCGGATCGGCTTCGTCTTCCAGGCCTTCCACCTGATGCCCTACCTCACCGCCGAGCAGAACGTCGGGCTGCCGCTGCGACTGGCCGGCCGGCGGCCGGACCGGGCTCGCGTGCGCGAGCTCCTCGAGCGCGTGGGCCTCGCCGACCGCGGGGGCCACCTGCCCGGCTCGCTCTCCGGCGGGCAGCAGCAGCGGGTCGCGATCGCGCGCGCACTGGTCACCGAGCCCGCGGTCGTCCTGGCCGACGAGCCCACCGGGGCGCTGGACTCCGGCACCGCCCGCGGCATCCTGACGCTGCTGCGCGACAGCGTCGACGCGCTCGACCAGACGATCGTCATGGTGACCCACGACCCGGTGGCGGCGTCGTACGCCGACACGGTCGTGTTCCTCGTCGACGGCCGGGTCGCGGGCCGGATGGACCGGCCGACCGCCGACGCCGTCGCCGGCCAGCTCGCCCACCTGTCCGACCTCGTGGTCGGGGGCGCGCGATGACCGGCCGGATGACCGGGCTCGCGTGGCGCTCGCTGCGCCACCGCGCGACCGCCTCGGTCGCGACGTTCGTCGCGGTGCTGCTCGGCACCGCGCTCATGGGATCCTTCGCCGCCCTGGCCGCCAGCGCCTCCGGACCGGTCTCGACCGCCGACCACGACACGCTCACCACCATGGGCACCGTCGTGGGCGCGTGGGGCGCGATCATCGTGCTCTCCGCCGTCGTCTCGACCGTCGGCATCACCGTCACCCAGCGGGAGGTCGAGATCGGCCTGCTGCGCACGGTCGGTGCCACGCCCGGCCAGGCCTCCCGGCTGGTGCGGGCCGAGACGCTGCTGGTCGCAGCGCTCGGCTCGGCGCTGGGGGCCGGGCTGGCCTGGCTGGGCGGCGCCGCCCTGCTGACGCTGCTGCGCAACACCGGCACGGTGGCGGACTCGGTGCCGTACTCCCCGGGCCTCGCCCCGCTGGCGACCGCCGCGCTCGTGGTGCTGGTGAGCCTGCTCGGCTCCGGCTTCGCGGCCCGCCGAGCGACCCGGGGCTCCGCGAGCATCACCCCGAGTGAGGGCCGGCCCGGGACCGGACGACTGCCGTGGTGGCGGGTCGCCGCCGCGGTCGCGCTCTTCGGCTACAGCGCGGCGATGGCGGTGGTCACCATCACCGTCACCGCGCATGACGACGACCCGTACTCGGCCATGGCGACCTCGGGACAGCTCGGCATCCTCGTCGCGGTCGGCCTGGGCTGCCTGGCGCCCTGGCTGCTGCGTGTCCTCTCCCCCGCCACGCGGCCGGCGCTGGGCCGAGGAGCGGCGGGCTACCTCGCGGCGTACAACGCGCGGCGCCGCTCCCGGCTGCTCAGCGGCGTCCTCGCCCCGGTCATCGTGCTCACGGCCTCGGGCATCAGCGTGTTCATGATCGTCGGCACCGACGACCGCACCCGTCCCGCCGGCTTCGAGGACGACGCCCGCACGATCAACCTGCTCAACAACGTGGTCGTCGGCATGATGGTCGTCTTCGCCGCGGTCGTCGTGGTCAACACCTTCGCCGCGGTGGTCGCCCATCGCCGGTCCGAGCTGCGCCAGCTCTGGCTGCTCGGCGCCACGCCGCACCAGGTCGAGGCGTCGGTGCTGGCCGAGGCCCGCGGGGTCGCGGCGATCGGGGTCGTCCTCGGCGCGCTGGCCTCGCTGGTCGCCGTCATCCCGTTCGGCGTCGCCCGGCACGAGGGCGTGGTGCCCGACGGCCAGCTCTGGCTGCCACCGCTCGTGATGGCGGCCGCGGCGGCCCTGACCCTGCTCGCAGCGCGGTCCGCGGTCCGGCGCGCGCACCTGCCGGCCGGCTCCCTCCAGTGACAGACTGGTCCGCCATGCTGCTGCGCAGGATCGGGTCGCTCCGGCCCACGCCGATCGACGGGGACGCCCTCGTCGACCGGCTGCGGCTGACGTTGCTCTCGGCCGGGTACGCCCTGCTGGGTGCGCCCGCCCTGGCGCTGGGCATCCTCACGATCCTGTGCATCCCGCTCGGCCTGGTCACCGTCGGGTTCGCGGTCGCGCTGGCCGTCGTCCCCGCCACCGCCGCCCTCACCGCCGTCCACCGCCGGGTCAGCGGCGCCCTGCTGGGCGAGCAGGTCACCGCGTCGTACGCCGACACCACCGGCACCAACGTCGTCACGCGGCCGATGCGCTGGCTGCGGGACAAGGCCCGCTGGCGCGACGTCGGGTTCGTGTGGTTCTCGGCCACCGGCGGGTTCGTGATGTCGGTCCTGCCGGTCGGGCTGCTCACCGCGCCCATCACCCACCTGGGCGGCGCGGTGCTCGACGGAGGCTTCTGGTGGTGGATGCTCGTGCTGCTCGACGGGCCGCTGCTCCTCGTCTGGTGGCTGGTGACCCCCGCGCTGGTGCGCGGTCGCGCGGTCGCCGAGCGCAACATCCTCGGCCACTCGCGCGTCGAGCGGCTCGAGCGCCGCGTCGAGGAGGTCGCGGCCTCGCGCACCGAGACCCTCGACCACTCCGCCGCCGAGGTGCGCCGCATCGAGCGCGACCTGCACGACGGCGCCCAGGCCCGGATCGCCGCGGTCGGCATGAACGTCGGGCTGGCGGAGAAGCTGCTGGAGTCGGACCCGGCGGCGGCCGCCGAGCTGCTGCGCGAGGCCCGCGAGACGACGGTCTCGGCGTTGGAGGACCTGCGCTCGGTGGTGCGGGGCATCCATCCGCCGGCGCTCGCGGACCGGGGCCTGGCCGGCGGCATCGAGGCCCTGGCACTGCCGATCCCGCTGCCGGTCACGGTGGCCGTCGACCTGCCGCGGGGCATCCCGGAGCCGGTCGAGTCGGCGGCGTACTTCGCGGTCGCGGAGTGCCTCGCCAACACCGTCAAGCACTCCGGCGCCACCCGTGCGTGGGTGGTGGGGTCCTACGACGACGGTGTGCTGCACCTCGAGGTCGGTGACGACGGCCGAGGTGGCGCCGACGCCTACGTCGACAAGCAGGGCGGCGGGCTGGCGGGGATCGCTCGCCGGCTCGCGGCCTTCGACGGCACGATGGAGGTCGCCAGCCCGCCGGGCGGGCCGACGATCGTGACCCTGGAGGTGCCGTGCCGGACCCGCCCGTAGCCGACCGGCTCAGAGCGGTGGTCGCCGAGGACCAGGCGCTCCTGCGGGTGGGCCTCACCCGCATCCTCGAGGCCAGCGGGATCGCGGTGGTGGCCGCGGTCGACAACGCGCCGTCCCTCACCCGCGCGCTCGCCTCGCCCGAGGTGGACGTCGCGATCGTCGACGTCCGGATGCCGCCGGCCTACGCCACCGAGGGCCTCGTCGCCGCGGTCGAGGCCCGCCGCGCCCGACCGGGGTTCCCCGTGCTCGTGCTCAGCCAGTACGTCGAGCCGCTCTACGCCCGCGAGCTGCTGGCCAGCGGCGAGGGCGCGGTGGGCTACCTGCTCAAGGACCGGGTCGCCGATGTCGACGGGTTCGTGGCCGCCGTGCGCCAGGTCGCGGGCGGCGGCACCGTCCTCGACCCGGAGGTCGTCGCGGGCCTGGTCAGCGGCGCTGGTCGCGACCAGCCGCTGCAGCGGCTCACGCCGCGCGAGCGCGAGGTGCTCACGCTGATGGCCGAGGGCCGCTCGAACGCCGCGATCGCCGCCCGCCTGTTCGTCGGCGAGAAGGCCGTCGGCAAGCACACCAACGCGATCTTCACCAAGC
>NZ_JANINT010000095.1 GCF_024509035.1 Nocardioides sp. | reverse complement strand
AGCTCGATCTGCTCGCGCAGCATCTCCCCGGGGAACCGGATGATCGCGCCGTTCTCGTACGTCGACCAGTTCTTGCTGTCCTTGGAGATCGCGGAGACGTCCGCGTGCCGGGTCACCGCGTAGTAGCCGGTGCCGGACTCCTCGGTGAAGCCGCTGCGGGCCTCGGCCTCCTGCTCGATCCACACGATGGGTGCGTGCCGGCGGGCCGCACGGAACTCGTCGTGCGGGATCGCCTGCTGGTTCACGTCCGGGTCGGTGAAGTCGAAACCCTCGGGGAGGACGTCGGATGCGGTCACGGGAGCTCCCTCGGAATGTCTTGGCTGGAACACGTTCTAGTGACAGAGACTACATACCCGGAGTACGGAGGGGAAGTTGTCCGCAACGAGAACCTGTTCTAGTTTTTCTCCATGGGCACTCCCGTGATCGTCGACGCCGTCCGCACCCCCCTCGGCAAGCGCAAGGGCTGGCTGGCCGGCGTGCACCCCGCCGTACTCCTCGGCTTCGCGCAGCGTCAGGTGCTCGAGCGCGCGGGCATCGACTCCGACCTCGTCGAGCAGGTCGTCGGCGGGTGCGTCACCCAGGCCGGCGAGCAGAGCAACGACATGGTGCGCCGCGCCTGGCTGCACGCCGGGCTCGCACAGCACACCGGCGCGACCGCGATCGACGCGCAGTGCGGCTCGGGCCAGCAGTCCGCCCACCTCGTGCACGACATGATCGCGGCCGGCACCATCGACGTCGGCATCGCCTGCGGCGTCGAGGCGATGTCGCGCATCCCGCTGGGCGGGAACGTCCCGCCCGGGCTCGGCGATCCGCGTCCCGACGACTGGACGATCGACATGCCCAACCAGTTCGAGGCCGCCGACCGGATCGCGCGCAACCGCGGGCTCACCCGAGCCGACCTCGACGCCTTCGGGCTGACCTCCCAGCAGAAGGCCCGCGTCGCCGTCGACGAGGGTCGGTTCAAGCGCGAGATCGCACCGATCGAGGCGCCGGTGCTCGGCGAGGACGGCGCCCCCACCGGCGAGACCCGCCTGGTCGACGCCGACCAGGGGCTGCGCGAGACCACGCTCGAGGGACTGGCGGGGCTGCGCACGGTGCTCCCCGACGGCCTGCACACCGCCGGCTCGTCCTCGCAGATCTCCGACGGCGCGTCCGCCGTACTCATCATGGACTCCGGCCGCGCGAGTGCCCTGGGCCTGACCCCGCGCGCCCGGATCGTGACCCACTGCCTGGTCGGCTCCGATCCCTACTACCACCTCGACGGACCCATCGACGCGACCCAGCGGGTGCTCGACCGCACCGGCATGTCGATCTCGGACTTCGACCTCTTCGAGGTCAACGAGGCCTTCGCATCGGTCGTGCTCTCCTGGGCCGGCCAGCACGGCGTCGACCTGGACCGCGTCAACGTCAACGGCGGCGCCATCGCCCTCGGCCACCCCGTCGGCTCCACCGGCACCCGGCTGATCACCACGGCGCTGCACGAGCTCGAGCGCCGCGACGCCACCACCGCCCTGATCTCGATGTGCGCGGGCGGCGCGATGGCGACCGGGACGGTCCTCGAGCGGATCTGAGGCCCGGTGTCGGTCGCGCGCACCAGACGGAACTGTCGTCCGGACCGCCGGATCAGGACAGATACGTCAGGTGCGTGACACCCACCGTCAGGCGCCGTAGACCGGTTCGGGGTCGGGTGCGGCGGCGAGCAGGTCGCGCAGGGCGGGACCGACCTCGGCCGCCTCCCACCTGCGGCCGAGGTCGTGGGCAGGGCCGTGGGCCCAGCCCGTCTCGACGGTGATGGTCGAGCCGTCGATCTCGATCACCCGCCCGGTGACGTCGCCGGCCTCCTCGGAGGCGAGCCAGGCGACGATCGGCGAGTTGTCCTCGGGGAGCGCCATCGCGGAGGTGTCGAAGGCACCCTCGGTCATCCGGGTCCGCGCGACCGGCGCGATCGCGTTCACGGTGACGCCGTAGCGCCCCATCTCCTGCGCCGCGACGAGCGTGAGTCCGGCGATGCCGGCCTTGGCGGCGGAGTACGTCGCCTGGCCGACCGAGCCCTGCAGCCCGGCGCCCGACGAGGTGTTGATGACGCGCGCGGTGCGCTGACGACCCTCCTTGGCCTCGGCCCGCCAGTAGGCGCCCGCGTGCCGCAGCGGCGCGAAGTGGCCCTTGAGGTGCACCCGGATCACCGCGTCCCACTCCTCCTCCGAGGTGTTGACGAGCATCCGGTCGCGCACGAAGCCGGCGTTGTTCACCAGGATGTCCAGCCCGCCGAAGGTGTCGATCGCCTGCTGCACCATGGCCTCGGCCTGGGCGAAGTCCGCGACGTCGGCGGTGTTGACCACCGCGCGGCCGCCCCCGGACTCGATCTCGGCCACCACCGACTCCGCCGGGGTCTCACCCGTGCCCTCGCCGGCCAGCGAGACGCCGAAGTCGTTGACGACGACGGCCGCGCCGTGGCGGGCGAGCTCGAGCGCGTGCGCCCGGCCGATCCCGCGGCCGGCGCCGGTGACGATCGCGACACGACCTTCGAGAAGCTTGCTCGCTGCGTTCATCGGTTGGGGAGTCCCTTCTGGACGATGAGGAAGGCGGGTGGCTCTCCCCCGCCGTGGCAGGCCACCGTGGCCCCGGAGACGTACGACGCCAGGTCGCTGGCCAGGAACGCCGCGACGTTCCCGACCTCGGTCGGCTCGGCCATCCGGCCGAGCGGGATCGTCTGTTCGATCGCGGCGGCGGACGCGTCGTCGCCGTAGTGGTCGTCGCTCTGCTCGGTGCGGCACAGACCGACGTCGATCGCGTTGACACGAACCCTCGGCGCCCACTCCATCGCCAACGAGGTCGTCAGCGAGTCGAGGCCGGCCTTGGCCGCGGCGTACGCGGCGATCGTGGGGGCCGGACGGTTGGCCGAGATCGAGGAGATGTTGACGATCGTGCCTCCCCCGGCCTGCCGCTGCATGACCTCGTTGGCGGCCTGGGCGCACAGCAACGGAGCGAGCAGGTTGAGACCGACGACCTTCTCGTGGAACCGCGGCGACGCGGTGGCGGCATCGGCCGCGGGCGCTCCCCCGGCGTTGTTGACCAGGACGTCGAGCCGCCCGTGCTCGTCGACGACGGAGCCCACCAGCGCCGTGACGGCCTCGGGATCGCGCACGTCGCAGACCCGGTGGGTCGTGCCCGGCACCGGCTCGACCTCGGAGCGCGAGCAGGTCACCACCGAGGCGCCCGCCGCGAGCAGCGCCTGAGTGATGCCGAGGCCGATCCCACGGGCGCCGCCCGTGACCAGGGCGACGCGTCCTTCGAGATCCACGGCGAGCGACATGCGGAGAACCATACCAAGCAAGTGTTAGGTTGGTGCCATGACCATCACTTCCGAGCTCCGCGACGACGGCATCCGGGTGGTGACGATGGACGCGCCCCCGGTCAACGCCTTGACCGTGCAGGGCTGGTACGACGTCGCCGGTGCGCTGGACGAGGCCGGCCGCGACCTGGACACCAAGGTCGTCGTGCTCCGCGCCGAGGGCCGCGGCTTCAACGCCGGCGTCGACATCAAGGAGATGCAGCACACGAGCGGGTTCGAGGCGCTGATCGGCGCCAACAAGGGCTGCTACGCCGCATTCAAGGCCGTCTACGAGTGCGCTGTCCCGGTCGTCGCCGCCGTCAACGGCTTCTGTCTCGGCGGCGGGGTCGGCCTGGTCGGCAACGCCGACTGCATCGTCGCCAGCGACGACGCCTACTTCGGCGTGCCGGAGGTCAACCAGGGCGCGCTGGGCGCCGCCACCCACATGGCCCGGCTGGTGCCCCAGCACATGATGCGCACCCTCTACTTCACCGCCCGCACGATCAAGGCGACCGACCTGGTGCAGTTCGGCAGCGTGCTCGAGACGGTCCCCCGTGACCAGCTCGACGAGGCCGCGCTGACGGTGGCCGGCGAGATCGCGGCCAAGGACACGCGGGTGATCCGGGCCGCCAAGGAGGCGCTCAACGGGATCGACCCGATCGACGTCAACAAGAGCTACCGCTTCGAGCAGGGCTTCACCTTCGAGCTCAACCTCGCCGGCGTGAGCGACGAGCTGCGAGACGACTTCGCGGGAACGGAGAAGAGCAAGCGATGAGCAAGGGACCCCGCGACAAGCGGATGACGACCGACCAGGTCGTCGCCGAGCTGCGCGACGGCATGACGATCGGCATCGGCGGGTGGGGACCTCGCCGCAAGCCGATGGCGCTCGTCCGCGCGATCCTGCGCAGCGACCTGAAGGACCTCACGATCGTCAGCTGGGGCGGCGCCGACGTCGGCCTGCTCGCCCGCGCCGGCAAGATCCGCAAGCTGGTGTTCGCGTTCGTCTCCCTCGACTCCGTCCCCTTGGAGCCGAACTTCCAGAAGGCTCGCCAGGAGGGCACGATCCCCGAGCTGGTCGAGCTCGACGAGGGCATGTTCCAGACCGGTCTGCGGGCCGCCGCACAGCGACTGCCGTTCCTGCCGATGCGGGCCGGGCTCGGCTCCGACGTGCTGGTCAACCAGCCGTGGATCAAGACGGTGACGAGCCCCTACGACGACCGCGAGGAGCTCGTCGCCGTCCCGGCACTGGACCTCGACGTCGCGCTCGTCCACCTCAACCGGGCCGACCAGCACGGCAACGCGACGTACCTCGGCCCCGACCCCTACTTCGACGACCTGTTCGCGATGGCCGCCGAGCGCACCTACGTCAGCTGCGAGCAGGTCGTGGACACCGCCGGCCTCACGGTCGACACGCCCGTCCAGCGGCTGCTGCTGAGCCGGATGATGGTCAGCGGCGTCGTCGAGACGCCGAACGGCGCGCACTTCACCACGTGCACGCCCGACTACGAGCGCGACGAGCGCTTCCAGCGGGCGTACGGCGCGGCCGCCGGCGGGTCCGACGAGGACTGGGCGGCGTTCCACGACCGGTTCCTCGCGGGCGACGAGGCGGCGTACCAGGCCGCGGTGCGGCAGTTCGGGGAGGAGCAGGCATGAGCAGGGCAGATGTGTGCGCCGCGGCGATCGCGGACGCCTTCAAGGACGACGGCGAGATCTTCGCCAGCCCCATGGGGCTGCTGCCGATGCTCGGGGTCCGGCTGGCCAAGCTGACCAGCAACCCCGACCTCGTGATCTCCGACGGCGAGTCGCTGTTCCTCGCCGGGGTCCCGCCCCTCTTCGCCAAGGGTGATGTCGTGGAGGGCTGGATCCCGTTCCGCAGGGTCTTCGACGTGGTCGCCTACGGCAAGCGCCACGTGATGATGGGTGCCACCCAGGTCGACCGGCACGGCAACCAGAACATCTCCGCGATCGGCGACTGGGCGCAGCCCAAGCGCCAGTTGCTCGGCAGCCGCGGGGCCCCGGGCAACACCGTCAACAACCGCACGTCCTACTGGGTGCCCAAGCATTCTCCTCGCGTCTTCGTCGAGCGGGTCGACATCGTCTCCGGCGTCGGGCCCAAGCTCGCCAAGGAGGCGGGCCCTGCCGCCGCTCGCTTCAACGACATCCACCGCATCGTGACCAACCTCGGCGTCCTCGACGTGCGCGGTGCCGACGACACGGTGCGGTTGCTCAGCGTCCACCCCGGCGTGAGCGTCGACGAGGTGCGCGAGGCGACCGGGTTCGAGCTGGACGTCCCCGCCGACGTACCCACCACGCGCGAGCCCACGGCGGAGGAGCAGACCCTCATCCGCGAGGTGCTCGACCCCAAGGGACTGCGCTTCAAGGAGGTCCCCGATGGCGACTGAGCAGCTGCTGCGCACGCCGTTCACCGACCTCGTCGGGGTGCGCCACCCGGTCGTCCAGACCGGCATGGGCTGGGTCTCGGGCCCCCGCCTGGTCAGCGGCACCGCGAACGCCGGCGGCCTCGGCATCCTGGCGAGCGCGACGATGACCATCCAGGAGCTCGAGCGGGCGATCGTCGAGGTCAAGGGCCGCACCGACCAGCCGTTCGGCGTCAACCTCCGTGCAGACGCCGCCGACGCCCCCGACCGCTGCCGCCTGCTGATCGAGCACGGCGTCAAGGTCGCGTCGTTCGCGTTGGCACCCAAGCCCGAGCTGATCGCCATGCTCAAGGAGCACGGCATCGTCGTGATGCCCTCGATCGGGGCGGCGAAGCACGCGGTCAAGGTCGCCTCCTGGGGCGCCGACGCGGTCATGGTGCAGGGCGGCGAGGGTGGCGGTCACACCGGTCCGGTGCCGACGACGTTGCTGCTGCCGACGGTCCTGGACGCCGTGGGCATCCCGGTGATCGCGGCCGGCGGGTTCTTCGACGGCCGCGGGCTCGCGGCCGCGCTGTCGTACGGCGCCGCCGGGGTCGGCATGGGTACCCGCTTCCTGCTCACCCGGGACAGCGCCGTGCCCGACGCCGTCAAGCGGCTCTACCTCGAGCGCGGCCTCACCGACACCGTCGTGACCGCGAAGGTCGACGGCATGCCGCACCGGATGCTGCGCACCGACCTGGTCGAGGAGCTCGAGGAGACCAGCGCCGTACGCCGGATGGGCCCGACGCTGCGCCGCACCCTGGAGTTCAAGCGCACCAGCGGCATGAGCTGGCCCGCGCTGCTCAAGGACGGCCGCGAGATGCGCAAGGCGCAGGGCCGCACGCTCGGGCAGATGGCGCTGGCCGCCAACACCCCGATGATGCTCAAGGCCGGGCTCGTCGAGGGCGACACCTCCGCCGGTGTGCTGGCCAGCGGCCAGGTGGTCGGCGTGATCGACGACCTGCCGACCTGCGAGGAGCTCATCGACCGGATCGTCACCCGCGCGGCCGAGGAGCTGCGGCGCGCCCGGGGCTACGTGGTCTGAGCCTCGAGCCGGGCTCAGCGGCCCGGCACGAGGCCCTTCGGCGGCGCCCACTCCCCCGTGGCGCGCAGCTGCTCGTAGATCGCGTACTCCGGGGCGAAGAACTCATCGAGCCGGGCGCGCAGCGTGCGGCTGAGCTCGGCGGGTGCGCGCACGTCGGAGCGGTTGTCGGTGCGGACGTCGATGCCTCCGCCGACCTTGGCGCCGATCCAGGTCTGCCAGACCTGGGGCTGCTCCAAGGCGAACAGGCGGTCGACACCGAGATCGAGGTCCTCGCTCATCGCGACGAACCGCGCCGGCCGGCCGCGCAGCGTCCCGGGCCGCGGATCGTTGTCGACGTAGCGTCCGACGAACTCCTCGAAGCTGATGCCGGCGGTCGACTTGGAGGCGTCCTCCTGGAGCAGCGCCGGACGCTGGCGGTAGCGCCACCACGACTCCAGCCACGCGGTCGGCTCCCGGAACAGCGAGACCAGCTCGTAGTCCTCGCGCTCGTAGCCGGCGTTGCGCAGCACCGGGACGACCAGGTTGTGGAACGAGCGGCAGTTCATGTGCTTGAGCCGCGGGTTGCCGCGCAGGATGAGCTCGGCCTGCCCCTGCAACGAGCGCACCAGGGAGGTGGACGCGCACTTGGGCATCGACAGCAGCACGAAGCCGTGAGCCGGTAGCCCGATCATCTGCACCCCTGTCGCCGATCCGCCTGAGCAAGGGGCAGCCTAACGACTCGTGTCCGCCGTGCCGTTCAGCAGCCCGTGGAGGCCGCTCCCCCCTAGCCTGTCCTGCGTGAGCACCCTGGGCCGGCAGACGCTGCTGTGGATGATCCCCGTCAACCTGCTGCTGGTGGCCTGGGTCTGGCTGGGCCGCATCGTCTTCGGGGTCGGCGGCTGGTTCCTGCTGATCTTCATGCTCTCCGTGGTGCCGGTGCTGCTGATCGCGATGCTGGTCAGCACGATCCTGGCCTTCACCCAGGACGGCCGACCACGCGCGCTGACGCCGCTGCAGGCGGTCGCCCAGCTCGCCACCTGGGCGGGCCTGTTCGTCCTCGGGGCGTTCATGCCCGACTTCGGCGACACCGAGGACAGCCAGCTCTCGCTGCTCACCCAGGTGTTCGGCTACTCCGACTCGCTCTACGACCTGAGCTTCCTGATCGCGCTCGCCGGCGCGGTCGTCGCGGTGGCGGCGTACGCCGTCCTGCTCGGCGCCCTGGTCTTCGCCCGGCGTCCGGCGACCGCCCCCGCCTGAGCGACGGCGCCGGGCCGGGGCGAGAATGGCCCTGTGAGCGAGCAGCCCGTCCGCAAGCGTCCCCGGCACCTGATGGACCCGGACAACCCCCGCCGTGAGATCCGCAAGCCGAGCGACTCCGGCCCGATGCACCTCGAGCCTGTGCAGAAGTGGGTGCTCTCGGCACTCGCCTTCACGACGATCATCCACATGGCCGGCGGCCTCGTGATCGCGGCGATGTACGTCGACGACTCGCGCACCGACGCCCAGGTGGGGCTCAACGTGCTCGCGGCGGCCTTCGGCGTGATCGCGATCGCCGTGGCGCGGGCGATCCACCAGAAGAAGCTCCTCTCGCCCTGGTTGCTGCTCGGACTGGTGCCGGGCATCGTCGGGCTGTTCCTGGTGCTCTGAGGCCAACGGCACCGCTGCCCACCCGCTCACGTCCCCGTCAGGCCGCCCGCGCCTCTGCCGCGATCACCGCGTCACGGAACGCGGCGGCGATGTATGGCGGGACCCGCACGCCGCGATCCCGCGCGAACAGCAGCTCCCGCTCGACTCGGGCCACCTGCTCGGCGAAGGCCGCGGCCGCACCGGGGCTCCCGAGCCCGAGCCCGAGCATCATGTCGCCGACATCGGCCTTCTGCTCGGGCGTGCCGGCGCCCACAGGTGCGAACGACAGCGCCCGGAGACGTCTCACCAGCCACCGCTGCCACCGTGCCAGCGCCGCCCAGTGGCGCCGGGCAGAGAGCTGGTAGAACGCGTAGTGGCCGGGCTCCTGGCGCCGGATGGGAGTGATGATCGTGTCCGTCACGGCTGCCTCGCCGAGCTCGGAGAGCCCGTCGTGGAGCCGGTGGTAGGCCAGCAGCGCGGACCGCTCGGTGCTCATCCCCGTGAGGTAGTAGAGCATCCGGACCACGTCCTGGATCGGCTCGAGATGAGCGAGCGCCCCGAGGACGCGCAGCCTCGTCGACACCGTGGTGAGGTCGGTGGTTGCCGGCGGACGCCCGATGCGCACCTGGAGCTCGTCGAGGATCAGGCCGTGGCGCGCCTCCTGGGGTCCCCACACGTCGGTGTAGAAGACCCGGTCCACCTCGGGCGGGTCCGGGAGCAGCGTCGCGAGCTCGAGCACGTTGCGCTCCACCTCGAGCTCGGCGCGGGCCATGTAGTCCAGCACGGTGCCGAAACGCTCCCGCACCGCCTCGGGCCGGCGGACTGTGAAGTCCACCGACGCCAGGTCGATCGGTGGGTGCTCGTCACCGAGCCTCGCCACGTGCTCGAGGAGGCGGTGCTCTGTCACGTCGACTGCCGAAGAGCTCATGCTCTCGGTTCGTCACCCACGGGGATCCGGATTGGCCGGGACCACGACGGTCAGTCGGCCGTGACGGCGAGGAGCCCTAGTCTGCGGGCATGGACCTGATCCAGGCGGCCTCCGCCGAGCTCGAACGCGCAGTGCGTCAGCTCCCGGTCGACTCCTGGGACCTCCCGACGCCCTCCGAGATCACCGTGCGCGAGCTCGTCGAGCACGTGGTCGTCGGCAACCGGTTCACGGCGATGCTGCTCGCCGGCACCTCACGAGTCGACGCGCGCGCCGCGCTCGCAGGGGACCAGCTCGGACCCGACCCACTGGCCGCCGTGGTCGAGTCGGCGCGGGCGCAGCAAGCGGGGTTCGCCACGACCGCGCCCGAGACGGTCCTGGACGGACCGAAGGGCGACATCACGGCCCAGGAGTTCCGGCGGCTCCGCCTCATCGACCTCGTGGTGCACGCTTGGGACCTGCTGCGAGCCACCGGTCAGGACGAGAGGCTCGACCCCGACGTCGTCGGCGGTCTGCTCGCCGTGGTCGAGCCCCATCTCGACGCGATCCTCGCCTTCGGTGCGTACGGCGACGGGCCGAGCGGGACGCTCCCGCCGGACGCCGACCCACAGCATCGACTCCTGGACATGTTCGGCCGGCGGCCGTAGTCGCTCAACCAGCGGCCGTGCCGCCCCGGCGATGCTCGAGGGTCTCGACCAGGCGGGCAGCCACGTGGGCGGTCTGGCGCAGGTCCTCCTCCGACCAGTCCGCGAGCAGCGCTGTGTAGACGGTCCTGGCGGTGCGCTTGGTGCGTCGGTGGCGAGCGGCGCCGGACCGCGTGGCCTTCACCAGGACCGCCCGGCCGTCCTGTGGGTCCGGAGCGCGGGAGACGAGACCCAGGTCCTCGAGCCGGCGCACCTCCGCCGTCATCGTCGATCGGTCCACCTCGGCCCAGTCCGCGAGGTGGGACAGGCGCACCGGACCGGTGTCGGTGATCCGGCCCAACAGCCATGCGTCAGTGGCCGACAGGACCGGGTCGGTGTCGGCCAGCATGGCGCGACGTACGTCGCTGCGGGTGAACCAGCGCACCAGCATCGGCACGGCCCGCTCGAGTGCGGCGGCCGCGTCAGCGGCCGCCTGGTGATCCTCTTCGTTCGTCACATGGTGAGGGTACCCCAACCATTTTGGTTTTATTACCCCAACTGTTATGGTTGAAGCGTCAACACACCCAGAGGTACGCCGAAGGGAGCGCATCGACATGACAACCACCGACCGACCCGTGGACGACGCAGTCCGGGTCGAGGACCCCCACCGGGACATCGTCGAGATCTGGGGACACGACTCGTTCCCCGCCAGCGACCCTCCGACCAACTGGTGACACGCGCCGCTGAGCAGCGGCGACAACTCCGCACCGATCCCGAAGGAGAGTGACTGCCATGTCCGACACCGGACTCCTGATCTGGCTCATCGCGACTGCGGTGATGGTGATCGTGGTGCTGACGGTCGGCACCCTCGCGGCGGCCGGCCTCCTGCGCAGCGAGGACACCGAGGAGGGCCACCGATGAAGGTCTATCGCGCCGTCTGGACGCTCGCCGTCGCGGCCCTGGTCGTCCGGGGGCTTCTCCTGGGCCACGAGCACCACCCGGCTCTCACCGGTACGGCGCTCCTGACCGGCGTGGGCGTCGCCGCCGTCGCGGGCCTGTGGGCGCCCAGCCGCCGCGCCCGCCGCACCGCTGCCTGGGCACTGGCGGCGGGAGCCGCAGCTGGCGCCACCATCGGCCACCTGCCGCACCTCGGCGGCGGGCTCGTCGTCATCGCCGTCCTCGTCGCCGGCACCGCGCCGGCGACCGTCTCGGCCTACGCACGGTGGGCCGAGTCGGATGGGCAGTCGTCTGCCCTCGACGCGGCGGTCCGCGGTCTCGCCCATGCCGCGCCCGGCTACGTGCCGCCCCCGCCGAGCGAGTCCGATCGATGACCGCCACCGGAACGGAGGAGACCGTCCATGATCGACCCGCTGGCCCTGGTGGCCCTGTTGGCCTTCGTCGCGATCACCACCGGCCTGCTGCTCGCGGGGGTGATCGCCTCGGCGCTGGCCCTCGAGCGCAGGGACCGCCGCCGGTGAGCCCGCCACCTCGACGGCTCGCCGCGTGCGCTCGCCGGGCCGTCGGGGGCGAGACCGGCGGCGCCGGGCTGCTGCTGGCGGCCGCGGTGGTGGCGCTCGCGTGGGCCAACTCGACGTGGTCGGACTCCTACCGCTCGCTGTGGTCGACGACCGCATCGATCTCGATCGCCGACTGGCACCTGTCGATGTCGCTGGGTCACTGGGTCAACGACGGACTCATGGCGCTGTTCTTCTTCGTCGTCGGCCTGGAGGTGCGCCGGGAGTTCTCGATCGGTGCGCTGACCACGCCGCGGCGCGCCGCCCTTCCCGTCCTCGCGGCCCTGGGCGGCCTCGTGGTGCCCGCGGCGCTCTACCTGCTGCTCTCCCCCGTCGACGCCAACGGCGCCTGGGGCGTCGTGATCGGCACCGACACCGCCGTGATGCTCGGCGTGCTCGCCGTGGTCGGTCCGCGCCTGGCGACCCAGCTGCGGGTCTTCCTGCTCACGCTCACCGTCATCGACGACATCGTCGCGGTCGGCGTCATCGGCGTGTTCTACAGCGGGTCGCTCGACCCCGTGGGCCTCGTGCTGGTCGCGGCCCTCGCGAGCATCATCGCGGCGATGAGCCGACGCGGCGTCTGGACCGTGGCGCCCTACCTCGTGGTCGGCGTGGCGCTGTGGCTGGCGACCCTCCAGGCCGGCCTGCACGCCTCGATCGCCGGCATGCTCGGCGGCCTGCTCGTCGCCGCCCACCGTCCCCGCACCGAGGTGGTCAGGAGCGCAGCCGACCGGTTCCGCGCGTTCCGCGAGGCGCCGGGCGTCGACGTCGGCCGCTCCGCCCACCGCGAGCTCGTGCGCGCCGTGTCGGTCAACGAGCGCATGCAGCGCCGCCTGCACCCCTGGGCCAACCTGCTGGTGGTGCCGTTGTTCGTGCTCGCCAACGCCGGCATCGACCTGCGCGGTGGGGTGCTCGCCGACGCGCTCACCTCACGCCTGACCTGGGCGATCACGATCGCCCTGGTCGTCGGCAAGCTCGCCGGGATCCTCGGCGCCACCTGGGCCGGCGTCCGAACCCGCCTGACCGGGCTCCCCTCGGGCGTCACCCTCGGCGAGGTCGCGGGCGGGGCCGCTCTCTCGGGCATCGGGTTCACGGTGTCCCTGCTGGTGGCGGGCCTGGCGTTCACCGATCCCGTCGACCACGACCGCGCGGTCGTCGGCATCCTGCTCGCAGCGGTCATCGCGACGGCAGCCGGGTGGCTCGCGTTCCGGCTCGCGCCTGGCCAGCCCGGCCAGGCCGGTCAGCCCGCCCCAGCCGGCGCCACCCGACCGGACGAGCCCGCCCGCAGTCCGGTCAGAGCCGCTCGATGATCGTCACGTTCGCCTGGCCGCCGCCCTCGCACATGGTCTGCAGACCGTAGCGGCCGCCGGTGCGCTCGAGCTCGTTGAGCAGCGTGGTCATCAGGCGGGTGCCCGTGGCACCGATCGGGTGACCGAGCGCGATGCCGCCGCCGTTGACGTTGACCCGCTCGTGGGGCGCGCCGGTCTCCTTCATCCACGCGATGACGACGGACGCGAACGCCTCGTTGCACTCGAACAGGTCGATGTCCTCGATCGCGAGGCCGGTGCGGTCCAGCGCGTGCTTGGTGGCGCGGATCGGCCCGGTGAGCATCCAGACCGGGTCGTCGCCGCGGACGGAGAGGTGGTGGATGCGAGCCCGTGGCGTCAGCCCGTGCTCGCGTACGGCGGCCTCGCTGGCGATCAGCATCGCGGACGATGCGTCGCAGATCTGCGACGCGACCGCGGCGGTGATCCGGCCGCCGGGAGCGAGGGGATCGAGGCCGGCCATCTTCTCCAGCGAGGTCTCGCGCGGGCACTGGTCGACCTCGAAGACCGTGCCGTCGGGCAGCGTGACGGCCTCGATCTCGTCCTTGAACCGCCCCTCGGCGATCGCGGTGCGGGCCCGCTCGTGGGAGGCCAGCGCGAAGGCCTCCATCTCCTCTCGCGTGATGTCCCACTTCTCCGCGATCATCTCCGCGGAGCGGAACTGGCTGACCTCCTGGTCGCCGTACCGCTCCGCCCAGCCCGGCGACTCGGCGAAGGGGGTCGAGAACCCGTACTGCTGGCCGACGATCATCGCCGCCGAGATCGGGATCGCGCTCATGTTCTGCACGCCGCCGGCGACCACGAGGTCCTGGGTGCCCGACAGCACGCCCTGGGCGGCGAAGTGCACCGCCTGCTGGGAGGAGCCGCACTGCCGGTCGATCGTCACACCCGGCACGTGGTCGGGCAGCCCGGCGACCAGCCAGGCCGTACGGGCGACGTCGCCCGCCTGGGATCCGATCGTGTCGCAGCACCCGAGGATCACGTCGTCGACGGCCCCGGGGTCGACGCCGGTGCGGCGCACCAGCGCGCCGATCGAGTGAGCGGCCAGGTCGGCGGAGTGGACGCCGGCCAGTGCTCCCCCGCGCTTGCCGACCGGGGTGCGGACGGCGTCGACGATGTAGGCCTCAGGAGGCATGGGCGATCCCTTCGAGGAGGATGGAGAGGTACTGCTGGGCGATCTCGGTGTGCGTGCGCCGCCCCCCGGGGCGGTACCAGGACACGGCGACCCAGACGGTGTCGCGGATGAAGCGGTAGGTCAGCTCGAGGTCGAGGTCGCCGCGCAGGACCCCGGCCTCGACGCCACTGCGCAGCAGCGTCAGCCAGACCTCCCGCGACTGCTGGTTGCGGTCGGCGAGGTAGGAGAACCGGTCGAACGTCAGGAGGTAGGCCGCGTCGTTCTGGAAGATCGCGACCTCGTCGCGGTGCTTGTCGATCGCCTCGAACGACACGACGACGGCGCGCTCCAGCTTGGCCCGTGGGTCGAGGTCGCTCGCGAGGATCTCGTCGTACTGCCCGAAGAGCTCCTCCTGGAAGGTCCGCAGGATCTCGTCGACCATCGACTCCTTGGAGTCGAAGTGGTGGTAGAGACTGCCGGAGAGGATGCCCGCAGCGTCGGCGATGTCACGCACGGTGGTGTTCTTGAACCCCTTCTCGGCGAACAGCCCTGCGGCGATGCGGAGCAGCTCGTCGCGGCGGGAGTGCGAGGGGACCGAGGAGCCCGAGGAGACAGGGTCGGCGGCGTTCATGGAGACAGTCTCCTAGGCCTGCTGGCTGCTGACGGCGACGACCTCGCCGGTCATGTACGACGCGTAGTCGCTCGCGAGGAAGACCATCACGTTGGCGACCTCCCACGGCTCGGCGGCGCGGCCGAAGGCCTCGCGCTGCTTGAGCTCGGCGAGCAGCTCGTCGGAGGTGACCTTGGCGAGGAACGGATGCATCGCCAGGCTGGGTGAGACCGCGTTGACGCGGATGCCGTGCGGTGCGAGGTCGATCGCCGCGCACCGGGTCAGCGCCATCACGCCGGCCTTCGCCGCGGCGTAGTGGGCCTGGCCCTCCTGCGCGCGCCAGCCGATCACCGAGGCGTTGTTGACGATGACGCCGCGCTTGCCCGCCGCGACCATCCGCTGGCCGGCAGCGCGCACGCACCGGAACGTGCCGGTGAGGGTGATGTCGAGGACCCGCGACCACTGCTCGTCGGTCATCTCCAGCACGCTGGCGGTGCCGCCCAGGCCGGCGTTGTTGATCAGGACGTCGACGCCGCCGAGCTCGTCGGCGGCGTCGAGGAACGCCTCGACCTGCGTCTGGTCGGTGACGTCGCAGACCAGCTGACGCACCCGATCTGCACCGAACTCCGCTGCCAGCGCCTCCTCGGCCTCGGCGAGCCGTTGCTCGTGGGTGTCGCTGAACACCACGGCCTTCGCGCCCTCCTCGAGCACGCGGCGTACGACGGACGCGCCGATGCCCGCTCCGGCGCCGGCGGTCACCGCCACCACCTTCCCGGCCAGCAGGTCGTGTCCGGGCACGTAGTCGGGCGCGGGCTGCTCGGGGCGGCCGTGCTGCGTCGTGGTGGTCATCAGGCTCCCTTGGGTTCGCGGGGCAGGCCGAGCACGCGCTCGGCCAGGATGTTGCGCTGCACCTCGTCGCTGCCGCCGTAGATCGTGTCGGAGCGGGAGAACAGGAAGAGCCGCTGCCACCGGCTCAGGTCGTACCCCTCGGCCGACTCGGTCGTGAGGCCGGCCGGGCCGAGCACGTCCATGGCCACCTCGCCGAGACGCTTGTGCCAGCTGGCCCAGACGAGCTTGAAGACCGAGGGCCCGGCGGCGGACTCGGTGGCGAGCCCGCGGAGCGCCTGGAAGCGCATCACCTCGAGCTCGACCGTGAGCGCAGCCAGCCGGTCGCGGAGCACGGGGTCCTCGATCGTGCCGTTCTGCTTCGCGAGCTCGACGACGCCGTCGAGCTCGCGGGCGAATCCGACGACCTGTCCGAGCACCGACACGCCGCGCTCGAACCCGAGCAGCGCCATCGCCACCCGCCAGCCGTCACCGGGCTCGCCCACGACGAGGTCGGCGGCGGTCCGGGCACCGGTGAAGAACACCTCGTTGAACTCCGAGCCGCCGGTGAGCTGCTCGATCGGGCGGATCTCGACGCCCTCCTGGTCCAGCGGCACGAGAAGGAACGACAGACCGTGGTGGCGGCTCGAGCCGGGCTCGGTGCGGCAGACGACGAAGGCCCACTGGCTCAGGTGAGCGTTGGACGTCCACACCTTCTGCCCGTCGATGACCCACTCGTCCCCGTCGCGACGGGCCTTGGTCTGCACGTTCGCGAGGTCGGAGCCGGCGTTCGGCTCGGAGTAGCCCTGGGCCCACAGCTCCTCGACCGCGACGATCTTCGGCAGGAACCGGGCCTGCTGCTCCTCGGTGCCGAACGCGATCAACGTCGGGCCGAGCAGCTCCTCGCCGAGGTGGTTGACGCGTCCGGGCGCATCGGCCCGGGCGTACTCCTCGTGGAAGATCACCTGCTGGCTCAGGCTCAGCCCGCGCCCGCCGTGCTCGGTCGGCCAGCCCAAGCAGGTCCAGCCGTGCTCGGCGAGCAGCCGGTTCCAGGCCACTCGCTCCTCGTGCGCCTCGTGGTCGCGCCCGGCGCCGCCGAGGCCACGCAGTGCGGCCCACTCGCCGGTCAGGTGCTCCTCGAGCCAGCCTCGCACCTCGGCGCGGAAGGCTTGGTCCTCCTCGGAGTAGGTCAGGTCCACGGGTGCTACTATACCAAGCAACTGCTTGGTTGGTTAGGAGGCCTCGTGCAGGACACGATCCCGGCGGTGCTGAGAGCCGCTGCCGAACGGTTCGGCGACCACCCCGCCTACGTCGAGGCCGCGGAGGGGCGACGCCGGACGGTCACGTTCACCGCGCTGCTCGAGCTCGTCGAGCAGACCGGCGCGGCCTACGCCGCGGCCGGCGTCGGCCGCGGCGACCGGGTCGTCGTCTGGGGCCCCAACAGCATCGACTGGGCCGTCGCCGCCCTGGCGGTGTCGTACGCCGGCGGCGTGCTGGTGCCGGTCAACTCGCGCTACGTCGGCTCCGAGGTCGCCGACGTCGTCGAGCGCACGGACGCCGCGCTCGTCGTGGTGCACGACGGCTTCCTCGGCCGCGACCAGGTCGGCGAGCTGGGCGACGCCGGCGTCGACATGCGTCGGGTCGCCACCCTGGCCGACCTCGCGGCCGCCGCCGAGCGCTCCGAGGCCATGCGTCACGAGGACCTCCCCCCCGACGACCCCGACAGCGTGGCCGACATCCTCTTCACCTCCGGGACCACCGGGCGCTCCAAGGGAGCGATGAGCGCGCACCGCCAGACGATCGGTGTCGCGCGTGCCTGGGCCGAGCTGGGCGGCGTCCGCCAGGACGACCGCTACCTGGTGGTCAACCCCTTCTTCCACTCCTTCGGCTACAAGATCGGCATCGTCGTCGGCCTCCTGACCGGCGCCACGCTCTATCCGGTGGCGACCTTCGACCTCGACGAGACGATGCGGCTGATCGAGACCGAGCGCATCACCGTGCTGCCCGGCGCACCCACGATCTACCAGTCGCTGCTGAGCGCACCCGGTCGCGCCGAGCGCGACCTGTCCTCGCTGCGGCTCGCCGTGACCGGAGCCGCCGTCGTACCCGTCGTGCTCATCGAGCGGATGCGTCAGGAGCTGGAGATCGACCAGGTCGTCACGGCCTTCGGCATGACCGAGGCGGTCGTGGTGACGATGTGCCGCGAGGGCGACTCGGCCGAGACCGTCGCCACGACCTGCGGTCGCGCGATCCCCGGCATGGAGGCGCGGATCGACGAGACGACGGGCGAGCTGCTGGTCCGCGGCGACTACGTGATGCTCGGCTACCTCAACGACGCCGCGGCCACGGCCGAGGCGATCGACACGGACGGCTGGCTGCACACGGGCGACGTGGGCGTCCTCGACGAGCACGGCAACCTCTCGATCACCGACCGGCTCAAGGACATGTACATCTCCGGCGGCTTCAACGTCTATCCCGCCGAGGTCGAGCAGACGCTCGCGCGGATGGACGGCGTCGCCGACGTCGCCGTCGTCGGGGTCCCCGACGAACGGATGGGCGAGGTGGGCAAGGCGTACGTGGTGCTCGCGCCGGGCCGGGCCGCCGAGATCGGTCCCGATGACGTCATCGCCTTCGCCAAGGGGCGGCTCGCGAACTTCAAGGTGCCGCGGCACGTCGAGGTCGTCGACGGCCTCCCCCGCAACCTGTCCGGCAAGGTGCTCAAGAACCAGCTGAGAGGCTCCTGATGGATCTGACCCTGTCCGAGTCCGAGGTCGCGTTCCGCGACGAGGCCCGGGAGTGGCTGGCGGCGAACGTGCCGGCCGAGCCGCTGCCCTCCATGGACACCGCGGAGGGCTTCCGCGCCCACCAGGAGTGGGAGCGCCGGCTGGCTGACGCCCGCTGGGCGGTCGTCTCCTGGCCCGAGAAGTACCACGGGCGCGAGGCGTCCCTGGTGGAGTGGGTGATCTTCGAGGAGGAGTACTACCGCGCCGGCGCGCCGGGCCGGGTCTCCCAGAACGGCATCTTCCTGCTGGCGCCGATCATCTTCGACCACGGCACCCCCGAGCAGCAGGACCGGTTCCTGCCGTCCATGGCCACCGGCGAGCGCATCTGGGCGCAGTGCTGGTCCGAGCCCGAGGCGGGTTCCGACCTCGCCTCCCTGCGCTCGACCGCGCGGCGCGACGACGAGCGCGGCGGCTGGGTGCTCAACGGGCAGAAGACCTGGTCGTCGCGGGCCAGCTTCGCGCACTGGGGCTTCGGGCTGTTCCGCTCCGACCCCGCCGCGGAACGGCACCGCGGACTCACCTACTTCCTCTTCCCGCTCGACGCCGAGGGCATCACCGTGCGACCGATCGCCCAGCTCGACGGCGAGGTCGGCTTCGCCGAGGTGTTCTTCGAGGACGTGTTCGTCCCCGACGCCGACGTGCTCGGCGCGCCCGGCGACGGCTGGCGGGTCGCGATGTCGACCGCCGGCAACGAGCGCGGTCTGTCGCTGCGCTCACCCGGCCGGTTCTGCGCTGCCGCCGACCGGCTGCTCGACCTCTACCGGCGTACGCCGGAGCGTCCTGCCGCGGCGGCCGACAGGGTGGCTGACGCCTGGATCAAGGCCCAGGCCTATCGGCTCTACACCTGGGGCACCGTGACCCGGCTCGCCGCGGGCGGCGACATGGGGGCGGCGGGCTCGGTCAACAAGGTGTTCTGGTCCGAGCTCGACATCGCGCTGCACGAGACGGCGCTGGACCTGCTCGGCCCGGAGGCGGAGCTGGAGTCGACCTGGCTCGACGGCTACACCTTCTCCCTGTCCGGACCGATCTACGCGGGCACCAACGAGATCCAGCGCAACATCGTCGCCGAGCGCATCCTCGGCCTGCCCCGCGAGCCGAAGGGCGCCCCGAAGGAGGCTCACAAGTGAGGTTCGAGCTCGATGACGACCAGCGCGACTTCGCCGCCGCGCTCGAGTCGCTGCTGGCCGGGTCCGACACCGTCGGCGCGGCCCGCGCCTGGGCCGACGGGGACCACGCCCCCGGCCTGAAGCTGTGGTCCCGGCTCGGTGAGCTCGGCGTGCTCTCCCTGGCCACCGAGGCGACCCCGGTGGAGGTGGCGATCGCGTTCGAGGCGCTCGGGCGGCACGCGGTGCCGGGCCCCTGGGTCGAGTCCGCGGCCTACCTTCCGGTCGCCCTCGGCCACGAGGTCGAGGGGATCGCCACGGTCTCGGTGCCGCCGCACGTGCCGTACGCGCTCGACGCCGACGTCGCGGACCGGGTCTACGTCGGCGACGCGCCGGCGAGCTCGGTGGGCGAGCCGCTCGGCTCCGTCGACCCGACGCGGCGCCTGTTCCACGTCACCGGCGAGGGCGAGCCGAGCCAGGAGGCCTTCGACCTCGCGGCGCTCGCGACGGCCGCCCAGCTGCTCGGCGCCGGCGAGCGCGTGCTGGCCGACTCGGTCGCGTACGTCAAGCAACGCACGCAGTTCGGCCGCGAGATCGGGTCCTACCAGGCCATCAAGCACGCGCTGGCCGACGTGCGGATCGCCTTGGACTTCGCGCGGCCGCTGGTGTTCGGTGCAGCACTCGGGGCCGTCGACGTCTCCGCGGCCAAGGTCGCTGCCGGGGACGCCGCCTATCTCGCCGCACGCACGGGGCTGCAGGTCCACGGCGCGATCGGCTACACCCGCGAGCTCGACCTGAGCCTGTGGCTGACCAAGATCCGCGCGTTGGTGACCGCCTGGGGCACGCCGACCTTCCACCGCACCCGGCTCCTCCAGCAGCTGGAGGCGGACTGATGGAGTTCGCGCTCTCCGAGGAGCAGCAGGAGCTGGCCTCGATGGTCCGGTCGCTGGTGGACAAGCGCGGTGACGCGCGGATCGCCACCTACGACGAGTCGCTGTGGAGCACGATGGTCGAGCAGATCGGCCTGCCGGCACTCGGCATCCCCGAGGAGCACGGCGGGGCGGGCTTCACCCTCTTCGAGTCACTGATCGCGCTCGAGGAGGTCGGGCGCTCGCTCGCACCCTCTCCCTTGCTGTCGTCGCTGGTGACCTCCGAGGCCCTGCTCGCCGGCGCCGACGAGGAGGCCAAGGAGCGGCTGCTCCCCCGCCTCGCCGCCGGCGAGGTCGCCGCCTTCGCGGACGGCGCGGAGGCGAGCCACGTGCTGGACGGCGACCTGGCGAGCGTGCTGGTCGTCGCCACTGACGAGGGCCTGTTCGAGGTGACCGACGCCGAGCGCACCTGGACGCCGTCGATGGACCAGACGATACGGCTGGCCACCGTGCGCGCCGACCTCGCCTCGGCCACGCGGATCGGCGACGGTGCCGCCGCCCGGGAGCGGGCCCACCTGGTCGGAGCGGCCGGCTCCGCGGCCCTCGCCGTCGGCTGCGCCTCGCGGGCGCTCGACATGACCGTCTCCTACTCCAAGGAGCGGGTGCAGTTCGGCCGGGCGATCGGGTCGTTCCAGGCGCTCAAGCACCGGATGGCCGACATGCTGGTGCTCCTGGAGATGGCGCGCTCGGCGTCGTGGGCGGCGTCGTACGCCGTCTCCGCCCGCACCGACGACGCCGAGCAGCTCGTGCACGTCGCCAAGTCCTACTGCGGCGACGCGCTCGCGCACATCGCGGGCGAGACGGTCCAGCTGCACGGGGGCATCGCGATCACGTGGGAGCACGACGCCCACCTGGTGTTCAAGCGCGCGCACGCGCTCGGTCAGCTGTTCGGCGCCAGCAGGCAGCACCGGGCCGCCCTCGCGCTCTGAGGCCGAGGGCGGTCAGGCCCCCATCAGCCGGTCCAACGACCACCGGGCGTCGTCGTACTCGACCTCGAGCTGGTCGACCAGCACCCGCGCCCCGGGGTCGCCGGGGGCGTGCTCGATGCGCCGGGCCACCTCGGCCACGCGCACCGCACCCAGGTTCGCCGCGCTGCCCGCGAGCTGGTGTGCCGCCTGCCGCAGGCCCGGCTCGTCACGGCCCTCGGCCGCGGCCCGGATGGCCGAGAGCAGCTCGGGGGTCGAGCTGGTGAACGCCGCCGCGACGGCGCCGAGCAGGCCGCGGCCGTCGTCGGGCCCCAGGCCGCGCAGCAGCTTGAGCCGCTCGGGGTCGAGGACGACGTGCGTCTCCTCGGAGGCCTCCGGATCATCCGCCACCTCCGGCTCGGCAGCGGCGTATCTCGCGAGCACGGCTTCGAGCGCTGCGACGTCGAGCGGCTTGGCCAGGAACCCGTCCATGCCGGCGGCGCGGCAGCGGGCCCGCTCCTCGGGCGTGCTCGCGGCCGTCAGTGCGACGACCGGGAGCCGGGCGCCGTCGGCCTCCCGCCGGCGGATCTCGGTGGTGGCGTCGAAGCCGTCCATGACCGGCATGTGGCAGTCCATCAGCACGAGCGCGTAGTCCTCGCGAGCGATCGCGTCGAGGGCCTCGGCGCCGTTGCCGGCGAGATCGACGGGGTAGCCCGCGCGTCCGATCAGGCCCTGCGCGACCACCCGGCTGATCCGGTCGTCCTCGACCACCAGCACGCGACCGCGGCCCTCCGCTCCCGCCGTCCGGGCGACCGGGCGCTCCTCGTCCCGGGCGACCACGGGCGGGGCCGGCACGAGGTCGAGCAGCACCTCCAGCAGCTCCGAGCTGCGCACCGGCTTGGCCAGCACGTGGTCGACGCGCACCTCCCCCAACGCCGCGGGCTCGATCCCGACACCGTTGCCGAGCAGCACGAGGCGGGTGGTGGTCAGTTCGGGATCGGCGGTGATGCGACGGGCCAGGGTGAGCCCGTCGAGGTCGGGCAGTCCCAGGTCGAGGACCGCGACGGGGTAGGGATTCCCCGTCTGCGCCGCGGACCGCAGCAGCGGCACCACCGCCTCGGCGTGGGCCACCACGTCAGGACGCAGACCCCACTCGCTGAGCTGCGACTGCAGCACCAGGCGGTGGGTCTCGTTGTCGTCGACGACGAGGACGCGCCGTCCCTGCAGCGGGTGGGGGTCGGGTCCGGGCGCGATCTGGGTCTCGGCCACCGGCATCGGGATCTCGACCCAGAACGTGCTGCCGCGGCCCAGGGCGCTGTCCACCCCGATCGTGCCGCCCATCGCCTCGGCGAGGCTCTTGCAGATGGACAGGCCGAGCCCGGTGCCGCCGTACTTGCGGGTCGTGGACACCTCGGCCTGGGTGAAGGAGTCGAACAGGGTGCGCTGCGCCTCGACGTCGATGCCGATCCCGGTGTCGGCGACGTCGAACCGCACGCGCACGTGTCGGCCCTCCTGTGCGGCGACCCTCGCGGTGAGGACGATCTCGCCGCGGTGGGTGAACTTGACCGCGTTGGATCCCAGGTTGAGCAGGATCTGACGCAGCCGCGCCTCGTCGCCCACCAGGCGCTGCGGCACGCCGGCGTCGCAGTGCGCGATCAGCTCGACGTCAGGAGGTGGGGCCGGCGTGCCCAGGATGCTGGCGACACCCTCGACCAGCGCCCGGGGGTCGAAGTCGCGGTGCTCGAGCTCGACCATGCCGGCCTCGAGCTTGGAGAAGTCGAGGATGTCGTTGATCACCGCGAGGAGCGCCTCGCCGGCGTCGGTCAGGCCCTCGGCATAGCGACGTTGCACGGCGTTGAGCTCGGTCGTCAGCAGCAGCCCCCCGAGTCCGATCACGCCGTTGAGCGGGGTGCGGATCTCGTGGCTCATCGTGGCGAGGAACTGCGACTTGAGGCGCGAGGCCTCGATCGCCTGGTTGCGGGCCACCTCGAGCTCGGCCGTGCGAGCACGCACCTGGGCCTCGAGCTCCGCGCGCTGGGCGTCGAGCTCCTCGGCCAGCATCTCGATGCCGACCACGACCGCCTCGAAGTCCTCGTCGAGCCCGGTCCGATCGCCCCGGGCCGCGTAGTCCCCCTGGGCCAGACGCGTCAGGAGATCGATCACGACGTCGATGCCGGGGCGCCCGGCCGTGGTCACTGGACGCTCCTGGTCCACTCGACGGCGTCGGCCTCCTCGGTGAAGAGCCGCACGGGGATGGGCCCTCGTTTGAGGCCGATGAAGAAGTTGGCGAGCATGCGGGTCGCGGGCGAGCCCGCGAGCATGCCGACCGCCACGTAGTGCGCGTGGAGGTTCATGAAGAAGTGGCGAGCCGCTCGGTCGATCGCGGCGTCGGGGCGCAGGTCCACCAGCAGCCGGACCTTGCCGCGGTCGAGCGCCTGGATCTCGCGGTCGACCTGCTCGGCAGTCGTCAGGTCGCAGAACGCGCCCGGAGCCCACTCGAGACGGGCGATCTGGTTCTCGTCGTCCCACCACAAGCGGTAGCCCGCACCTGGCGTGCTCATCCCCCAGCCCTCATCCTTCTCCACCCCACAGTCGATCCTAGGCGATGGGTGCGACCCGTGCCTGCGAATGCACCCGGGCTGCGGCCGCCCGACGGCGATAGCAGGCCGGAGCTGCGGGACGGAAGGCCTGTTGCCGACCCGTGGACGAGCCGTTACCGATCGCTCTGGACCTCACCGACCGATTCGCGCGGATGTCTCGTGCGTCCCCCGAGTCACTCCTACGGTGACGGTCATGACGACCTTCGCCCTCGCTGCGACCGATCTCGAGGACCGTCGCACCACCGCACTCGACACCGACGCCGATGCCGCGCTCCCGCGCTCGGTCGCGAACCCACGCCGTACGACGTGGGCCGGCTTCGCCAAGAGCGAGCTCGACCGGCTGCCCGCCGGCTGACCCGCGCCGCGCGCCCCGGCTCAGCGGCGGCCGGCCGTGCGGTACTCGCCGCGGTAGAACAGCAGCGGGTCGGTCGACGCACCGTCGTCCTCGTCGGTGACCAGGTCGACGACGCGGCCGATGACCACGTAGTGGTCGCCGGCCTCGTGGACGGTGTGGATCGTGCAGTCGACGTGCGCGAGGGCGCCCTCGAGCAGTGGCGACCCGGTCGCGGGCGACGGCGTCCACTTCACCTCGGCGAACTTGTCGATGCCCCGGCTCGCCATCGTGTTGGACAGCTCGGCCTGGTCGTGGGCGAGGAAGTTCACGCAGAACTTCCCCGAGCGCTGGATCAGCGGCCAGGCGCGCGAGGTCTTGGCAGGGATGAACAGCACCAGCGGCGGGTCGAGGGACACGCTGGAGAACGACTGGCAGGTGAGCCCGACCGGCTCGTCGTGGCTCACGCCGGTGACCACGGTGACGCCGGACGCGAAGCGGCCGAGCACGTCGCGGAAGCGGCGTGCCGCGGCGACGGTCTCGGGGTCGTCGTGGACGGCGATGTCCTCGCCGGGGCGGAACTCGAAGTCGATGTCCTGGTCGCCGAGCCAGGAGTTGATCAGCTCAGGACTGGGCCAGGTCTCCCGTGCGTCGGGGCTCATGCCCTCCGGGATGTCGTGGGTGGGCACCTGGCGACTGGGCTCCGAGGTCATGAGCCCCAGTTTCTCACCCGGGCCCATTCAATGCGCTCCCGTCACTGGGCACCGCCGCCGAAGTCGTGGCCCCAGTAGGACACCGCCGTGGACTCGCGAGCCACCCACCGGCCGTCGTCCACGGTGAGCCCGTCGGTGCCGAACTCCACGTCGAAGCCGCCAGGCGACTTCACGTAGAACGAGATCATCTCGTCGTTCATGTGCCGCCCGAGCGTGGCCGAGAGCGGCGCCTGGTGCTTGCGCACCCGCTCGAGCGCGCGACCCACGTGGTCGAGCTCGTCGACCTCGAGCATGATGTGCACGCACTTGGCGGGGTTGGGCATCGGCAGGAACGCCAGCGAGTGGTGGCGCGGGTTGACCCCGAGGAAGCGCAACCACACCTTCGAGCCGGGCTCCTTGCCGACGAACTCACCCGGCATGCTCATCGAGTCGCGCAGGCGGAAGCCGAGCACGTCGGTGTAGAACCGCAGCGCCTCGACGTCGTCGAGCACGGGCAGCACGATGTGGCCCATGCCCTGGTCGCCGGTCACGAACCTCGCGGCGTACGGCGTCACCACCGGCCGGGACTCGTAGGTGATGCCGTGGAAGAGCTCGAAGACGTTGTCCCACGGGTCGCGGAAGCGCACCAGCTCCTGCACCCGGCGCTCGTCGAGCTCCTCCCGGGTGCCCTCCTCGAACTCGACCCCCGCCTTGCTGAGGTGCTCGCGGGCCTCCTGGAGCGCGTGGTGGTCGGCGAGCTCCCAGCCCGTCGCGGCGAGCTGGTCGACGTCGGAGGGGAAGACGACGAGCCGGGCCGAGACCTGGTCGATGCGCCAGTACTGGTGGTCGGGGTGGGGCCCGCGACCCTCGGCGAGGCCGAGCACCTTGCCGGCGAACGTCTTCCACTGGTCGAGGTCGGTGCTGGCCACGCGCACGTAGCCCATGGACTTGATGTCGATGGTCATGCGGTGCCCTTCCGTGGACGTTCGATGTGGCGGGCGAGGAAGGCCGTGGAGATCTCGGCGAACTCCTCAGCGGCCTCGATCTGCGCCCAGTGCCCGCAGTGGGGGAACACGTGCAGCTGTGCCTTGGGGATGAGCTTCAGCGCGGTGAGCGCCCCGTCGAGCGGGTTGACCCGGTCCTCGCGGCCCCATGTCAGCAAGGTGTGCTTGCGCAGCCGGTGGGCCTCGCGCCAGAGCATCCCGTCCTCGGCGGTCTCGGGATTCCAGAACGACATGCCCATGGAGCGCATGGCCTCCTGGGCGCCCGGCGCCGTGGCGTCGGCGAAGCGCTCCTCGACGAGCTCGTCGGTGACCAGCGACTGGTCGACGACCATCGTGGAGATGAACGCCCGCAGCTTCTCGCGGGTCGGGTCGCCACCGAAGTCCATCAGCCGTTGCACGCCCTCGGTGGGGTCGGCGTGGAACAGGTTGAGCGAGAGGCCACCGGGGCCCATGAGGATCAACCGGCCGACCCGGTCGGGATGGCTGAGCGCCAGCCGCATCGCCGTACCACCGCCGAGGCTGTTGCCGAGCAGGTGGACGCGCTCGATGCCGAGCTCGTCGAGCAGCTTGACCACGTAGTCCGCTGCGTGGCGGTAGTAGTTGCCCACGACCGGCGGCTTGTCGGACCCGCCGAAGCCCGGCTGGTCGACCAGCAGGGTGCGGAACGACGCCGCGAAGTGCGGCAGCGCCCGGCCGAAGTTCGACCACGCCGACGCGCCCGGCCCGCCGCCGTGCAACATCACCAGCGGCAGTCCTCCGCCGGCCTGGCTGGACCGGGTGTCCGGCCCAGCCTCGTAGTAGTTGAGCGTGATGTCGCCGGCCTTGGCGGAGTGCTGGACCGACTCCTTGGCGTAGGTCATCGGTCAGTACATCCCCGGGTCGACCTTGTGGCCGAACTCGTGCGCGCCGAACATCTGCAGCGCCCGCTCGGGATCGTTGGCGGCGTGCACGCGGCCGGCGTGGGCGTCGCGCCACGCGCGCTGGAGGTAGGTGCCGGTCGCGAGCGCCCGGCCGCCAGAGGCCTCGAAGAGCGAGTCGATCGCGTCGATCGCGCGCTGGGTGCCGAGCACCTGGTCGCGGCGGACCTTCAGGCGCAGACCGAGCGGGATCTTCTCCCCCTTGGCCACGCAGGCCTGCTCCTCGCGGATGTTGTTGACCAGCAGCGCCCAGGCGGCGTCGATGTCGGAGGAGGCCTTGGCGATGCGGACCGCGGCGAACGGGTCCAGCGAGGCCTTCTCGCCGAGGTACGCCGCGCGCACCCGCTTCTGCTGCATCTCCACGTGCTCGGCGTAGGCGCCCATCGCCATGCCGATGATCGGGGTGGTGATGGTGCCGGTGAAGATCGAGTGGAAGGGCAGCTTGTAGAGGTCGGAGGGATTCTGCTCCTGGCCGGGGCCGAAGCAGCGACCGGTGTCGCTCATCGAGAGCGTGAAGTCGGCGGGCACGAAGACGTCCTCGACCACGATGTCGTTGGAGCCGGTGCCGGAGAGGCCGACGACGTTCCAGACGTCGTTGATCGTGTAGTTCTCCCGCGGGACCAGGAACGTCTTGAAGTCGACGACCTGCCCCTCCCCGTTGAACACCAGCCCGCCGAGCAGCACCCAGCTGCAGTGGTCGCAGCCCGAGGAGAAGCTCCACTTGCCTGAGAGCGTGTAGCCGCCGTCGGTGACCACGGCCTTGCCGGTCGGGGCGTAGGACGAGCTCACCCGCGTCGCGGTGTCGCTCCCCCAGACCGCCTGCTGAGCGGTGTCGGGGAAGAGCGCGATCTGCCAGGGGTGGACTCCCACGACGCTGGAGACCCAGCCGGTCGAGCCGCACGCGCCCGCGATGTCGCGGACGGCGGTGTAGAAGTCGACGGGGTCGGCCTCGAGGCCGTCGAACCTGCGGGGCTGGAGCAGCCGGAAGAACCCGACCTCCTCGAGCTCCTTGATCGACGCCTCGGGGACGACGCGAAGACGCTCGGCCTCGTCGGCCCGCTCCCGGATCCCGGGCAGCAGGTCACGGACGCCATCGAGAACAGCCTGGGACATCGCATCTCCTGTCGTGGTCGGACGCCAGCAATACTAGAACACGTTCTTGTTTTGGTCGAGACGGCGCGGCTCGAGGCGTGTGAACGTTGCGTTACGCCGGGCCGGTCGGTGAGCGACGCATGGACCGGTTGCTCCGACGCACTCCCGCCCTCGTCGCGACCGTCGCGCTGGCGCTCGCTGCGACAGTCCTCGCCCCGATGGCGTCGAGCCCCGCTGCTCCCGGGCCGACCGAGCGCCCGCGCGCCGCCCTGCGCGACGCCACGACCTGCGCGCCCACGGCCGAGCTGCGGACCGCCCGCGGCGTCGTGCTCCTGGTCGCTGGCACCGGCTCGACGCCCGAGGACACCTGGTCCTGGAGCTACGAGCCGGCCCTACGGGCCGACCCTACGGACCGACGGCTTCGCCACGTGCACGGTCGAGCTGCCCGACCACGCTCTGGGCAGCTTCACCGAGGCGGCGCCGTACGTCGTCGCCGCGATCCGCACCGCCGCGCGGCGAGCCGGGCACCCCGTCGCCGTCGTCGGGCACAGCCAGGGTGGCGCGCTGCCCGTGTGGGCACTGACCTTCTGGCCAGGCCTCGCGAGCCGGGTCACCGACGTGTGCGTGCAGGACCCCTCCGAGCACGGTCTGATCCTCGGCGACCCGGTCGCCTACGCTCTCGCGCTCGACGCGATCACGCACGCGGGACCGGCCGACGTCGACCGGCTGCCGGTCGACACGTGCGACCAGACGTTCATCCCGCACGGCGACCCGGCGGGGTCACCGGTGTTCCTGCAGGCCGTGGCCCGGTTCGCGACCGGGCTCCTCGACCCGACCCGCTGGGTCGACCGGGAACCTGCGGTGCCGGCGTACGCGCGCTGAGCGCGCGGTCCGCCGGCCAGGGTTCAGCGGGCCAGGCGGAAGGCCGGGTAGGTGAAGTCGGGCACGAAGACCAGCGTGCCGTCGTCGACGAGGTCCCACAGGGTCGCGATGACGTCGCAGCGCTCGGCGTGCTGGTCGGCGACGGCGACGAGGATCTCGGCGGGAGACCAGGCGCCGTTCCCGACCGCGACGATCACGGCCTCGGTGAGGGTGGCGGGGGCAACGAGCGTGGCGAGAGACATGATGAGTCCTGGTGGACGGTGGGTTTCGTTCTCCTGACATCTCCAGCATCGGCCGCTCGAGCCTGGATCACAGGTGCGGAAGGTCCCCCTCGGGGATGTCTTCGGTCCTGAACGTGCCTAAGTCGTCGGGCCCGGCGAGCCGGCAGGGGGCGGGGCTCGGCAGCATGATGGGCACATGACCGTCTCCACGCCGACCGCGACCGGCGTCGACGACCGCAGCCTGCGGTCGCTGCGCAGGTGGAACCTCGCTCTCACGCTGCTCCACCTCGGGCAGGCCGTGGCGGTCCTCGCCCTGGCGACCGACTTCGCGGTCACCGTGACGCGGTCGCTGCCCCAGGGACCTCCGGGCACCCCGGCCGGATCGCCGGAGTCGCTGTTCGACGTGCGTGTGGGGGCAGCCGTCGCGGCCTTCCTGGCCCTGGCCGCGCTCGACCACCTGCTGACGGCCACCGTCCTGCGGCGCACCTACGAGGCCGACCTGCACGCCGGGATCAACCGGTTCCGCTGGGTGGAGTACTCGTTCAGCGCCACGCTGATGGTCGTGCTGATCGCCCTCTACACCGGCATCGACGGCGTCTCCGCACTCATCGGCATCGCCGGCGCCAACGTCGCGATGATCCTGTTCGGCTGGCTGCAGGAGGCCGCCAATCCCCCGGGCCGGACGGCGGTCACCATGCGGCCGTTCTGGTTCGGGTGCGTCGCCGGGGCAGCACCATGGATCGCGATCGGCTACAACCTCGTGGCCGCGGAGGAGGTGCCCGGCTTCGTCGTCGGGATCTTCGTGTCGCTGTTCGTGTTCTTCAACAGCTTCGCGCTCAACCAGTGGCTGCAGTACCGCCAGGTCGGGCCGTGGCGCAGCTACGCGTTCGGCGAGAGGGCGTATCTGGCGCTCAGTCTGGTCGCGAAGTCGGCGCTGGCCTGGCAGATCTTCGCCGGCTCGCTGGCCTCCTGACGAGGCCGAGATCGCGGTCGCGGTGCCTTCACGTGTCCGGGTGAGCACCCATGTCCCGCGCGGCGTCTAGGATGCGGAGGTGATCCAGAGCCCTCTTAGCCCGGCCGGTCGGCCCCGCTGACGCCCGCCTTGACCGACATCTCCGGGTCGCCCCACACCCCGTCGTACGGCGAGGTCGACCTCACCACCTGTGACCGCGAGCCGATCCACATCCCCGGCGCCATCCAACCCCACGGTGTTCTCCTCGCCATCGACGACGACCACTGCGTCCGGATGGTCTCGGCCAACTCCGCGACCATGCTCGGCCTCGACCCGGAGGCGGCGCTGGGGTGCCCGCTCGCCGAGGTCGCGGGCCAGGACCTCGATCGGGCGGTCTCCGAGCGGCAGGATGCCGGGCTGTCCGGCAGCCCGCTCGTGATGACGCTGGCCGATCTGCCGCCCAGCGCGACGCTGGCGGGCACCGCGGTCGACGTCCGGATCCACCGCTCAGGCGCGCGCCTGGTCGTCGAGCTCGAGCCGCTGGCGGGCGCCGATCGGGTGGCGCTCTCCTACCACACCGCGCGCGGCGCGATGGCCCGGATGGCCGGCGCCTCGTCGGTCCACGAGCTGACCGCGACGCTCGCGCGCGAGATCCGCGAGCTGACCGCGTTCGACCGGGTCATGGTCTATCGCTTCGACCCGGACTGGAACGGCGAGGTCGTGGCCGAGGAGCGGCGCGCCGACCTCAACCCGTTCCTCGGACTGCACTACCCCGCCACCGACATCCCCGCCCAGGCGCGCCGGCTCTACACCGTGAACTGGACCCGGCTGATCGCCGACATCGGCTACGAACCCGTGCCGCTGCACCCTGTCTTCGACCCCGAGACGGATGCGCCGTTGGACCTGTCGTTCTCGACGCTGCGCAGCGTCTCGCCGATCCACATCGAGTACCTCTCGAACATGGGTGTCACGGCGTCGATGTCGGTCTCGATCGTGGTCGAGGACCGCCTGTGGGGTCTCATCGCGTGCCACCACTACTCCGGGCCGCACCGGCCGAGCCAGGACGCACGGGCCGCAGCGGAGTTCCTGGGCCAGGTCGCCTCCCAGATCGTCGTCGATCGCGAGCGGGCCGACGACCGCGAGGCCATGCTCGACACGCAGGCCACGATGGCCGGCCTGACCGCGCGGATCTCGGCGAGCACCCGGTCCCCGCTCGAGGCCCTGATCGACGACCCGGAGCTGCTGACGCTGATGCGGGCCGACGGGGCGGCCCTGTGCTTCGACGGCGTGATCACGACCCGCGGCACGGTCGTCGACGACGACACGCTCCGCCAGATCGCCGAGGCGCTCCGGTCACCCCTGAGCTATGCGACCAGCACCGACCAGGTCGCGACGCTGCTGCCTGACCTCGAGGGCGTCGGCGCGGCCGCCGGGGTGCTCCGCATCGGCTCCGCGCCCGACCGCTGGCTCCTGTGGCTGCGTCCCGAGCAGGAACAGGTGGTCGACTGGGGCGGGGATCCCACCAACAAGCTGCTCTCAGCCGCCGAGGGCCCGGAGGTCCGGCTCAGTCCGCGCAAGTCGTTCGAGAAGTGGCGCCAGGTGGTGCGCGGTCGCAGCCTGCCCTGGACGAGCTGGCAGCTCGATGCCGCAGACTCGCTCGGCAAGCACATGACCGGGCTGCTCCTGATGCGCTCGCGCGAGCAGATCGCGATGGCCGAGTCGCTGCAGCGCAGCGTCGTGCTCGACCGCCCCCCGGCCGTCGACGGCATCGAGCTCGCGGCGCGCTACCAGCCCGCCACCACCTATCAGCTCGGCGGCGACTGGTGGGACGCGTTCGTGCTGCCCGACGGGCGCATCGCCCTCGCGGTCGGCGACGTCGCCGGCCACGGGGTCTCGGCGGCCTCGGCGATGACCCAGCTGCGCACCGCGCTCCGCGCCTACCTCTTCGAGGGGCACGGACCCGCAGCGTGCCTCGACCAGCTCGACCGGCTCATGGACGGGCTCCTCGACCAGCGCATCGCGACGGCGGCCGTGGCCATCCTCGACCCCGGCACCGGCCGGGTGTCGATCGCGAGCGCCGGACACCCGCCGCCGATCCTCCTCGACGACGACGGAGTCACCGAGCTCGACGTGATGTCGCGTCCGCTGCTGGGCGTGGGCTGGGGAACCTCCACGACCACCGAGGTCGTCCTGGGCGCCAGCAGCACCCTGGTGATGTACACCGACGGGCTCGTCGAGGAGCGCGGCGTGGACCTGGACGAGCGCGTGGTCGCGTTGCGCGAGCTTGCTCGTCGCACGCACCACCCCGACGGTGACCTCGACCGGTGGCTCGAGGGCCTGCTCGCCGTCCAGGGGCCCGAGCCCGACGACGACACCACGCTGCTCGCCGTGCGGCTCGCCCCGATCTCGCGCTGACCGGCCGCCGAGCGGTCGCTGAACGGTCACAACGGGACGTAGTCCTCTGTCGTCCGCTCCCCCGCACGCCCGAGACTCGTGGTGCGGAGGTGGGCGATGACCGGTCGACGCAGGCTCAGCAGCGCCGCGGCACTCGTGCTGACCTCTGCCCTGCTCGCGGCGGCCTGCGGGAGCGGCTCGTCCGACCAAGAGGGCGCTGCCGCGCCTCCTCCGGACGCGACGGTGACCTACGCACCTGACCTGACGGCCGACGTCTACCTTCCGGCGCAGACCGGCCGGGCACCGATGGTCGTGCTCGTCCCCGGCGGCTCGTGGCAGACCGCCGATCCCACGGGTCTGGCCGGCCTCGCCGCCGGCCTGGCCGACCGAGGTGTCGTCGCGGCGACGGCGCACATCCGGGCAGCGGAGGACGACGTGACCTATCCCGTGCCCGTCGAGGACGTTCTGTGCGCGGTGTCGGGCGTCGCCACGGACGCCCGCACACGCGGGTTCCGGCCGACGCGCGTGGTCGTCCTCGGCCACTCCTCGGGGGCACACCTGGCAGCGCTGGCCGTCCTCGCGTTCGACGACTACGACCCGGACTGCTCCTCGCCCGTCGTGGAGCCCGACGGCCTGATCGGGATGAGCGGGCCGTACGACATCAGTCGGAGGTCCGACCTCGCGTTGGCACTCCTCGGCTCCGAGCCCGACGAGGACGAGGCGACCTGGCAGGCGGCGAACCCCGTCGAGCGCGCCTCCCTGAGACCCGACGTCCCCGTGCTGCTGATGCACGGCGAGGACGACGAGCTGGTCCCCGTCGAGTTCACCACGCAGTTCGCCGACGCGCTCGAGGCCGCCGGGCACCCGACGACCGTCGACCTCGTCCCGGACGTCGACCACCTCGGCATCTTCGCCGCGGATGTGGCGGCCGAACCCATCGCGGACTGGCTGGGGTCGTCCTAGCGCCGCCTGACAGAGGAGGGACTGATGTTCGGCATCGGAGTGCCCGAGGTCGTGCTGCTCCTGATGGTCGTCGCGCTGGTGATCTGGTTGCTGCGGCGACGCGAGCGCCTGCGCTGACTGACGGCGACAGACCAGCGGCTCAGCCGCCGAGCTGGGGCCGGATCCGATCGAGCACCGCCACGTCCTCGATCGTCGCGGGCACGGGAGGGGCCATGCCGTCCGCGATCTCTCGCATGGTCTTGCGCAGGATCTTCCCGGACCGGGTCTTGGGCAGGCCGTCGACGACCGTGACGGACCTGAGGGCAGCGACGGGACCGATCTCGCTGCGCACCAGCGCCACGAGCTCGGCCTCGATCTCCGCCGCGGGCGAGCGAACCCCACTCTTGAGCACGACAAACCCGCGTGGCCGCTGACCGGTCAGCTCGTCCCGCACTCCGATCACCGCGCACTCCGCGACGGCCGGGTGGCGGGCGAGCGCGGCCTCCATCACTCCGGTCGACAGGCGGTGCCCGGACACGTTGATGACGTCGTCGGTGCGGCCCATGACATGGAGATAGCCATCCTCGTCGAGGTAACCGCTGTCACCGGAGAGATAGTGACCCTCGAAGCCCGACAGGTAGGTGGAGATGAAGCGTTGGTCGTCCTCCCACACCGTGGTCATCGAGCCGGGCGGCAGCGGCAGACGGAGGCAGATCGCGCCCTCCACCCCTGCCGGCGCCGGTGCGCCGTCGGCACCGAGCACCCGCACGTCGAAGCCGGGCACGGGCACCGAGGGAGATCCCGGCTTCGTGGGCATCGGGTCCAGGCCGCGCAGGTTGGCCGCGATCGGCCACCCGGTCTCTGTCTGCCACCAGTTGTCGACCACAGGCACCCCGAGCACCCGCCCCGCCCACGCGTAGGTCTCCGGGTCCAAGCGCTCCCCGGCGAGGAAGAGCGTACGCAGAGAAGCCAGGTCGTACGTCGTGGTGAGACCGCCCTCGGGATCCTCACGCTTGATCGCACGGATCGCCGTCGGTGCGGTGAAGAGCCCCTGGACGCCGTGCTCGGCGACCACCCGCCAGAAGGCACCCGCGTCCGGGGTCCCGACGGGCTTGCCCTCGTACAGCACCGTGGTGGCACCGACGAGGAGAGGCGCGTAGACGATGTAGGAGTGGCCCACGACCCAGCCTATGTCCGAGGCCGCCCACCAGACCTGTCCCGGCCCGATGTCGTAGACGTTCCGCATCGACCAGGCCATCGCCACCGCGTGCCCGCCGTTGTCGCGCACGATCCCCTTCGGCCGTCCGGTCGTGCCGGAGGTGTACAGGATGTAGAGGGGATCTGTCGCCGCGACCTCGACGCATGCAGCGGGCCGGGACCGCCCCGCCTCCACGACGTCGGTCCAGGCGATGTCGCGATCGGGCACCAGTTGCGCGACCCCCTGCGGGCGCTGCACGATCACGCAGACGGTCGGCACGTGCGAGGCCAGCTCGAGAGCGTCGTCGAGGATCTCCTTGTAGGGCACGACCCGCGCCGGCTCGATCCCGCACGAGGAGGCCACCACGGCCGTCGGACGAGCGTCGTCGATGCGCGCAGCGAGCTCCGGAGCCGCGAAACCGCCGAACACCACCGAGTGCACCGCTCCGATCCGCGCGCAGGCCAGCATGGCGATCACGGCCTCAGGGACCATGGCCATGTAGATGACGACGCGGTCGCCCCGGGTGACACCCAGGTCGCGCAACCCGCCGGCGAACGCGGAAACCTCGGCGAGCAGCTCGGCGTACGTCAGGGTCCGCTTGCTGCCGGTGACCGGGCTGTCGTGGATCACCGCGACCTGGTTGCCCCGACCGGCCCAGACATGGCGGTCGACCGCGTTGTGGCAGGTGTTCAGGGTGCCGTCGGGGAACCAGCGGTAGATGGGCGCACCCGCGCGGTCGAGCACCGTGCGCGGCGGCCTGATCCAGTCGACGAGCCAGGCCTGTTCACGCCAGAACCCCTCGGGGTCCTCGATGCTGCGCCGGTGGGTGTCCTGGTAGACGGACATGCGAGACCTCGATCCTGAGCGGGAGTGTCGGTGAGACGAGCAGGCGACGGGCCGCGGCGTCCGGATCGGCGCGCCGCGGCCCGCCGCGGGGTCGGCGGGGGGTCGCCCTCGCCGCGGTCAGCCGAAGACGGACTTCGGCATGCTCATGTGTGCCCCACGAGTGACGTTCACGACCTGCGTCACCGCGAGGTCGCCCATCATCGAGCACAGGCCGTACGCGTCCGTGGTGCCCAGGCCGTACTCGCGCCCGAGCAGCTCGATCATGTTGCGCACTGCCTGCCGCGAGGCCTCGAGGAGGTCGGCGTGGAGGCCCATGCTGATCCACGCGTCCGGCGTCTCCGCCATCGGGCCGTCGAGACGAAGGTCATCGAGGACGGTGAGCCGCAGCTTGGCGCTCTTCATCGCCGTCTCGATCGCCGTCAGGCAGACCTCGCCGTTGCCCTGACGCGAGTGGGCGTCACCGATGAAGAACTGGGCGCCCTCCTCCCACACCGGCAGGTACAGGGTGGTCCCCGCGACCAGCTCACGCAGATCGATGTTCCCGCCGTGCGATCCCGGAGGCACGGTCGTGATGCGCTCGGTCGACTCCGGCGCCACGCCCATGATCCCCAGGAAGGGTTGCAGCGGCATCCTCACGCGGTCGCCCAGCGTGGTCTCCATCCGCTCCAGGTCGTGGGCGAACATCCGCAGAGCGCCCTCCTGGACGAAGTCGGGCAGCAGCCCGGTGCCCATCTCGCCCGGGAAGTTCAGGTTGAAGCCGAAGTCGATGACGTCCAGCTCCAGGATGTCGACCTTGAGTACCGACCCGACCTTCGCACCACGCACCCGGATGGGTCCGGTCAGCGTGTGCGGCCCGACGCCCGGGAACTCCACCGTCCGCAGGCGCATGACGTCCTCGAGGGTCGTCTCGGGCGTCACCCGACCGCCCCAGTGGGTGGCGGTCTCGATGTCGACGACGTCGCCGGACTCGATCTCCATCGCCGGCTTCATGCCGCGCTCGAAGTATCCGACCGTCAGGTTCTCCTGGGTCGCTTCCAGTCTCTCCATCGTGCTCTCCTCGGTCAGTCGGGCTTCAGAGGTGGTCGTCGGCGAGGGCGTGGTGCAGGTCCAGCTGCCCCGTGACGAAGAACGGCAGGTCGTCGACACAGGCCTGCATCTCCGGCGAGACCAGGGCCGCATCGAAGGTCTCGCGGTCCGGGAAGTCGACGTTGCAGATCAGGTACGGCGCGTTCTCCTCGAGCGAGGAGGAGAAGACCTTGCCGTACCGGATGCCCGTCACGCCGGGCAGCTTGCGGACCAGCGGGATGTGGACCTCGGCGTAGTAGCGGTCGAACTCCGCCGGGTCGGCGGGGTTGGTGTGGACGGCGACGAGAGTGATCAACGAAGGGCTCCGATCAGGGATGGGTCGCACCCGTTCCGGACGGGACGGGTGGTGGCTGGACGACGTCCGGCCGGTGGGGTCGCTGAACGAGGGCATGGCCGGGAGCCGGACCCTCGGATGTGAAGGACAACCGGCGAGATGCACCGGTCAGGGAGAGGTTCGAGCGGGCTGCGTGCCTCAGCGCTGGTCGCGCGTCAGCTCGCGGATCGTCTCGAGGTGGTGCTTCATGGCCGACCGAGCACGATCGCCGTCCCGGTCCGCGATCGCCCGAGCGATGTCGAGGTGGTGCTCGATGGTGACCTCCGCGACCCGGGGAGCGTGGACGGTCACCGACCGGCTCGCGTGGCCCAGGAGCTCGATGGTCTTGAGGACGTTGACGATGATGCCGTTCCCGGAGCAGGTGGCCACCATGTGGTGGAGCTGCTCGTCGACCGCTACCAGCGCCGCCGGATCAGCCACCACCCCAGCGGTGCGTTCAGCGAGATCGAGCACGGCGGCGTGCTGCTCGTCAGTACCGTTGCTGGCCGCGAGGGCCGCGACCTCGGGCTCGAGGATCGAGCGCAGCTCGAAGAGCTCGTCGATGCTGCCGCCGGCCAGCGCCATCGAGAACCGGACCGGCTCGAGCAGTTCCTCGGTCTCGAGGCTGCCGACCCGGGTGCCGGCGGCTCGGCTCGACGTCAAGATGTTGGTCGCCATCAGCGATCGGATCGCCTCACGCAGCGTGGCTCGACTGACCTGGAGCGCCTCGCTCAGCTCGCGCTCGCTCGGCAGCCGGTCGCCCGGCTTGAGCTTGCCCTCGAGGATGAGCGACTTGATGAAGTTCGCCGTCTCGCTGACCAGCGTCCTGTGCGAGAGCGCCTCGAAGGTTCCGATGTCGGCCGTGCCCACGGTTTCTCCTCAGCTCCGAGACTCCGTGGATACTGCGGCGGCAGACCCAATGACCGCGACGGCCTCGATCTCCATCAGCAGCTCCGGCAGTCCTAGGTTGGCGACCTGCACCATCGTGCAGGTCGGGAATCGACCCTCCGGGAAGTGACCTAGCCTCACGGAGAGCTCGTCGTCAGCATGCCGGATGTCGGTCAGGAGGACGGTGATCTTGACGACATCCTGGATCGAGCCGCCAGCCTCCTCACAGACTGCCTTGATGTTGTCATAGACCTGCTCTGCCTGCGCCCGCGCATCGCCGATGCCGACCGTGTCTCCGGCTGCGTCGAAGGCGACCTGTCCGGAGATGAACAGCAGGTCGCCGTACCGGATGCCGTGCGGGTACGTGTGCGGCGGCGGCGGCGGCGCGACGCTCGCGGGGTTGACGTAGGTGAGAACCATGGTGCTCTGCTTCCTCTCGGGGTCCGTCGGTGGTGTCAGTGGCTCTTCAGGAACTCCTGCAAGCTGCGCCGCGGGTAGGCCTTGTGGAGCTGCTCGATCGTCTCCACGAAGTGCGAACCGGCCGCCGCGATCTGGTCGAGGAACACCACGCCCTTCTCGGCTGTCGCGACCGTCGGATCGCCCCACACCCCGGAGTCGAGGACGCTGCGGGTCATGCCGCTGCGGGTGAAGAAGAAGGACGACACCATCGAAGGCGTCGGCGGGATGGGGAACTCCGGAAACTCGCGCACGGCGCTGTCCATGTCGACCAGGTCGGGGTCGACTGCCAGGGTCGCTGACGTCTCCCCCACGTTGGCGTGCAGGCCGGTCGCGGGGCTGATGTACTCAGCGAGCTGCTCCGGCTCCAGGGTGTCCCAGTAGTTGAACCCGAAGACCAGGGCGTCGCCAGGGATCTGGTCGCCGACCTCGGAGATCGCGGCACTGATCGCCATCACGTTGGAGTAGTGGCCGTTGACGAAGACCACCGACGAGAAGCCGCCCGCGACCAGCGACTTCGCCAGGTCCTGGATGATGCCGGTGAAGGTCGCGATGCTGACGTAGGGGATGCCCGGGAAGCCGTGGTGGTCCCCACTGAGGCCGTACGGGACCGCCGGGGCGACGACGCCGCCGATGCGCGCAGCGATGCGTTCGCACGCCGCGGTGGCGAGCAGAGTGTCGGTGCAGTACGGACCGTGCGGGCCGTGCTGCTCGGTCGCCCCCAGCGGGACGAACACCCGGTCACCCTCACGGACGCTGGCCGTCACCTCCGGCATCCGCATGCGTTCCAGCTTCTTCATGCCTTGCTCCTTCTGTCGACGAAAACGGCCACGGTCGCCAGGATCAGCAACCCGCGGATGACCTCTTGGTAGAACGTGTTGATCTGCAGGTAGTCGAAGGCCGCGACGATGACCTGCATCAGCAGGACGCCGCCGAAGACGCCGATGACGGTGCCGCGGCCACCCATCAGGGAGACCCCGCCGATGACGACGGCCGCGATGACGGCCAGCTCGGCTCCGTCGCCGGTCGTCGGTCCCGCCACGCCGGAGCGCATCAGCAGGTACATGCCGGCCAGCGACGCCAGGACGCTGCAGGCGACGTACGAGCCGAGCCGGACCCGGTTGACGTTGATCCCGGCGAGCCGGGCGGCCTCCTCGTTGCCGCCGACCGCGTAGAGCCGGCGGATCGCGACCATGTGCGAGAAGCACAGTCCGACGCCGATCCAGAAGACCACGATGGCGAGGTTGACGGCGTCGATCCCGAGGATCTGTGCGGTGTAGAAGTCGTACATCGCAGGCGCGACCCGCCCGACGGGCTCGGTGCTGATCGAGAACACGACGCCCTGGAGGATGTAGTAGACGCCGAACGTCGCGATGAACGGCGGGACCTTCAGCGCCAGCACGATGAAGGCGTTGGTGAGGCCGACGACGATGCCGACCAGCACCGCGACGCCGATCGCCGCGGGCAGCCTGCTGTCCTGACCCGACATCACCATGGCGGTCGCCATCGCGCTGAGCTTGGCCGTCGCCCCGATCGAGAGGTCGATGCCGCCGCCCAGCATCACCACGAGCTGGCCGACGGCCAGGATGGCGAAGAAGGCGGACTGCTTGTAGACACCCAGCAGCCCGTCGCTGGTCCGGAACATCGGCGACTCGTAGGCGACGATCACAGTGAGAGCCAGCAGGAGGACGTACACCCCGATGACCTGGGCGTCGAGGTGGGTCGGCAGACGAACCATCCAGCGGCGCGGCGCCGCCACGACCGGGGCGCTCATGCGGGCGTCCCGACGGCTAGGGACATGACGTCCTCCTCGGAGGCACCCATGGGCAGCTCGCCCGCGATGGCGCCCTCACGCATGACGAGGATCCGATGTGAGCACTGGAGCACCTCCGGGAGCTCGGACGAGATGAGGATGACCGCGGACCCGGCGGCCGCCAGGTCAGCGATGGCACGGTGGACCTCGTGCTTGGCCGGCACGTCGATCCCGCGGGTCGGCTCGTCGAAGACGAAGAGCTGCGGGACCGGGCTGCGGACCAGCGACTTCCCGATCACGACCTTCTGCTGGTTGCCGCCGCTGAGGCCGCCCACCCGCGCCTCGGTGTCCTTGGGACGCACGTCGAGGCGGGCGATGACCTGCTCGGCCAGTTTTCGCTCGGACTCCCGGCGCACGAGGCCGCCCCGGGAGACCTCCCTGAGGTTGGGCAGCGCGACGTTCTCGCTGATGGTGTGGGGCAGCAGGGCACCTTCGTCCCGCCGGTTCTCCGGGATCACGGCCATTCCGGCGGCCACCGACGCGCGCGGGGAGCCGAGGCGTACGGCGCGACCGCACAGCCGCACCTCGCCCGCATGCGGCCGGTGGATGCCGGCCAGCGAGTTGGCGAGCCGGGTGCGGCCCGACCCGACCAAGCCGGCGATCCCGACCACCTCACCGGCGGCCACGGTGAGGTCGATCTCGGGACCGCCCTTGAACAGGCGGACCCCCGAGACCTCGAGGACGACGTCGCCGTGGTGCTGCCGGTCGTGCCGTGCGGCGTCGATGTCGCGCCCCACCATCAGGCGGATGAGGTCTGCTTCGGTGGTGCCCTCCATCGGCCGGGTCTCGACCCGCTTGCCGTCTCGCAGCACCGTCACGCGATCGGCCAGGCTGGTCAGCTCGGAGAGCCGATGGCTGATGTAGACCACTCCGGTGCCCGAGTCACGCAGGCCGCGCACGATCTCGAAGAGCTGCTCCAGCTCGCGGCCCGCCAGCACCGCCGACGGCTCGTCCAGGACGATGATCTTGGCGTCGAAGAGGAGCGATCGCGCGATCTCGACGCGCTGCTGCTCGGCGATCGACAAGGTCTCGACCCGGCGATCGAGCGCCAGAGGAACGCCCATCCGCGCGGCAGCCTCGGTCGCCGCCCGGCGCTGGGCGCGCCAGTCCACTCGTCCAAACCGCGCCCGGATCTCGGTCCCCAGGAAGAGGTTCTCGAGCACGGTGAGGGTCGGCACCAGGCTGAACTCCTGGTGCACGACCGACACCCCGGCCGCCCGGGCCGCGGCCGGGGTGGCCATGGCGGATACCTGTCCGTCGATCTCCACGGTTCCCTCGTCGGGCTGGGTGGCACCCGCCAGCACCTTGATGAGGGTGCTCTTGCCGGCGCCGTTCTCGCCGAGCAGGGCGTGCACCTCCCCGGCCCGGAGGTCCAGGTCGACGGCGGACAGCGCCTGGACGCCGCCGTACCGCTTGCTGATCCCCCGCATCCGAAGCAGCGTGGTGTTCTCGCGCTGCATCGACGCGGGCGGGGGAATGAGGGTCTCGACGGGCTCGGTCATCGCACCAGGTTGAGCTTCGCGAGCTGGTCGGCCGAGAGAATCGAGTCGGAGCCGATGATGTAGTCGTCGGTGTACTCCTCGTTGTAGAGCTTCGCGACGTCCTCGGTGTAGATGTTCTCGTTGCCGTCCTTGGCCGTCACGTCGATGAACTTCGGCAGTTCCTCGCCGGCCAGGGCGTCCATGGCGGCCTCGAAGCAGTCTGCCGCGAGCGTCGCGGGGAACTGCATGGCGCCGAGCGGGATGTCGTTCTCGAGCGACATCCGGAGCACGCCGTTGCTGAGCGTCGCGCCGGCGACGGGAGGCATCTGTGCAGGCTTGGCGTCGACGAGCGCGCTCATGATGCCGGTGACGGACTCGCCGCCACTTCCCCACCAGGCGTCGATCTGCTTGCCCGAGGCGAGGAAGGTCTGGGAGAGCTTCTTGGAGTCGCTGACGGAGAACTGGCCGTAGCCCTCCTGGACGATCTCGACCCCGGGGGCCTCCGCGACCGCCTCCCGAAGGGCCTTGCCCATGATCTCGGAGGTGTCGACCCCGGCGATGCCGTCCACCACCGCGATCGTGCCCTTGCCACCGAGCGCGTCGTTCACCAGCCACTTGGCCTGGGCGAGCGAGGCCTCGTAGGTGTTCATCGCGACCTGAGTGGTGTAGTCCTCGGAGTCGACGCCACTGGCGCACAGGATCACGGGGATGTCCTGCGCCATCGCCCGCTCGACCGGGCCGACCGCGGCGGACTTGCCGAGCGGCGTCAGGATGATCGCGTCGGGACGCTGGTTGAGCGCGGACTCCAGCTGGCCCAGCTGCGTCTCGGCGTTGCCGGCGGCGTCGAAGTACAGCAGGTCGTCGACCTTGCCGGACTCCTTCGCGACCGTGTCCATGATCGCGTCCATCTGGGCGGCCCAGCTGTTCGTCGTGCCCTGGGCAAGGTAGGCGATCTTGTACTTCTTCTCGCCGGACGCCTTGTCGCCCCCGTCTCCTCCGTCGTCCCCCGAGCAGGCCGTGGTGGTCGCCAGGGCTCCGGCCAGCGTGACGGCCAGGACGAGCCGGCTGTTGAGCTTGAAACTCGTGATTCCAGGCATGCTTCGTTCCCTCTCTACTTCTTGATTGCTCGGTGAGCGATGAAGGCGAGGGCGACCACGATGATCGCCCCGCGCGCGATGAGCTGGACATGCGAACCGATGCCGCTCAGCACGAGAACGTTGAGCACGACCGTGAGGGCCAGTGCTCCGAGCGCCGCACCGAGAACGCCGCCCTTACCTCCGGTGAACGCGACGCCGCCGATGACGGCCGCGGCCACGCTGTCGAGGTCATAGCCCTTGCCGGCCGCGCCGTCGACGTAGCCGACGTACGAGCTCAGCACCACGCCAGCGAGGGCCGCGAGCCCGCCACACAGGGCGTAGATGCCCACCAGCAAGAGATCGGTGCGCACCCCCGCGCGGCGGGCCACCCCGAGCGAGGTGCCGGTGGCGTAGACGCGGCGGCCGTAGGTCCCGCGGCGCAGCCCCACGTGCAGGGCCACCGCGAGCGCGACACAGAGCACGGCTGACCAGGGCACGACGCCGATCCCGTCCTGCGTCAGGCCTCGCATCCGCTCGGGGATCGCGCCAGGAGGGGCGCCCCGGGTGTAGACCAGCTGCAGGCCCGAGACCAGGGCGGCGGTGCCGAGAGTGACGATGAACGGCGCCACGCCGCGATAGGCGACGAGCACGCCGTTGAGCGTTCCGACGCCCAGTCCGAGCAGGACCGCGGCGAGGACCGCGACCGCGATCCCGCCCAGCCCTTCGCCGCTCAGCGACGCGACCACGACCAGCGACGCGCTCATCACGGCGGCCACCGACAGGTCGAGACCCGCGACCAGCAGCACCAGGGCCTGGCCGAGCGTCACGATGCCGAGGATCGAGGCCTGCAGGAGCAGCGAGTTGAGGTTCGTTGCCGTGTAGAACTGCGGGAGCCAGAGCGCCGTCGCGACCGCAGCGACTGCCGCGACGCCGAGCACTCCCAGGACGCGCAGGGCGACCGCACGGGCGGCGCCGGTGTCCGCGTGAGCCAGACCCGCTGTCGTGGTCATGTCACTGACCGCCCACGACCGGGTTCACCAGGGTCCCGATCCCCTCGATCGTGACCTCGACGACGTCGCCGGCGCCGAGCCGGATCGGAGGCTCCCGGAAGGCGCCGACGCCACCGGGAGTACCGGTGAGGATCACGTCACCGGGGTTGAGGGTGAACTGCGTCGAGAACCAGCTGACGATCTCTGACACCGGGAAGATCAGCTGATCGGTCCGGCTCTCCTGCATGACCTCGCCGTTGACGCGGGTTCGGATGGCCGCCCCCGCCTCCGGGTCGAACTCGTCGGCGGTCACGATCCAGGGGCCCAGGGGGCAGAACGAGTCGAGGCTCTTGCCCCGGACCCACTGCCCGTCGCTGAACTGCACATCGCGGGCGCTGACGTCGTTGGCCACCGTGTAGCCGAAGACGTGGTCGGGGGCCTCGGCCGGGGTGATGTCGCGCGCCGCGCGTCCGATCACCACGGCGAGCTCGCCCTCCCAGTCGACCGAGGAGGTGATCTCCGACGGCCACGAGATCTCCTCGTCCGGCCCGATGATCGAGGACGGGAACTTCGCGAAGATGAGAGGCGTCGGGGGGAAGTCCTGGCCGGTCTCAGTCGCGTGGTCGCGGTAGTTGAGGCCGACGCAGATGATCTTCGAGGGCTTCGCCAGGGGGGCCAGCACCGCGACCGTCTCGAGGGCCACGACGTCCTCGGGCCCGTGGTCGAGATCGAGGATCTCCTTCGGCTTCAGGCCGACCAGCTCCCGCTCGGACAGCGAGGACGGCAACAGCGTCACCGACGTCCCCTCGACCAGCCCGTACCGTGCCCCGCCGGCCACCTGGGTTCGAACAATTCTCACGTTCACACCTTTCGTCGTCGTGGTCATACCAGCAGGCCATCAGTTCGCCTGTCAACGCTTTCGTCCGAAATTCTGAACCGGCACGAGCGATGCTCTAGACGATCCCAAAAACCCTGAAAATAAGGGGTTTGACGCGTTTGGCGGCCCTGCAGCCGGTGACCAGCGCAGGTAAAATTTTTGGTCTGACCAGATGTCTTGAAGTCACGAAGGCGTTACGTCGCGGTAAAACTCGACCTTCATCGTCCGGAAGTGCGGGCACGCAGGGGTGGCATCACCGGCTCCTGCGGCATGACGACAAACGGACCCGTGACCTCGACGGTCACGGGTCCGTGCGGAACGTGGAGCGAACGCTCAGCTGCCGGCGGGCGATGCCGCCTTACGCCGTGCCGGCCTCGGCTCGGACCTTGTCCTGCTCGGCCTTCAGCATCAGCGCGATGTCGATGAGCTGGTCCTCCTGGCCGCCGATCAGCTTGCGGCGCCCGGCCTCGAGCAGGATCTTCGCGCCGGAGACGCCGTAGCGCTCGGCGGCGTTGCCGGCGTGCTTCAAGAAGCTGGAGTAGACCCCGGCATAGCCCATCATCAGCGTCATCCGGTCGAGCTGGCACTCCTCGGGCATCGCCGGCTTGATGACGTCCTCGGACGC
>NZ_JANINT010000094.1 GCF_024509035.1 Nocardioides sp. | reverse complement strand
CCGGGGCCCGCGCGGAGGCCACCGACCCCGCGACGCCCGCCGCCGCGGTCGCTCGGGCGACTGCTCCGGGACAGGGCCCGCTCGCCGGGTCGGTGCTCAGCGCCGCCACCTGGAAACAGGCTCTCGCCGCGGCGACGCGGCGGAGCTCATGATCGGCCGGATGCGGCGCAGGCTGCTGCTGGGGATCCTGACACTCGGCGCCGGGGTGGGCGCCGTCGTGGCAGCACCCGCAGCAGCGTTCGCCGCCCCCAACGGCCCCAACGGCCCCAACGGCCCGCAGGGCGGCGGGGCCGACGGCGTCACCATCGACCTCGGCGGCCTCACCGACAGCCCCAGCACCTCGGTGACGGTGCTCATCGGCCTCACGCTGCTCTCGTTGCTGCCGGCGATCCTGCTCAGCTGCACCGCGTTCACGAAGATCTTCGTGGTGCTCGGTCTGACCCGCAACGCGCTCGGGCTCCAGCAGACCCCGCCCAACCAGGTGCTGGCCGGCCTCGCGCTCTTCCTCAGCCTGTTCGTCATGGGACCGGTGCTCTCCGACATCAACGAGCTCGCGCTGCAGCCCTACCTCAACGGCGACAAGACCACGTCGGTGGCGATCCAGGACGGCATCGAGCCGCTGCGCGACTTCATGCTCGACAACACCGACGACGACGAGCTGATGCTGCTGACGAACGTCGCGGACCGCGACCTGCCCGAGAACCGCGACGACGTGGCGACGACGACGCTGATCCCGGCGTTCGTGCTGACCGAGCTCAAGCAGGCCTTCATCATCGGGTTCATCATCTTCATCCCGTTCCTGGTCATCGACCTGGTGGTCAGCGGAGCGTTGATGGCCCTCGGCATGATGATGATGCCGCCGGTGATGGTCTCCTTGCCGTTCAAGCTGCTGCTGTTCGTGCTCGTCGACGGCTGGGCCCTCGTGATCAAGTCGCTCGTCGCGAGCTACGCGGGGTAGCGCCATGTCCGACACCGCCATCATCGAGATCGCGCTGCACACCATGGTCGTGGCGCTCAAGCTCTCCGCTCCGATCCTCGTCACCTCGCTGGTGATCGGGTTCGCCATCTCGCTGTTCCAGTCGCTGACGCAGATCCAGGAGGCCACGCTGGCGTTCGTGCCGAAGCTGATCGGCGTCGGCATCGCGCTGCTGCTCTGCGGCAACTGGATGATGCACACCCTGGTCTCGTTCACCAACGACCTCTTCGCGGGCATCCCCGCCCTGCTCGGCTGAGCCGACCCATGACGCTGACCGTCGCTGGTGAGCCGCTGGTGGCCTACCTGCTCGCCTCGGTCCGCATCCTGGCCTGGCTCGCCGTCGTGCCGCCGTTCTCCGGACGCGGGATCCCGACGATGGCCAAGGTGGTGCTCGGGCTCGGGTTGGCGTTCGCCGCGGTGCCCGACGGCGGCGCGATCCCGCTCTCCACGGTCGCCCTGCTGCTCAACGTGGGCACGCAGGTACTCATCGGCGTGGCCATGGGCTTCGTCACCCAGCTCCTGCTGGGCGCCGTCGCCGCGGCCGGCAGCCTGATCGACGTCTTCGGCGGCTTCTCGCTGGCGCAGGGCTTCGACCCGCTGTCGATGAACACCAACACGGTGTTCGGCAAGTTCCACCAGATGCTGGCAATGATCCTGCTCTTCGCCAGCGGGGGCTACCTCATCGTGATCGGCGGCCTGGTCCGCACCTTCCACTTCCTGCCCCTGGGCACCACGCCGCACTGGCAAGCGGCGCCGGACGTGCTGCTCACGGCGTTCGGTCTGTTCTTCACCACCGCGGTCCAGATCGCGCTGCCGATGATCGCCGTGCTGTTCCTCTCCGACCTCGGCCTGGCGCTCCTCACGAAGGTCGCGCCGCAGCTCAACGCGTTCAACGTGATGTTCCCCGTCAAGGTCGGCATGACCCTGCTGCTGGTCGGCCTGTCGTTCCCCGTCCTCCCCGACGCCGTGGACCGTCTGGTCGACCTCACGACCCAGGCGATGTCGACGCTCTCGGGCGCGGGCTGAGGGGGGTGAGGTCCGATGAGCGGTGAGAAGTCCGAGAAGCCCACCACCAAGCGACGCAAGGAGAACCGCAAGGAGGGGCAGGTCCCCCGCACGCCCGAGCTCGGCGCGTGGTCGGCCCTGCTGCTGATCGCGATGTTCCTGCCCGGCCTGATCGGCCGCGAGATCGACAGGCTGCGGGAGCTGACGACGGTCGCGTTCAGCTCCGCCGCCGACGCGGACGCCGACGTCGCCCTGCACCTGCTCGGCAAGGGCCTCACCCACGTGCTGTTCACGCTCGTGCTGCTCGGCGCCGGCATCGCCGTCATCAGCGTCGCGGGCGCCCTCGGCCAGGGCGGCTTCTTCCTCGCGACCAAGTCGATCAAGCCCAAGCTGTCCAAGATCAACCCGCTGCCGGGCTTCAAGCGGATGTTCGGACCCCAGGCCCTCTGGGAGGGCGCGAAGATGCTGATCCGCAGCGGGATCGTGGCGCTCCTCGTGTGGGGCGCCGTCAAGACCATGCTCCCGCTGATCGGCGGCCTGGTGCCGATACCCGTGGTCCTCGACCAGTTCGCCTCCAACGCGGTCAGCATGATCCGCAACATCGCGGTCGCCGGCGTGATGCTCGGCGGGTTCGACTACCTGGTCAAGCGCCACCAGATCGGCAAGAAGACCAAGATGTCGAAGGACGAGGTCAAGCAGGAGTACAAGCAGTCCGAGGGCGACCCCCTGCTCAAGGGCGCGATCCGATCGCGGCAGCTCGCCGCCTCCCGCAACCGGATGATGGCCGACGTCCCGAACGCCGACGTGGTGCTGGTCAACCCCACCCACGTGGCCGTCGCACTGGCCTACGACCCCGAGCGCGGCGCTCCCCGCGTGGTCGCCCGGGGCGCGGGCGTGATCGCCGCGGCGATCCGCGAGCGGGCCACCGAGGCCCGAGTGCCGCTGGTGCGCGACGTACCGCTCGCGCGAGCGCTGTACACCTCGACCACCGTCGGCCAGGAGATCCCCACCGAGCTGTACGCCGCGGTCGCCCAGGTGCTGGCGTTCGTGATCAGCCGCCGGACCCGCGGGCAGCGCGGCGGCGAGCACCGCACACCGCGGACGAGCGACGAGCTGCCTGAGGTGCTCGCCGCCGGACGGAGACGTCCGAACCCCTCAGGAGCGCCCACCGCCGGCCGATGAGTAGCCCGACCCCAGGACGGAGTCGGACAGCGGTGCCACGGACGGCGCCCGCCTCACCATCCCGTCTCCCCCTGGAGGAGCTCGTGCCCTTGAAGCGGCTGAGCCAGCTCGCGGTGCCGATCGGCATCGTGATGATCGTCGTGATGCTCGTGGTGCCGTTGCCCGCGATGCTGCTCGACCTGCTCATCGCGCTCAACATCACGGTGGCCCTCCTGGTGCTGATGACCGCGATGTTCGTCCGCGGTCCCCTCGACTTCGCGGCCTTCCCCGCCGTGATCCTGGTGATGACGCTGTTCCGGCTCGCCCTCAACGTCAGCGCGACCCGCCTGGTGCTGCTCGACGGCTTCGCGGGCAAGGTGATCGACACGTTCGGCCACTTCGTGGTCGGCGGCTCGCTCATCGTCGGCCTGATCGTGTTCTCGATCCTCCTCGTCATCCAGTTCGTCGTCATCACCAACGGCGCCGGCCGGGTCGCCGAGGTGGGTGCACGATTCACCCTCGACGCGATGCCCGGCAAGCAGATGGCGATCGACGCCGACCTCAACTCCGGCCTCATCGACGAGGACGAGGCGCGGCGCCGGCGGGCCCAGGTGCACGCCGAGGCCGACTTCTACGGCGCGATGGACGGTGCGTCGAAGTTCGTCAAGGGCGACGCGATCGCCGCGATCGTGATCACGCTGGTCAACCTGATCGGTGGCTTCGCGGTCGGCGTCGGTCAGCTCGGCATGCCGTTCGGCGAGGCCGTGACGACGTACAGCCTGCTCTCGATCGGAGACGGTCTGGTCTCCCAGATCCCCGCGCTGCTGCTCTCCGTCGCCACCGGCCTGATCGTCACTCGCGCCACGGGCGAGAGCGACATGGGCAGCGACATCATGCGCCAGATGACCGCGAACCGGATGCCGCTGCGCATCGCCGGATTCGCGGCGCTGACCCTGTGCCTGATCCCGGGGCTGCCGAAGATCCCGTTCATGCTGGCCGGCGGCCTCATGCTGGTCGCCTCGTCGCGGATCAAGGAGGAGCCGGAGCCGGAGGAGGAGGCGCCCGCGACCACCACGTTCGCCACGGCCGACACCCCCGAGCTGCTCGCCGCCGAGATCCAGGTCGACCCGCTCGGGCTCGAGCTCTCGGCCGACCTCATCGACCTGGTCGACCCCTCCACCGGCGGCGACCTGCTCGAGCGGGTCAAGTCGCTGCGTCGCAAGATCGCGACCGATCTGGGCATCGTGGCGCCGCCGGTGCGCACCCGAGACAACCCCCAGCTGCCGTCGCGGACCTACGCGATCATGCTCTTCGGCATCGAGGTCGCCCGCGGTGAGGCGCCTCCGGGCACGGTGCTGGCCATCGGCGACTTCCTCGGCTCGCTGCCCGGCGAGGCGACTCGCGAACCGGTCTTCGGCCTCGAGGCCCGCTGGATCCCGGCGGCTCTGCGCAGCCAGGCGGAACTCTCCGGCGCCACGGTCGTCGACCGCGCCTCGGTGATCACCACGCACCTGGCCGAGGTCGTCACCCAGAACGCCGCGCAGCTGCTCGGCCGCGAGGACGTGCGGATGCTCACCGACGTCGTCAAGCGCTCGCACCCGGTCGTCGTCGAGGAGCTGACCCCGACCGTGCTCAGCCTCGGCGAGATCCAGCGGGTGCTGCAGCAGCTGCTCGACGAGGGCGTGTCGATCCGCGACCTGGTCCGGATCTACGAGGCCCTCTCGCTGCAGGCGACCCGCACCAAGGACCTCGACCCGTTGGTCGACGCCGCCCGGCGGGCTCTCGGTGCCGCGATCGCCGCGCCGTACCTCGTCGACAAGGTGCTCCACGTGATCACGTTCGAGCCGCAGATCGAGCAGCGCATCCTGGAGTCCCTGCGCCCCTCCGAGCACGGGCACTCGATCGCGCTCGACCCCGAGACGAGCCAGACGCTGCTCACGAACCTGGCCCAGATGGTCACCACCGTCGAGAACCGCAACCTGCGGCCGGTGCTCGTGTGCGCCCCGCAGCTGCGGGCAGCCGTGCACCGCCTGGTGCACCCGATCGTGCCGCGGCTGGCCGTCCTCTCCTACCAGGAGCTGCTCGGCGCCGAGCAGATCCGCTCCGAGGGCATCGTCGGCGCCGACGTGCCGCTGGCGGTGACAGCATGAGCCCGATCTCCTGGCCGGTGGTGACCGGCACGCTCCTGGTCGGATCGCCCGCGATCTACGCGGCCCAGGTGGCCGGCACGCTCTCGGTCGACACCGCCATGACCCGGCTGCTGCTCTGCGCCGTCGGGGTCTGGGCGGTCTGCTCGATGTTCTCCTCGCTCTCGGCCCAGGCGGTCGAGGGCAACCAGGCCCGGCAGCTGGAGGCCGAGCGCGAGGCGGCCCGCGAGACGGCCGCTCAGGAGAAGGCGGCCCGCGAGAGGGCGGCCGCGGAGCAAGCGGCCGACGCGGCCGGCAACGCCGCCTGAGGCTCGATTCACCTACGCCCGGACATGGAGCGACCCGCAGGCTCTGGTCTCCTGCGGAGACCGCTCCGGTGGATGTGAAGACCGGATCGCCTGCGGGTCGGGTGACTGCTTGGGATTCACCAGCAGCCTTCGAGGGCACTTCCGCCCTCGATGTTGCTGGGGCTGCTAGCGGGCAGCCACCTCACGCATCCAAGAAGAACTCATTCTTCGGACCACCTCCTTTCCCGTGTGCGATCACCGTAGGTCGCACCCTCAGGGGGTTCAAGGGATTAACGAGCGCTTCACCCGTTCGGGTCGAGCCTCGGTTCAGGCGACGTCGGTCGCCTGGAACTGCGAGTTGTACAGCCGCGCGTAGGCCCCGCCGCGCGACAGCAGCTCGTCGTGGGCGCCCTGCTCGACGATCGCGCCGTCCTCCATCACCAAGATCAGGTCCGCGTCGCGGATCGTGCTGAGCCGGTGGGCGATCACGAACGACGTGCGGTCGGTGCGCAGGGCCGCCATCGCGTGCTGGAGCAGCAGCTCGGTGCGGGTGTCGACCGACGACGTGGCCTCGTCGAGGATCAGCAGCGCGGGATCGGTGAGGAAGGCCCGCGCGATCGTCACCAGCTGCCGCTCCCCGGCCGAGAGGTTGGACCCTTCCTCGTCGATGACCGTGTCGTAGCCCTCGGGCAGCGAGTGGACGAACCGGTCGACGAACGTCGCGCGGGCGGCCTCGAGCACCTGCTCGTCGGTGGCGTCGGGACGGCCGTAGGCGATGTTGTCGCGGATCGTGCCCTCGAACAGCCAGGTGTCCTGCAGGACCATCCCGATCTGGCTCCGCAGGGCGGCGCGCGGCATCGCGGAGATGTCGACACCATCGAGGGTGATCCGGCCGCCGTCGAGGTCGTAGAACCGCATGACGAGGTTGACCAGCGTGGTCTTCCCGGCCCCGGTCGGACCGACGATGGCGACGGTCTGGCCGGGGCGGGCGACCAGCGACAGGTCGGCGATCAACGGCCGGTCCTCCTCGTAGCGGAACGACGCGTGCTCGAAGGCGACCTCGCCGCGCCGCTGGGCCGGCGTACGTCGTTCGGCCGGGTCGGCCGGCTCCTCGTCCGCGTCGAGCAGCTCGAAGACCCGCTCGGCCGACGCCACCCCGGACTGGAGCAGGTTGGTCATCGACGCCACGGTCGTCAGGGGCTGGGTGAACTGGCGGGTGTACTGGATGAACGCCTGCACCTCGCCGAGCGACAGCGAGCCGTGGGCGACCCGCAGGCCGCCGATCACGGCGATCGCGACGTAGTTGAGGTTCCCGACGAACATCATCGACGGCATGATCAGTCCGCTGACGAACTGCGCACCGAAGCTGACCCGGTAGAGCTCGTCGTTCTCCTTCGCGAACGTCTCCTCGATCTCGGCGCGGCGCCCGAACACCTTGACCAGGGCGTGGCCGGAGTAGGCCTCCTCGATCTGGGCGTTCAGGCGGCCGGTGCTCCGCCACTGGGCGACGAACTGCCCCTGCGAGCGCTTCATGATCTGCGCGGTGACGACCAGCGAGACGGGCACTGAGACCAGCGCGACGAGCGCCAGGAGCGGGGAGATCCAGAACATCATCCCGAGCACCGCCAGGACGGTCATCAGCGAGGTGAGCAGCTGGCTCATCGTCTGCTGGAGCGTCTGGCTGACGTTGTCGATGTCGTTGGTGACCCGGCTGAGCAGCTCGCCGCGGGGCGAGCGGTCGAAGTAGCCGAGGGGCAGCCGGTTGATCTTGTCCTCGACGTCCTGGCGCATGCGGCGCACGGTGTTCTGCACGACGGTGTTGAGCACGAACCCCTGGAGCCAGCCGAGCAGTGACGCGCCGGCGTAGATCGCGAGGACGACGAGCAGCACGTGCCCGACCGCCGTGAAGTCGACGCCCTGGCCGGCCACGACGTCGCGCCCCTGGACGGCGTCAGGCAGGGCGGAGTCGGGCGTGCCGGCCGGGAACTGGCGTCCGATGAAGCCGTCGAAGACGAGGTCGGTGGCGTGCCCGAGGATCCGCGGCCCCGTCGCCATCAGTGCGACGCTGGCGACCCCGAGCAGCACGACGACGATCGCCTTGGCCCGCTCGGGACGCATCCGTGCGACCAGGCGCCGCGCCGACGGGCCGAACGACATCGCTTTCTGACCGACCATGCCGGCCATCGGGCCGCGGCCGGGGTGGCCGCCCGCCGGCGCCTCGATACGCTCGGTCGCCTTGAAACCCTGGGCCTTCTTGGCCGGTGCGGGGGTCGTCATGCCGTTCGGGGTCCCCGCGGAGTCGGGAGCGTGCGAGCGACTTCGTGGGGGGTTCATGCCGCCTCCTCGGGGGTCAGCTGGGAGGTGACGATCTCCTGGTAGGTCTCGTTGTCGGCGAGCAGCTCGTGGTGGGTGCCGCGACCGACGACCCGCCCGTCCTCGAGCACGAGGATGAGGTCGGCGTCGATGATCGTGGAGACGCGCTGCGCGACGATCACGACCGTGGCCTCGCGCGTGACCGGCCGCAGTGCGGCACGCAGCCGGGCGTCGGTGGCCAGGTCGAGGGCCGAGAACGCGTCGTCGAACAGGTAGATGCCAGGACGCCGGATCACCGCCCGGGCGATCGCGAGCCGCTGGCGTTGGCCACCGGAGAAGTTCGTCCCGCCCTGGGTGACCGGCGCGTCCAGCCCCTCGGGCAGCGCCTCGACGAAGTCACGGCCCTGGGCGATCTCGAGGGCGGCCCAGATCTCCTCGTCGGTGGCGCCCGGCAGTCCATGCAGCAGGTTGCTGCGCACGGTCCCCGTGAACAGGTAGGCCTTCTGGGGCACCAGACCGATCTGCTGCCAGAGCAGGTCGAGGTCGAGACGGCGTACGTCGGTGCCGCCGACCCGCACCTCGCCGGCGGTGGCGTCGAAGAGTCGCGGCACGAGGTTGACCAGCGTGGACTTGCCGGCTCCTGTCG
>NZ_JANINT010000093.1:993-44766 GCF_024509035.1 Nocardioides sp. | reverse complement strand
TGGCGGGTGACCCGGTGGGTGGTTGCCCGGGTGATTGCCCGGGTGATTGCCCGGGTGATTGGGAGCCGGTCACAGGGGAAGCCTACGATCGTGAGCATGGGAAGCCCTGCCTTGAAACGGGCGCGCGACAAGATGGTCGCGGCCGGTGTGGACGAGGTCGCGATCGAGACGTTCGCCCACTACTTCCGACTGCTCGAGCACGGCGAGACCGGCATGATCCCGGAGTCGTCGATCGAGCCGGTCGACATGGAGTCGCTCGCGTCGGTGGAGGTCGCCGACGACGTCGCCTCCGCCGCGATCCGCAGGACCGCGGTGATCAAGCTCAACGGCGGCCTCGGCACGTCGATGGGCATGGACCGCGCCAAGTCGCTGCTCTGCGTGCGCCGGGGGCTGTCGTTCCTCGACATCATCGCGCGCCAGGTGCTGCACCTGCGCAAGCACTACGACGCCACCTTGCCGCTGATCTTCATGAACAGCTTCCGCACGTCCTCGGACACGATGGCCGCGCTCGCGCGCTACGAGGACCTGCCGGTCGAGGGCCTGCCGCTGGAGTTCCTGCAGAACAAGGAGCCCAAGCTGCTGGCCAAGGACCTCTCGCCGGCGAGCTGGCCCAAGGACCCCGACCTCGAGTGGTGCCCGCCGGGTCACGGTGACCTCTACACCGCGCTGCGCGGCACGGGCCTGCTGGAGCGGCTGATCGAGCAGGGCTACGAGCGGGTCTTCGTCTCCAACTCCGACAACCTCGGTGCGGTCCCCGACGCCCGGGTCGCCGGCTGGTTCGCCGCCTCCGGCGCGCCGTTCGCGATCGAGGCCGTCCGGCGCACCCCGTCCGACCGCAAGGGCGGCCACTTCGCCCGCCGCAAGATCGACGGCCGGATCGTGCTGCGCGAGACCGCTCAGACGCCCGACCAGGACAAGGACGCGCTGGCCGATCTCGACCGCCACAAGTTCTGCTCCACCAACAACCTGTGGTTCGACCTCGCCGCGATGAAGCAGGCGCTCGACGTGCGCCAGGGCATCCTCGGGCTGCCGCTGATCCGCAACGTCAAGACCCTCGACCCCGGCGACCCGGCGACCCCCGAGGTGATCCAGGTCGAGACCGCGATGGGCGCCGCGATCGAGGTCTTCGAGGGTTCCCGGCTCATCGAGGTGGGCCGCGAGCGGTTCGTGCCCGTCAAGACCACCAACGACCTGCTGGTGCTGCGCTCGGACGTCTACGACATCGGCCAGGACTTCGTGCTCGACCAGACCGCTCCGGAGCTGCCGTTCGTCGACCTCGACACCGACTACTACAAGCTCGTCGGGGAGTTCGACAAGCGCTTCCCCGACGGTGCGCCGTCGATGAAGCGGGCCAGCTCCCTGCGCATCGAGGGCGACTGGACCTTCGCCCACGGTGTCGAGGTCGTCGGAGACGTCTCCCTGGAGGCGACGTCGGCCCAGCGCGTCGAGGCCGGCACCGTCCTCGCCGATGGCTGACCCGGCTGGGCAGTCCGAGGCGCTGATCTCGGTCGACGACCACGTCGCGCGGATCCTCGAGGCCATCGAGCCGCTGCCGGACTTCCCGCAGCCGCTCATGGACGCGCTCGGGCTCGCCGTGGCGGAGGACGTGGTCGCGCCGATCGGGCTGCCGTCGTTCGACAACTCCGCGATGGACGGCTACGCCGTACGCCACGAGGACGTCGTGAGCGCTGCCGAGGACAGCCCGGTCCACCTCCCGGTGGTGGGGGAGATCGGCGCCGGCCAGGCGCAGCTGCTCGCGATGTCGCCCGGCACCGCCGTCAAGATCATGACGGGTGCCCCGATGCCCGCCGGCGCGGACAGCGTGGTGCCCTACGAGTGGACCGACCGCGGCGTCGCGCGGGTGCGCATCGAGCGCGCCCCGTCACCGCGCCAGCACGTGCGGCCGGCGGGGGAGGACGTCTCGGCCGGCGACGTCGTGGTCTCCTACGGCACCGTGCTGGGTCCGCGTCACCTCGGCCTGCTGGCCTCGGTCGGCCGCGCGGCGGTCCGGGCGCGGCCCCGCCCGCGGGTCGTGGTGATCTCGACCGGGTCGGAGCTGCGTGAGCCGGGCACCGAGCTCGGCCACGACTCGATCTACGACGGCAACTCCTTCCTGCTCGCCGCCGCCGCTCGCGCCGCCGGCGCGATCGCGTACCGGGTCGGGATCGTGCCCGACGAGCCGCGTGCCTTCCTCGACGCGCTCCACGACCAGCTGGTCCGCGCGGACATCGTCGTCACCAGCGGCGGGGTGTCGCAGGGCGACTTCGACGTCGTGAAGGAGGCGTTGCGTCCGCTCGGGACCGTGTGGTTCGGAGGCGTCGCGATGCAGCCCGGCAAGCCGCAGGGGTTCGGCCACGTGGGCGAGGACCGCACGCCGGTCTTCACGCTGCCGGGCAACCCGGTCTCGTCGTACATCTCCTTCCAGCAGTTCGTGCTGCCCGCGATCCGCAAGCTGATGGGCCGTGCGCCGTACGCCCGGCCGACGGTCACGGCGCGCCTCACGCACGCGATCGGGTCGCCGCTGGGCAGGCGCCAGTTCGTGCGCGCGGAGTGCGGCGGCGGCTCGGTGACGCCGGTGGGCGGACACGGTTCCCACCTGATCGGCGATCTGGCATCGTCCGACGCACTGGTCGTGGTGCCGGAGGAGGTCGTCTCCCTCCAGGCGGGCGAGCTGGTCCAGGTCCTGAGGCTCGACGAGGAGTTCTAGTGATGGCCGAGCGGCTCACGCACGTCGACGAGTCCGGCGCCGCCCGCATGGTCGACGTCTCCGGCAAGGACGTCACCGCGCGGACGGCGACCGCGTCGGGCCGGGTGCTGGTCTCGCCGGAGGTCGTCGCGCTGCTGCGCGGCGACGGCGTGCCGAAGGGCGACGCCCTGGCCGTCGCCCGGATCGCGGGGATCATGGGCGCCAAGCGGACGCCCGACCTGGTCCCGCTGTGCCACCCACTGGCGATCTCGGGCGTCACCGTCGACCTCTCCGTGACCGACCATCCTCAGCCAGCGGTGGAGATCGCCGCCACGGTGCGCACCACCGACCGCACCGGTGTCGAGATGGAGGCGCTCACCGCCGTCTCGGTGGCGGCGCTCACGGTGGTCGACATGGTCAAGGCGGTCGACAAGGGCGCGGTGATCACCGACGTGCGCGTGGAGACCAAGACCGGGGGCAAGTCCGGCGACTGGAGCCGCTCGTGACCATGCGCGCCGAGGTCGTCGTCGCCTCCAACCGCGCCGCGGCGGGCGTCTACGAGGACGCCACCGGGCCGCTGATCGTGGAGGCCCTCCGTGAGCTCGGCTTCGCCGTCGGCGCGCCGGTCGTCGTGCCGGACGGCGAGCCCGTCGGCGCTGCGATCGCCGCGGCCGCCGAGGGAGGCGCGCGGGTCGTGCTGACCACGGGTGGCACCGGGCTGACGCCGACCGACCGGACCCCCGAGGTGACCCGTCCACTGCTCGACCGTGAGGTTCCCGGCATCGCCGAGGCGATCCGGGCGTACGGCGTGGCGCAGGGCGTCCCGACCGCGATGCTCTCCCGCGGCCTCGCCGGAGTCGTCGGCAGCTGCCTGGTGGTCAACCTGCCCGGCTCGCGCGGGGGAGTGCAGGACGGGCTCGCCGTGCTGCGGCCGGTCCTCGTGCACGCGGCCGAGCAGGTCGTGGGGAGCGACCATTGAGGCGGAGCGTCGGGAGCGACCATTGAGCGGGTGGCCGGCACGGCTGAGCTCTGAGGAGATCACCGTCCGGCCGTTGGCGGCGTCGGACGCGCGGGCCTGGCGCGACGCCCGCCGGCGCAACGCCGCGTGGCTGCGGCCGTGGGACGCCACCGTGCCTCCGGGCTCGGACTCCCGGCCCTCGACGTTCGGCCAGCTGGTCCGGCGGCTGCACCGGCAGGCCCGCGCCGGCACGACGTACCCGTTCGCGGTCGAGGTCGACGGCCGGTTCGCCGGCCAGGTGACGGTCAACAACATCGTGCGCGGCTCCGCGCAGTTCGCCTCGGTCGGCTACTGGCTCGATCGCGAGTACGCCGGGCGCGGGGTGATGCCGCGGGCGGTGGCGATGGTCATCGACCACTGCTTCGCCAGCGCCGGGCTCCACCGCATCGAGATCGCGATCCGCCCGGAGAACTCCAACTCCCTGCGGGTGGTGGAGAAGCTGGGCCTGCGCGAGGTCGGCTGCGCCCCGAAGTACCTGCACATCGACGGTGCCTGGCGCGACCACCGGCTCTACGCCGTGACCGCCGAGGAGTGTCCCGACGGGCTGCTTGCCCGAGTCAGATCACAGGAGTCACACGAGTGAATTTGCGACACACCTGTGGACATCCGAGGTCGGCTGCGCTATCGCTCCTACCCTCTGACCTGTGGACCTGAGCGCTCTGATCTTCGTCGCCCTCGCCGTGGCGTGGGCCGTCTATCTCGTCCCGAAGGCGCTCCGTCACCATGAGGACGTGGCGCGCAGCCGGTCGGTCGACCGGTTCTCCCACACCATGCGCGTGCTGGCGCGCCGCGAGCCGGTGGACACGCGCAGCGCCCGGCTCGTGACGCCCGGCCGTCCCGCCGCCGAGGCCACGCCCGCCGACAAGCCCGCCGACAAGCCGGCCGACAAGCCGGCCGACAAGCGCAGCGAGGCCGCGCCCGTCCAGCTCACCCCCGCCCAGCTGCGGGCCAAGCGCGCAGCGGCCAAGCGCGCCACCAAGCGCCGTCGCAACGTGCTCGCGCTCATCCTGGTCGCCATCCTCGCGGTGGTCGCAGTCGCGGCCTTCGGGGTGATCTCCTGGTGGTACGTCGCGATCCCCGTCGGCCTGCTGGTCGCCTGGCTGGTCGCCTGCCGGGTCATGGTCAAGGGCGAGCGCAGGATCCTGGTCCCGGCCGCCCGGATGCCGATCGACGTGCCCGCCGAGCGACCGGTCGACGGAGAGCCGGTCGAGGCCCCCGCGAGCCGGACCCTCACCGAGGATGGCGATGGCGCCGAGGTGGACCCGCTCGCCGACACGTCGGCCGGCATGGCCGCCATCGTCGACCCGGCCCTGTGGGACCCGGTGCCGGTCACGCTCCCGACGTACGTCAACAAGCCGGCCGCCGCGCGCCGCACCGTGCGCACCATCGCCCTCGACGACACCGGCGTGTGGACCTCCGGCCGCACGGACGCCGACGCCCAGCTGGCCCGCGAGGCCGACGAGGCCGAGCGCGCCGCCCGCCAGGCCCGCACCGACGGCGACGAGCACCGCGCCGTCGGCTCCTGACCGTTCATTCGGGAGTTCTGCCCGTTGAGTCGGGAGTTGTGGGAGCCGATTCGGTGCACCCGTGAGGCTGGTGCTAACGTTTCCCACCGCGTCGTAGGACGCACTGGGGCTGTGGCGCAGTTGGTAGCGCGTCTCGTTCGCAATGAGAAGGTCAGGGGTTCGAATCCCCTCAGCTCCACCAAGAGTTGGGCCGGTTCGCAGCGCAGAGCGCTGGGAGCCGGCCCTTCGAGCGTGTGGACCGAACCACCGAGTCGGGCTCTTCTGACTGATGTGTGGGTGCCCTGGGGTGGGTCGGCGGCCTCCCGGTGCTCGATCGTCCGTCCCGGCCGGTGCCGCCCGGAACTGGAAGGACGCACCTGTCGGGATGCCGCCGAGGTGTGGTCGCAGGACGTCATACGTCCCGGGCAGGCGGCTGCTCCATCCGCATGACGTCCCGTGAAGGCGACCACAGGCCGGCGACCACGGCGTGCGTCGGGCGCACCTGCAGACGCGCCGACTCGGCGGGGGTGGCACCTGCAGACGCGCCGGCTCGGCGTGGGAGGGTGCAGTCGGACGACCGACACCGACCAGCTGAGGAGACGCCGATGAGCGGCCACGAGGTGCGCCAGATCGTGCTGAGCACCGAGGATCTCGACGAGTCGATCCGGTTCTACACCGAGACCCTCGGGTTCACGCTGAAGTTCCGCGACGGCACCCACTACGCCGCACTCGACGGGGGCTCGATCACCGTCGCGCTGGCCACGGCGCTCGACCACCCGCTCCCGGGCAAGACCGTCGTCGCCGTCCGCACCGACGACGTCGACGCGCTGGCGCGCTCGATCGAGGAGAGCGGCGGGGCGATCGTGACCCCGCCGTACGACGACGCCCACGAACGCCGCGCCGTCGTCTACGACAACCAGGGCAACGGCCTGGTGCTCTACAAGGCCCGCTGAGGATTCACCTACCGTTTCTTGACTCGTTCAAGAAAAGCGAGCAGGATGCGGGGCATGCCCACGCCACCGGACTACCCGCAGATGCTGCGGGGGGCGGAGCTGCGCGTGACCCGGCCGCGAGTGGCCGTGCTGGGTGCCGTGCACGCCCACCCGCACGCCGACACCGAGTCGATCATCGGCGCCGTGCGCGAGGACCTGCCCGAGGTGTCCCACCAGGCCGTCTACGACTCGTTGCACACCCTGGCGGCCGCCGGGCTCGTACGCCGCATCCAGCCGGCGGGCTCGGTCGCGCGCTACGAGGCGCGCATCGGCGACAACCACCACCACCTCGTGTGCCGCTCGTGCGGCACCGTGGCCGACGTCGACTGCGCGGTCGGCGCGGCCCCCTGCCTGCATGCCTCCGACGACCACGGCTTCACCATCGACGAGGCCGAGGTCGTCTTCTGGGGCCTGTGCCCCGCCTGCTCACCCACCCGTTCGTGACCTGTGAACAACCGCCCGGAAGGAAGATCATGACCGACAGCCAGGACAACGTGACCACCCCCAGCGAGGAGGGCACCAGCCCGCAGGGCGTGGACCGCAAGGCCGAGGGTGGGTGCCCCGTCGCGCACGACAGCGCCACGGCCCAGGGCAGCGAGAGCGAGAACCCCGCGATCGACTCGCCGACCCCCAAGAACGGCGGCCGCCCGCACACCAACAAGGACTGGTGGCCCAACCAGCTCGACCTCTCGCCCCTGCGCACGCAGTCGTCGAAGACCAACCCGCTCGGCTCGGACTACGACTACTCCGAGGAGTTCAAGAAGCTCGATCTCGCCGAGCTGCGCCGCGACGTCGTCCGGGTGCTCAACACCTCGCAGGACTGGTGGCCGGCCGACTTCGGGCACTACGGCGGCCTGATGATCCGGCTGAGCTGGCACGCCGCCGGCACCTACCGCATCTACGACGGTCGCGGTGGCGCCGGTGACGGCAGCCAGCGCTTCGCGCCGCTCAACAGCTGGCCCGACAACGCCAACCTCGACAAGGCCCGGCGCCTGCTGTGGCCCGTCAAGCAGAAGCACGGCAGCAAGATCTCGTGGGCCGACCTGCTCGTCTACGCCGGCACCGTCGCGCTGGAGGACATGGGCTTCCAGACCTTCGGCTTCGGCTTCGGTCGCGAGGACATCTGGGAGCCCGAGGAGGTCATCTGGGGTCCGGAGGACACCTGGCTGGGCGACGAGCGGTACGCCGAGGAGCGCACGCTCGACGAGATGCTCGGCGCGGTCCAGATGGGCCTGATCTACGTCAACCCCGAGGGCCCCAACGGCAACCCCGACCCGATCGCGTCGGCCAAGGACATCCGTGACACCTTCGCCCGGATGGCGATGAACGACGAGGAGACCGTCGCCCTCATCGCCGGTGGCCACACCTTCGGCAAGACCCACGGCGCCGGTGACGCCGACCTGGTCGGCCCCGAGCCGGAGGCAGCACCGCTCGAGCAGCAGGGCCTGGGCTGGAAGAGCTCCTACGGCTCCGGCAAGGGCGCCGACACCATCACCTCGGGCCTCGAGGTCACCTGGACCACCACGCCCACGCGGTGGAGCAACGACTACTTCAAGATCCTGTTCGGCTACGAGTGGGAGCTCACGAAGAGCCCGGCCGGTGCCCACCAGTGGGTCGCCAAGGACGCCGAGGACATCATCCCCGGCCCGACGCCGGACTCGCCGAAGCGCAAGCCCACGATGCTGACCAGCGACCTGGCGCTGCGCTTCGACCCCGAGTACGAGAAGGTCTCGCGCCGCTTCCTGGAGAACCCCAACGAGTTCGCGATCGCGTTCGCCAAGGCCTGGTACAAGCTGCTGCACCGTGACATGGGCCCGGTGTCGCGCTTCCTCGGCCCGTGGGTGCCCGAGCCGCAGCCGTGGCAGGACCCGGTCCCGGCGCACGAGGGCGAGCTGATCGGCGACGCCGACATCGCGACGCTGAAGTCCCGGGTGCTCGAGTCCGGCCTCACGGTCTCCGAGCTCGTGTCCACCGCGTGGGCCTCGGCAGCGACGTTCCGCTCCACCGACAAGCGCGGCGGTGCCAACGGTGCCCGGATCCGCCTGGAGCCGCAGCGCAGCTGGGCGGTCAACCAGCCCGAGCAGCTCGCTGCCGTGCTCGACAAGCTCGAGGCGGTCCGCTCGGAGTTCAACGCGGCCGGCGGTGCCCAGGTCTCCCTGGCCGACCTGATCGTCCTCGCGGGCAGCGCGGCGGTCGAGAAGGCCGCCCAGGACGCCGGCGTCGACATCACGGTCCCGTTCCACGCCGGGCGCACCGACGCCTCGCAGGAGCAGACCGACGTCGACTCCTTCCGCGTCCTCGAGCCGCGGGCCGACGGGTTCCGCAACTACCTGCGCTCCGGTGACAAGCTGCAGCCGGAGAAGCAGCTGGTCGAGCGCGCCTACCTCCTGGGCCTGACGGCCCCGGAGATGACCGCCCTGGTCGGCGGCATGCGTGCGCTCGGCACGAACGTGGGCGGCACCGCCCACGGCGTCCTCACCGACCGCACCGGCGTGCTGAGCAACGACTTCTTCGTCAACCTGCTCTCGCCCGGCACGGTGTGGAAGGCCTCGGAGTCGGAGGAGAGCGTCTACGAGATCCGCGACTACGCCACCGGCGACCTCTTGTGGACCGCCACCGCGGTCGACCTGGTGTTCGGCTCCAACTCCGAGCTGCGGGCGCTGGCCGAGGTCTACGCCAGCGAGGACGCCCGCGAGAAGTTCGTGCGCGACTTCGTCGCCGCGTGGGTGAAGGTCATGGAGGCCGACCGCTTCGACCTCGCCTGAGCCACTCGGCACTGCCGTACGACGGCGCGCCACGTCCCGGTCGGCCCTCGGGGTCGGCCGGGACGTGCTGTGTCAGGAGGCGGCGCGCAGCGCTGCGGCGATCGCCAGCACGATCAGCACGAGATAGACGGCGTTCCAGCTCATGGGTGAGCCAATCGATGATGCGAGATGGGGACGGGACAGGGCAGCCGCCCCCCGGTGCCACCTGGTCCGAGGCTAGACCTCCGACAGCCCGCGCCGCCGCCTCCGGCTCGACCGGTCCAGACGAGTCCGTGAGGACCTGCGGTGCCGTCGCGCCGCCGCGAGTGCCATCGTGGACTCCGACGGCCGGCCGGTCGTCAGGTGATCGAGGAGGACACGGTGGAGGAGCCCGCAGAGGGACGTCGCAACGGCGTGCACCTGCTGACCTATGCGGACCGGTTCGGCGGCGACCTCGCGGGGCTGCGGCGGCTGCTGACCGAGGGGCCGCTGGCCGTGTTCGCCGGCGTGCACATCCTGCCGTTCTTCACGCCCTACGACGGCGACGACGCCGGGTTCGACCCCGTCGACCACGCCACGGTCGACCCGCGCCTGGGTGACTGGTCCGACGTCGTCGCGCTGCGCGAGGCCGGGCTCGAGGTCACCGCCGACGTGATCGTCAACCACGTCTCGGCCGACTCCGCCGAGTTCCGCGACTGGCTGGCCCACGGCGAGGAGTCGGCGTACGCCGGCATGTTCCTCACCTTCGACACCGTCTTCCCCGATGGCGGCACCGAGGCCGGCATCACCGCGATCTACCGGCCGCGTGCCGGGCTGCCGTTCACGCCGTACGGGATGGCCGACGGCACCCGCCGCCTGGTGTGGACGACGTTCATGCCCTCGCAGGTCGACCTCGACGTCGCCCACCCGGTGGCCCGCGACTACCTCAGCCGGGTGATGCGCACGCTGGCCGACGGTGGTGTGCGGACGGTGCGTCTCGACGCGGTGGGGTACGCCGTCAAGACGGCCGGGACCGACAGCTTCATGACCGACCAGACGCTGGAGTTCGTCAGCGAGGTCACCGACCTCGCGCACGCCGAGGGCCTCGAGGTTCTCGTCGAGGTGCACGCCCACCACAGCCAGCAGCGGGCGGTCGCGGCGGTGACCGACCTCGTCTACGACTTCGCGCTCCCGCCCCTGCTCCTGCAGGCGCTCGAGACCGGTCGGACGGACCGGCTCGCGGAGTGGCTGGAGATCCGGCCGGCCAACGCGATCACCGTGCTCGACACCCACGACGGCATCGGCGTGATCGACGCCGGGCCGGCGCGGGAGTGGCCCGGGCTGATGGATCACGACGAGATGGCCGCGGTCTTCGAGGCGGCCGCCCGGCGAACCCGGGGCGAGTCGGCCCGGTTCTCGACGCCCGTGGCGTGGGCCGCGCTGCCGCACCAGGTCAACTCGACGTTCTACAGCGTCCTCGGCGAGGACGACGACGCCTACCTCACCGCGCGCGCCTTCCAGCTGTTCACGCCCGGGCGGCCCCAGGTCTACTACGTCGGCCTGCTCGCCGGCAGCAACGACGTGGCGCTCGCCGAGCAGACCGGGGTGGGTCGCGAGATCAACCGGCACCGCTACACCGCCGAGGAGATCGAGGCCGCGCTGGAGCGCCCGGTGGTCCGGACGCAGCTCGAGCTCATCCGCCTGCGTGCCGCCCACCCGGCGTTCGACGGCGAGTTCACCTGCGCCCATGAGGAGGACGGTGTCCTCGTGCTCACCTGGACCCACGGCGAGCACCGGGCCGAGCTGCGAGCGGATCTCGCATCCCGCACCCACACGGTGTCGGCCACCGACCACTCCGGCAGCTGAGGCCCGGCGTGCGCGTCCTGGGCCTCGACATCGGGACGTCGTACGTCAAGGCGGTCTGCGTCGAGCTGCGCCCCGGCGCGGATCGCCCGGTGACGCTCGCCGGGCTGCGCCGGAAGCCGACTCCGAGCAGCGCGCACGAGCTCGTCGACCTCGCGCGCCTTCTGCTCGACGAGGTGGGCGCCCACGGTGCGGTGGCGGCGATCGGGATCGCCTCGATGGCCGAGACCGGGGTCCCGCTCGACCACTCCGGCGAGGCGTTGACCCCGCTGCTCACCTGGGACGGCGCGCGCGCACGGAGTGCCCTGCTCGACGGCCTCGACCCGGGCCCGCTGTTCGCCCGCACCGGAGTGCGGCTCTCGCCCAAGGTGCCGCTGGCCACCTGGGCCTGGCTGGCCGAGGCGCACCCGGAGGTGCACGAGCGCCTGCACCGCTGGGCCGGGGCCGCCGACCTCGTCGCGCTCGCGCTCACCGGGCGGCTCGTCACCGACCACACCCTCGCCGGGCGCACCGGCGCGTACCTCCTCGACCGGGACGGCTGGGCGGACGACCTGCTCGACCTGGTGGGGCTGCGTGCCGGCGTGCTGCCAGAGGTAGCCGCCCTCGACGAGGTCGCCGGCCACGCCGGCGGGGCGCCGGTGGTCGTCGCCGGCCACGACCATCAGGTCGGTGCGCACGCGTGCGGGGTCCGCCGGCCCGGCGACACCGCCGACTCGCTCGGCACGACCGAGGTGCTGCTGCGCGTGCTGGACGGCGATCCCGATCGCGAGGGCGTGCGCGTGGCCGGGATGAGCCTGGTCCGCACCGTCGGCGGCCGCGCGCGGGCCCTCGTCGCCGGCAACAGCGCCGCCGGCTCGGCGTACGCCACGTGGATGGAGGAGCACCCCGCGGTCGACGACCTGCCGGCTGGGCCGACCCAGCTGCTCGTCCTGCCCTACGTGCGCGGACGCCAGTCACCCGAGCCCGACCCCGACGCGACGATGCGCGTGGTCGGCGACGTCGACGGGGCAACGCCCGGCGCGCTGACCAAGGCGGTGCTCGAGGGCCTGTCCCTGCAGGCGCGCTGGATGTACGACGTCCAGCGGCGCCTGGATCCCGGCCACGCCGACGGCCCGGTCGTGCTCCTGGGTGGCGCCGGGGTCCGCAACACGGCCTGGACCCGGGTCAAGGCCGAGGTGTTGCCCCGCCCGTTGCACGTCGTCCACCAGGACGAGACCGTCGCGGTGGGCGCGGCCATCGTCGCGGCCGAGCGCGCCGGACTCGTCGAGCCGGGCTCCGTCGTGCTCCCTGCGTCACCGGTCGCGCGGCACGCGGGCGATCCCTACCGCGAGCTCTACGCCGCGTTCGTGCGCGAGGCGGTCAGCCCGCGTCCAGCACCCGCTGCAGGAAGCGGCGGGTCCGCTCCTCGCGCGGATCGGTGAGCACCTCGGCGCCGCCGCGCTCGGCGACGACACCCTCGTCGAGGAACAGGGCCTGGTCGGCGACGTCCCGCGCGAACCGCACCTCGTGGGTGACGATCACCAGCGTCTGACCCTCCGCGGCCAGGTCGCGGATCACCGCCAGCACCTCGCCGACCAGCTCGGGGTCGAGCGCCGAGGTCGGCTCGTCGAGAAGCAGCACCTCGGGCCGCAGGGCGAGCGCGCGAGCGATGCCGACCCGCTGCTGCTGGCCACCGGAGAGCTGACCGGGGTAGGCGTCCTCGCGGCCGGCCAGCCCGACCTGCGCGAGCAGCTCGCGCGCCGCGCTCATGGCCTCCTCCGGGTCGCGGCCCTGCACCTGCACCGGTCCCTCGACGAGGTTGCCCAGCACGGTCTTGTGGGGGAACAGGTTGTGGGCCTGGAAGACCATGCCGCTGCGCATCCGCAGCGCCTTCACCGCGCGGCGGTACGCCGACTTGTCGGCCGGCGGGTCGGAGAAGTCGATGCTCGCGTCGCTGATCCGCACCAGGCCGGCGTCGGGTGTCTCCAGCACGTTGAGCGAGCGCAGCACGGTCGTCTTGCCGGAGCCCGACGGGCCGAGCAGGACGGTGACGGTGCCGGCCGCCGCCGTGAAGTCGACTCCCTTCAACACCCGGTGCTCGCCGAAGGACTTCGTCAGTCCGCGGACCTCGATCAGATCACTCATGGGGGTGTTCATGCCAGGTGCCTGCTCAGTCGTCGTTCGAGGGGCCCCTGCGCCAGGCTGACGAGGTAGCACAGCACCCAGTAGTAGAGGGCCGCCATCGTGTAGAGAGGGAGGTACTCGAAGGTGTTGGCCGCCGTGATCTGCGCCTCGCGGAACAGCTCGGGCACCAGCACCAGGGAGGCCAGGGCGGAGTCCTTGATCAGGGACAGCAGCGTGTTGGACAGCGGGGGCACGGCGATGCGCGTGGCCTGCGGCAGCACGATGCGGCGCATCGACTGCCAGTAGTCCATGCCGATGCTGGTGGCCGCCTCGTACTGGCCGCGGGGGACCGAGAGGATCGAGGCGCGCACGATCTCGGCGGCGTACCCGCCCACGTTCAGGCTGAACGCGATGCACGCGGCGACGAACGGGTCGAGCTTGATGCCGATCTGCCCGAGCCCGAAGAACACGATGAACAGCTGCACGAGCAAGGGCGTGCCGCGGATGATCGAGATGTAGACCCGGGCCAGCCAGTCCAGCGGCCGGATCGAGGAGAGCCGGGCGAGCGCGGCCGCCACCGCGATCACCAACCCGGCGGCGAAGCTGACGAGGGTGAGCGGGATGGTTCCCTTCAGCATGCCCCGGAACATCGGCCAGGCCGTGTCCTGCAGGACCTCCCAGCGGCTCCGCGCGTCGGAGGCCCCGACCGCGACGTCCGTCGAGCCCTCGCGCTGGGTGACGTCGGCGCCGAAGTACTTCTCCGAGATCCTCGCCAGCGTCCCGTCGTCGGTGAGCCGCTGGATCGCCGCGTCCGCCTCGTCGCGCAGCTCCGGCTCGTCCTTCGTGAACGCCAGCGCTTGCTCCAGTACTTCGTCCCCGGCGTCGCCCGCGATCTTCACCTGGTCGTTGCCGGACGTCGCGAGGTAGTCGAGGACCGCGATGTTGTCGTTGACGATCGCGTCGACGCGCCCCTGCGCCACCAGAGCCACACCAGGGCCGAAGTCCTGGACGTACTTGACCTTGGCGCCCGCGTCCTTGGCCACCTGGGCCCAGTTGCTGCTGGCGGTCTGGGCGGCGGTGCGGCCCTTCAGGTCGGCGAGCGTGGTGATGTCGTCGGTGTCGACGGCGGTGACGATCACGCCGTGCGAGTAGGTGTACGGCGTGCTGAAGAGGTACCGCGCCTTGCGCTCGTCGTTGATCGTCACCTGGTTGGCGATCACGTCGAGCCGCCCGGAGTCCAGTGCGGGGAACAGCGAGTCGAACGGCGCCTCGACGAACTGCACGTCCCAGCCGGCCTCCTCGCCGATCGCTCGCACCACCTCGACGTCGAAGCCGGTCAGCTCATTGGTGTCGGGGTCGCGATAGGTGAACGGCGGATAGACGCCCTCGGTGCCGACCCGGACCACCCGCTCGCTGTCGGCTCGCGCCGGCTCTGCGACCGGGCCGAAGAGGCCGAGGAGCACGCCGCAGGCCGCGGCGAGGAGGAGCAGCCGGGACGCGCGCACGCCGATGCGGTACCCCGACGCATCCCGGGCACGCCCCGTCGCGCCCTCACGGGGTCGGCGCATCGTCCTCGCCCTGGTTGGACGGGCACTCGGGGTTCGTGCACACCCGGTCGTCGACGGTGTCGTCCGGCTCGTTCAGCACGAGGCGTTCGTGCGGGCGCAGCTCGACTGCGGCGCCACAGACATCGCACGGCCGGTTGTCCGAGTACATGCCCGCCACGCTAGACGACGCCGGGTGGGCCACCCGGTCGCGTCTCAGGCGACTTCGACGTCGCCCCAGACGTTGCCGACGAACCTGTCGACCTCGATGCGGATCGCCACGCGGGCCGGGTTGGGCCGCGGCTGGCGGTAGCGCAGCGCATAGCGCTCGACCGCGCGAGCGACGGACGCCTCGTCCTCGCGGACCTCGCCGCGGCCCTCGAGTGTCGACCAGCGGCGCCCGTCGACCTGGCAGGCAGCAAGCACCGGGTTGCTGCGCAGCTGCCGCACCTTGACCGACGTGCCGGAGGTGATCACCCAGGCGCAGCGCTCCTCGACGTCGACGGTGACGCCGACCGGGACCACGTGCGGGGTGCCGTCGGCGCGCAGCGTCGTCAGCGTGCACAGGTGCCGCTCGGTCCAGAAGTCGAGCAGCTGCTGGGAGAACGCTTCCCAGCCCGGTCGCCATGAGGTCACCGGCCGATCCTGTCACGGGGTGCGGTGGCAGGATCGGGGCATGACCTACACGGCAGCCGACCACCGCTACGACACCGAGGCCACGGGCATGCGCTACCGGTTCACCGGTCGCAGCGGCCTGCAGCTGCCGGTGATCTCGCTCGGCCTGTGGCAGAACTTCGGTGAGGACCGGCCCGAGGAGACCCAGGGCGCGATCCTGCGCCGCGCCTTCGACCGCGGCGTGACGCACTTCGACCTGGCGAACAACTACGGCCCGCCGTACGGCCGGGCGGAGGAGAACTTCGGGCGCTACCTGCGCGAGGACTTCGCGGCCTACCGCGACGAGCTGATCATCTCGACCAAGGCCGGCTACGACATGTGGCCCGGTCCGTACGGCCAGGGCGGCGGCTCGCGGAAGTACGTGCTGGCCTCGCTCGACCAGTCGCTGGGGCGGATGGGCCTCGACTACGTCGACATCTTCTACAGCCACCGCTTCGACCCCGAGACGCCGATCGAGGAGACGATGATGGCGCTCGACCACGCCGTGCGGCAGGGCAAGGCGTTGTACGCCGGCATCTCGTCGTACTCCGCCGCGAAGACCAACGAGGCCGCCGCGATCGCCCGCGACCTCGGCACGCCGCTGCTGATCCACCAGCCCTCGTACTCCATGCTCAACCGCTGGATCGAGGCCCCTGATGGTGGGCAGAGTCTCCTCGACGAGCTCGAGGAGCAGGGGATGGGCTGCATCGTCTTCTCGCCGCTGGCCCAGGGGCTGCTGACCGACCGCTACCTCGACGGTGTCCCGGCCGACTCGCGGGCCGCGCGGCAGGGCTCCTCGCTCCCGGGCGACCACCTCGACGAGAGCACGCTCACCCACGTGCGCCGGCTCAACGACCTCGCCCAGGCACGCGGCCAGAAGCTCGCCCAGCTCGCGCTGCAGTGGGCCGTGCGCGACCCGCGGGTGACATCGGCGGTCATCGGCGCGAGCTCGGTCGAGCAGCTGGACGCCAACCTCGACGCGCTGAGCTTCCCCGACCTCACGGCCGAGGAGCTGAACGCCATCGACGACCATGCCGTCGAGGCGGGCATCAACCTGTGGTCGCGCTCGACCGCGGAGTGACCGCGCGGTCGCGGCTGTTCTCCCACCGCTGACAGCCGACCAGCACCACGGCCGCCAGCACGCCGCCGGCGAGGATGTCGATGACGTAGTGCTCGGCGTTGTAGACCAGCGCCGTCGACATCGCGAGCGGGTAGAGCGCGAGCAGCCACCGCCAGCGGCTGCGCAGGCGCTGGATGCCGTAGAGCGCGATGAGGAACGTGATGCCGGCGTGCAGGGAGGGCATCGCCGCGACGGGGTTGCCGACGCCCTGGAGGATCAGGTCGACGCGGCCCAGGCCGATGTCGTGCCAGCCGCGGGCGGTGATGCGGGTGACGTCGGCGTCGAGCCAGCCCTCCTCGGAGGCCATCCACGGCGGCGCCATCGGGTAGGCGATGTAGATCGCGAGCGCCCCGAAGTTGATCACCAGGTAGCGACGCATCCACTTGATCCACTCGGCACGCTGCCGCACCCACAGCACCGCCGCGATCGTCAGGCCGGTGAGGAAGTGGGTGGCGTAGACGGTGGTGAAGAGCAGGTCGTACCAGCGCGGCTCGCTGTCCTTGAGGCACGGGGTCCCGCACCACGCCTCCTGGAGCCGGGCGGTCGGGATCTCGCCGTCGGCCAGCCAGGAGTCGGCGTGGATCGGCATCATCGTGTGCACGGGCAGGCCGAGCTCGTCGGTCAGGCCCCGGCTGTAGAAGTAGATGACGAGGCCGACGACCGGCAGCCACCAGTCCTTGAGGAAGTTCAGGTGGTAGCTGGGGCGGGCCTCGATGTTCCACGCGATCGTCCCGAGCCAGAGCCACAAGAAGACCTGGACGGTGTCGTTGGGGATGCCGAGCAGCTCTGACCAGGCAGTCAGCGCACCGGCGTACGCCGCCATCGCGAGCGCGCGCACCCGTCGACGGGTGCCGGGGTAGGGGGCGGGACGGAGGGTGATGGAGACGGAGGTCTCCGGCTCCTCCACGCCCCGTGTCATGGGGCCGAGTCTAGGCCGCCCTCTATCCGTCGCTCCGGCTGTCGGTGACGACACCGGGGTAGGCCTCGACCAGGCCGTCGAGGGCTGCGTCCGTGCGGTCGATGCCGAAGACCGAGCGCAGGTGGGCGACGACGACGTGCTCGATCGCCGGCCAGGCCTGGGTCGCGGGCAGCACCGGGTCGATGCACCCGTCGGTCGCGAGCGGGACGAGCGACGCCGGGATCGGCACACCGAGCAGCTCCGCGAGAGCGATCAGCCCGCCGTCGGACGCGCCCACCTCGCACAGGTCGCTGAAGGCGAGGTGCCCGGCGCCGCCGAGCAGCACGAGGCGCTTGGGCGCGGACATGGCGGCGTACGCCTGCTCCATGCGGTCGAGGGTGACGATCGTGTCCGCGGTCCCGGCCATCAGCAGCCCGGGCTTGTCCGGCACGGCCGGAGCCGCGTCGTCGAGCGCACCGACGGAAGCGCCGGCCAACCCGACGAATGTGTCGACGCGACGGTCGACGGCCGCGAGGTTCTCCACCGCCCGGCCTCCAGCGGAGTGGCCGACGGCGCCGATGTGGCGCAGGTCGAGGCGGTCGTGGAGCCAGCTGCGTCGGGGGGCGTTGCGCTTGGCGAGCAGGGTGATCGTGGCCTGCAGGTCCTGCACGTCCGTGGTCTGGCCCGCGGGTCCGCCGAGGACCTTGGTGAGGTTGCGGCTCGGGTGGTCGGGCGCGGCGACCACGAACCCCCACGACGCCAGCGCCGAGGTCAGGAACGTCGACTGGTCGCGGAATCCGGCGAAGCCGTGGCTGAAGACGACCAGGGGGAACTGCTTCCGCACGACGGGTACGGCGCGCACCCCACCGCTCGGGTAGGCGACCGAGGCGCCCTCGGGGACCAGCTGGGCGAGGAGGTCCGGCAGCCAGTCGACGACGTCGTAGGTGCCGACCGGCTGACCGGCGACCGCTGCCTTGCGCGCGGGGTACCAGACCTCGACCCGCGCGCCGGAGGGCAGCTTGAGGGTGCGCTCGCCGACGCCGTACGGTCCGGGGTGCGCGTAGGACGTCGGGCCCGGGTCGGCCGCACGGTGCGCCGACGCGGGTGCGGCGAGACCGGTGGCGGTGAGGGCCAGGACGGCGAGCAGGAGGACGGCGGCCCTGAGGCGTGTGAGGTCGGTCACGAAGGCGACGCTAGACGTCCGGTGTGGTGCGCGCTGGCGAAACCGGTCAGGTCGCGCCGGTGGTCCACGCCGCCGGCGCGCTAAACCGGATGCCCCGCGCATCGCGATGGCGGAGAATCGTCCCCTGTGGGACACGTGGACGTGGCCGGGGTGCGCTATGAGCTGCCCGACGGGCGAGTGCTGCTGGACGACGTGTCGTTCCGGGTCGGCGAGGGGGCGAAGGTCGCGCTGGTCGGCGCGAACGGCGCGGGCAAGACGACCCTGCTGCGCATCATCACCGGCGACCTGACCCCGCACGCGGGCGTCGTGACGCGCTCGGGCGGATTGGGCGTGATGCGGCAGATGGTGGGTGCGGGGCTCGGCGAGGCACCGACCGTCGCCGACCTGCTGCTCAGCGTGGCGCCGGCCCGGGTCCGCGCGGCGGCGTACGACGTCGACGCCTGCGAGCGGGCGCTGATGGACACCGACGACGAGAAGTCGCAGATGGCCTACGCGCACGCGCTCTCGGAGTACGCCGACGCCGGTGGCTACGACCTCGAGGTCACCTGGGACGTGTGCGCGACCGCGGCGCTGGGGGTGTCCTTCGACCGGGTGAAGTACCGCGAGCTCAGCACGCTGTCGGGCGGCGAGCAGAAGCGGCTGGTGCTGGAGTACCTGCTCCGCGGGCCCGAGGAGGTGCTGCTGCTCGACGAGCCCGACAACTTCCTCGACGTGCCCGGCAAGATCTGGCTCGAGGAGCGCATCCGCGAGTCGGCCAAGACCGTCCTGATGATCAGCCACGACCGCGAGCTGCTCAACAACACCGCCACGCGTGTGGTGACCGTCGAGCTCGGCTCGGCCGGCAACACCGTGTGGACGCACCCCGGGGGCTTCGCGTCCTACCACCAGGCCCGCGCCGACCGCTTCGCGCGCTTCGAGGAGCTGCGCCGCCGCTGGGACGAGGAGCACGCCAAGCTCAAGCAGCTGGTGCTGCACTACAAGATCAAGTCCGAGTACAACGACGGCATGGCCTCGCAGTACCGCGCGGCCCAGACCCGGCTGCGCAAGTTCGAGGAGGCCGGCCCGCCGATCGAGCAGCCCCGCGAGCAGCAGGTCACGATGCGCCTCAAGGGCGGACGCACCGGCAAACGTGCCGTGGTCTGCGAGCAGCTCGAGCTCACCGGTCTGATGAAGCCCTTCGACCTCGAGGTCTGGTACGGCGAGCGCGTGGCCGTGCTCGGCTCCAACGGGTCGGGCAAGTCGCACTTCCTGCGCCTGCTCGCCGCGGGCGGCACCCGGCCCGACAAGGAGCACGAGCCGGTCGGCGACGTGGAGATCAAGCCGGTCCCGCACCGGGGCCTGGCCAAGCTCGGCGCGCGGGTGCGCCCCGGGTGGTTCGTGCAGACCCACGAGCACCCGGAGCTGGTCGGCCGCACGCTGCTGGAGATCCTGCACCGCGGCGACGAGCGCCGCGACGGCATGGGCCGCGAGCAGGCGAGCCGGGTGCTCGACCGCTACGAGCTCGCCCACGCCGGCGAGCAGCGGTTCGAGTCGCTGAGCGGCGGGCAGCAGGCGCGCTTCCAGATCCTGCTCCTCGAGCTCTCCGGCGCGTCGCTGCTGCTGCTCGACGAGCCGACCGACAACCTCGACGTCCAGTCCGCGGAGGCGCTGGAGGAGGGGCTCGAGGCGTTCGAGGGCACGGTGCTGGCGGTCACCCACGACCGCTGGTTCGCCCGGGGCTTCGACCGCTTCCTCGTCTACGGCGCGGACGGCGAGGTCTACGAGTCCGACGGTCCCGTGTGGGACGAGGGAAGGGTGCAGCGCGTCCGATGAGCGAGCAGCAGATCATCGAGGTCGACCCGTTCGACCCCGGCCGGTTCGACCCGTGGCACCACGCCTACCTGATCGCCGAGCTCGCGGCGCCACCGGGTGTGACGTCGCCGTGGCAGCTCGAGGAGGTGCGGGCGATGATGCAGGACCAGGGCACCCGCCACCGGCTGATCGGCTACGCAGGAGTGGTCGACGGGCGCGTGGTGACGTCGGGGTTCCTGCGTCTGCCGCAGCTCGACAACACCGACGCCGCCGAGCTCATGGTGCACGTGGTGCCCGACGCCCGTCGCCGTGGCTACGGCTCCGCGATGCTGGCCCACCTCGAGCAGGTGGCGAGCGAGCACGGCCGCAGCGTGCTGCAGGCCGAGTCGTCGTGGCCGTACGACGCCGGGCACGACGGCGCCGGCGAGCCGGGGCCGTCGTTCGCGGCCGCTCGGGGCTACGCCCTGGCGCTCGGCGACGTGAAGCGGGTGCTCCACCTGCCGGTGCGTGCCGAGCTCCTCGACACCCTGGCGGCCGAGGCAGCCGAGCGGCACGAGGGTTTCACGCTGCGGTCGTGGGCGGGCCCGGTGCCCGACGAGCTGGCCGAGGGCTGGGTGCGACTGACGTCCACGCTCGGCGTCGAGGCGCCGACGGGGGAGATGCACCGCGAGGCCGAGGCGGCCGACGTGGCTGTTCTGCGTGAGGCCGAGGCCAACCAGGCCGAGCAGGGCAGGACGAAATACAACACCGTGGCGCTCGACGCGGCAGGGGAGGTCGTCGCCTACACCGACGTCGCAACCACGATCCACGAGCCCGGCAAGGCCTACCAGTGGGGCACGCTCGTGCGCCCTGACGTCCGGGGGCACCGGCTCGGGCTGGCGGTCAAGGTCGCGAACCTGCAGCTGCTGCAGGCCGAGCGGCCCGACATCGAGCTGCTGACGACGTACAACGCCGAGGTCAATGCGCACATGGTCGCGGTCAACGATCGGCTCGGTTTCACGCCGATCGGCCGCCTCGGTGAGTTCCAGAAGAGGCTGTGACGCCAGCAGCCCGGGCATGAAGCAGGGCCCCACCGGCATGACGGGAGACGGACCTGCTGGCCGGTGGGGCCCTGTTCCCTTCTCGGGCGGAGAAGGGGCCTGGGTGGGCTGAGCGCCCTAGGAGTTCGACGTCTGCGCGTCCGAGTCCAGCTTCAAGGTGACGGTCTTGGTGTCGCCGTCGCGGACGTAGGTGACCGTGACCTGGTCGCCGGGCCGGTAGGACCGGATCGTGGCCACGAGCGAGTCGGCGCTGCTGATCAGGTGGTCGTCGACCTTGGTGATCACGTCACCCTTGGCCAGACCGGCGTTGTCGGCGGTGGAGCCGGTGTTGACCTGCTGGATCTCCGCGCCCTGCGAGACGTCCGGCGTCACCTGGGCGCCGGGCTGGCTCGCCACGGGCGCCACGGAGATGCCCAGTCGCGCATGGGTCGGGGTCTCGCCGTTGCGCATCTGCTCGACGATCGGCATCACCTCGTCCATCGGGATCGCGAAGCCGAGCCCGATGGATCCGGCCTCGCCCTGGGAGGAGCTCGCGGTGCGGATCGAGGAGTTGATGCCGACGACGTTGCCGTCGAGGTCGACCAGCGCGCCGCCGCTGTTGCCGGGGTTGATCGCCGCGTCGGTCTGGATCGCCGGGTACGTCGTGCTGTTGCCCTGGCCGTCGGAGCCGACGTCCACGGGTCGGTCCAGGGCGCTCACGATGCCGCTGGTCACGGTCGAGTCGAGGCCGAACGGCGAGCCGATCGCCACCACGCTCTCGCCCACCTTGAGGTCGCCGGACTTGCCGATCGTCGCGGGCGTCAGCCCCGACACGTCCTGGGCCTTGATGACGGCGGTGTCGGTGAGCGGGTCGGTGCCGAGGACCTCCGCCTTGGCCGTCGTCCCGTCGTTGAACGAGACGCTGATGGATCCACCGTCGCCGGCCAGCTCGACGACGTGGTTGTTGGTGAGGATCTCACCGTCGGAGCTGAGGATGATGCCCGACCCCGACCCGGCGCCCTGGGCGCCGGAGACGTCGATCTTGACGACCGACGGGAGCACCTTCGCGGCGACCTGCTCGACCGAGCCGGCCGGTGCCTCGGTGTCGGGGGTGTCCACGACCTGCGACGTCGTGCGGGTGTCGGGGCTGCCCGCGCTCGAGGATCCCTCGTCGTCGAACGCGCTCCAGGCGGCCGCGCCGCCGACACCCGCCGCGCCGCCCACCACGAGCGCGGTCGCGACGACCGCGGCGGCGAGGCCGGCGCGGCGAGGGCGACGCTGACCCGGCTGCGGCGCCGGCTCGGGGAACATCTGCGTCGTCGCCGCGGCCGGCGGACCCTCCGGGGGCGGACCCAGCGGTCCGGTGCCCTGGGGGAAGGGACCCTGCGGGTCGGGGGAGCCGAAGTACGGGTTCTGCGGTCCCGGAGGAGGAGTGGGAGGCTGGTCGTTCATGCCTCCACGATGCGAGGGCAGCCTGTGACGTTGCTGAGACGGCGCTGGGGCCGTGCGAAGAATGAGCGGCCCGAGGCTCAGCTCCGGGGGGCCTCGCCGTCGCCCTCGGCCTCGACCGCCAGCGTCATCTTCTTCAGCAGCCGGGCCAGCGTCGCCCGCTCGGTCGGGGAGAGCACGTGCACGACGTCGTCCTCGGCGCGGCCACGCAGCTCCATCGCCCGGCGCCAGACGCGGGCGCCGCTGCGCGTGATCTCGACCTCGACCCGGCGCCGGTCGTCGGCGTGGGCCCGTCGCTGGATCCACCCTGCCTTCTCCAGCGAGTCCAGCCGGCCGGTCATCCCGGCCCCGCTGATGCCGAGATCGGCGGCGAGCGCCGAGGGGCTGGCGTGGCCGGGGGTGTCACGGATCATCAGGTGGTGCAGCGTCTCGTACTCGAAGTCCTGCAGGCCCACGGTCTCGAGCGCCTCGTGGGTCGTGGTGCGGAAGTGCTTCATCAACCGGCCGATGCGCACGACGATCGCCTCGACGTCGTCCTCGAAGTCGACGTCGATCCAGTGGTCGCGCCACCGGGCGACGTGCCGGTCGGCCCAGTCCTCTCGATCCACGGATCTATCCTAGAGATAATTCGTTGACGAATAGTTCGCTGGCTAATTAAATGCTCGAGTGACCATGCGGGACGACTCGGCGCGCGCGGAGCGCGGCAGCCCGTTGCGGCACCGCAACTTCCGCCTCCTCGTCACGGGGGCCGCGACGAGCTCGCTCGGCAACGCGATCGCGCCGGTGGCCCTCGCGTTCGCCGTGCTCGACCTCGGCGGATCAGCGTCCGAGCTCGGGCTGGTCGTGGCGGCGTACGCGCTCGCCGACGTCGTCACCGCGCTCTTCGGCGGCGTCCTCGGCGACCGTGTCGCACGCCAGCTGCTGATGGAAGGTTCCAACGCCGCCTGTGCGGTCAGCCAGGCCGCGGTGGCGGTGCTGGTCATCGGCGGGTGGGCGAGCGTCCCGATCCTCGCGGTGCTCGGCGCGGTCAACGGCGCCCTCGGAGCGTTGAGCGGGCCGTCGTCCTCCGCGATGACGCGGATGACCGTGCCCAGCGACCTGCTCGGCTCGGCGGTCGCGCTGCGCGGCCTGCTCCAGACGAGCGCCGCGGTCGTGGGGTACGCCCTGGGCGGGGTCCTGGTCGCCGGCACGAGCCCGGGCTGGGCGATCGGCGTCGACGCGCTGACGTTCGCGGTGGCGGCCGTCTGCTTCGGTCGCCTCGACGTCCCGCATACGCGGCACGAGGGGACCCGCCCGTCCCTGACGAGCGACATGGCCGAGGGGCTGCGCGAGGTCCTGCGGCACACGTGGCTGTGGCTGCTCATCGGGCAGGCGCTGCTCTACCACCTGTTCTACGGCGGCGCCCAGGCGGTCGTGGGCCCGATCGTGATGGGCGACGAGTTCGGACGGTCCAGCTGGGGCCTCGCCCTCGGCGTGCTGATGGCGGGCTTCGTCGTCGGCGGCCTGGTCTGCCTGCGCTGGCGGCCGAGCCGGATGCTCTCCATCGGCACCGTGCTGCTCTCGTTGACCGCGGCGTTCCCCTTGGCGATGGCGCTCTCCGACCACCTCTGGCCGATCCTCGTCGGCGCCTTCCTCCATGGCCTCGGCCTGCAGATCTTCGACGTGTTCTGGCAGCTGGCGATCCAGGAGAACATCACCGAGGACAAGCTCGCCCGGGTCTACTCCTTCGACCTGGTCGGCTCGTTCATCGCCCGCCCCATCGGTCTCGCGGCGACCGGCCCCGTTGCCGAGGCGGTCGGGTTCGACCGGTGGTTGGTCGTCGTCGGCTGCGTGATGGGTGGCTCGGCGCTGCTGTCCCTGCTCTCCCCGGACGTCCGCCGGCTGCGCCGCCGGAGCTGAGCGCCGGGCCGCCGGTCCAGTCCGCCAGGACACAATCTGTCGGATTCCCGCCCGCACCCCCCCGGTCTTCTGGCACCGTCGAGCCTGAGGACCTACTGGGGGGTTGGTTTACATGAGCACGTCCATGCTGTCGCGCGCCCGTCGCGCCGTCCATCTGCCGTACGTCGCGGCACTCGCCGCCGGGGTGCTGACCCTGGGGGGCCTGCAGGCGCTCGCCGTGGATCGCGCCGACGCGACCACCAATCCGGCCTGCGTGGTGACGTCCAACCCGTTGGGCGCAGCCACCGGCTGGACCGAGTTCGTCGAGACCGATGGGTCCCGGATGTCCGAGTCCGAGGGCTCGATGGCGTACGGCGGCAACCTCGTCTCGTCCTCGATGACCGTTGCGAAGAACCTCGTCCTCCCGGACGTGAGCACCCCGACGTTCGTGGTCGCGGGCACGCACAGTGACGAGTGGTACAACCTCAAGGCCGGCAGCGCCTACCTCACCCCACAGACCAAGGTGAACTTCAACGGTGGCGGCCACTTCCTTGCCAGCAACCCGATCGACTTCGGTGCTGCCTTCACTGAGTTGAGGGCGCTCTCGACGTCCTGGGGCGCCGCGCCCGTGACAGGGACGGTGAGCACGATTGATCCCGGCCCGAACGCGGTGCTCGTCCTGAAGGGCACCAACAGCGACCTGAACGTCTTCTCGATCGGTCAGAGCGAGATCGACTCGGGCAAGGGCGCGATCCGTATCGACGTCCCGGCGAACTCCACCACGATCATCAACGTCACCGGAACGACGATCACCTTCGGACCGAGCAGCCAGAAGATCCAGGTCGGCGCCGGCAGCCAGCTCTCGGACGGCACGGTAGGTCCGTACACCGGTGTGATCTGGAACTTCCCGACGGCCACGACGGTCAACCTCGACAGCGGCGGGGCGTTCGGTCCCTCGGTGCTCGCGCCGAACGCGCACGTCAAGGTGACGGCTGCGCACACGATCGGCCAGATGATCGCGAAGCGGTTCAGCTCCGATCGGGAGACCCACCTGCCGCTGTTCAAGACCGGCGCTTGCGTGCCCGGCACGCCCCCGCCCCCGGGCGACTCAGACGTGAGGATCACCAAGTCGGCCTCGATCGCCAGCCCGCACGGCGGTGACTCGGTCGCCTACAGCCTCCTGGTCGAGAACGTCGGTGACAGCCCGGCCACGGGCGTGACCGTGACCGACACCCTGCCGGCCGGCGTGACGTTCGTGAGTGCGACGAGCCCTTGCACCGTCGCGTCCGGCACCGTGACCTGTGCTGTCGGAACCCTGACGGCGCACGCCTCCACGACGCTGACGATCAACGTCGTCGCGAACCCGGTCGCGGGCGCCGGCCCGTCGTCCCACCCCCAGGCGCATCACTGGCTGACGCCGTACCACTCCGAGGTCCAGGTGGACCTCGAGCCCGGCGAGCAGAAGAGCGTCACGCTCAGCTGCAGCCCCGGCGACATCCTCGCCGACGGACAGTTCCGCATCGACCACGTCGACCAGGACACCGGCACGATCGCGGGCTCGGTGAAGGTGCTCAGCTCGCAGTACACCGGCCTCGGTGTCGGGTCGTGGAAGGGCGTCATCCGCAACGATGCCACCGGACGCGCCCAGGCGAAGGCGTTCGTCGTCTGCCTGCCGGCGTACACGGACGCGGCCACGCGGCAGACCGGTTACGACGACAACCACAAGCACCCGCTGTCGGTCGACCCGACCGCGGTGACCAGCACGGCGACGTACCCCGTGGGCCGGAGCACGGCGACGCTGACGTGCCCGGTCGGGACCGTCCCGGTGGCGCCGGGCTTCGACGCACCGGCGGGCGGCGTGGTGCTGGCGGGGTCGGAGTACGACCAGACCGCCCACCCGCGCGACTGGACCTTCACGCTGGACGCGGCCGCGCCGACGACCGTGACGCTCAGCGCTCGCTGCCTGCGCACGACGGTCGGGCCGGTCTACGGGCACACCCACGACCTGCTCTTCACCCACCTCGTGCAGACGGTGACCGTCACTGGTCACACTGCGAAGGAGGGGGATGAGTTCCAGGTGATCTGCCCCGACGACGCCAAGGGCATCGTCGCGACGTGGGACCTGCCGCCCGGCGTGCGGCACTTCGGCAACGACCCGCGGCTCAAGACCCGCGCGTTCCGGCTGTTCAACGACACGGGAACCGCCAAGCAGGCCACGGTCGACCTGCTCTGCATGCGCGACCGCACCTCCATCGAGGGCATGGGCACGACCGATCCGGTCGTCGTCACCAACACCGCCACGGTGACCTCCGTCTCGGTCGATGCCAACCCGCACAACAACAGCTCGTCGGCGTCGATCACCGTGCAGCCGGGCTCGTCGACCACCGGTCTGGCCGGCAAGCTGTTGGTGTCGGGCGCGGCGTCGCTGCGGGTGGTGTCCTCGATGCCGGGGAAGGCCGCGCTGAGCGTCCGCTCGAAGGGATCGCTGCTGGCGCGAGGGACGGTCGGGCTGCGGCCCGGCGGGGCCGTCACGGCCAAGCTGAAGCTCACGCCCGCGGGCAAGCGCCAGCTGCGCAAGCTCGACCGGGTGACGGTCAGCGTCGACCCGACGCGGGGCAAGACGGTCAAGCAGAGCGTGGCCGTCCAGCGGTAGGAGTGATCCTGGTCAGACCGGCAGGCCGCGGCTGCGCAGCTCGGTGCGCAGCGCGGCCGCGTCGGTGAACAGGACCGCCTGCATGCCGAGGGCGGCCGCGGCGTCGACGTTCGCCTGCTTGTCGTCGACGAAGACCAGCTGCTCGAGCGGCAGCCCGCTGCGCTCGGCCAGGACCGCGAAGACCCGGGGGTCGGGCTTGGCGACCTTCTCGGTGCCGGAGACGACCACGTCCTCGAAGAGACCGAGCACCTCGAAGTTCTCCGGCGCATGTGGGTAGAGCTCGTGCGACCAGTTGGTCAGCGCGAACAGGCGCACGCCCGCGGCGTGCAGGTCGCGCACCACGTCGCCGGTCCCCGGCACCTCGCCGAGCAGTGACTCGAGGAAGTGGGCGCGGTAGGCCAGGGCGTGGTCGGCCCAGTGCGGGTGGTTGCGGCGTACGGCGTCCTCGGCCGCGGCCCAGGTGTCCCCGGAGTCGGGTCCGTGGTTCCACGCCATGAAGTCGAAGTCCTCGGCCTCGAGGAAGCGCCGAGCCTCCTCGGGTCCCACGCCGGCGGCGATCGCGGGGAAGGGGTCCCAATCGATGAGCACGTTCCCCAGGTCGAACACGACCGCGGCCGGCGGGTTGCTCGACCCCACGCGCCCCACCGATGTCAAGGAACTCGCTCCTGGCCCAGGATGTTTCACGACAGGAGAACGAGATTCACCGCCGAGGCGGTGAATCTCGCTCCGCCGCTCAGGCCCAGCGCTCGGCAGCGGGCACGAACTCCAGCCCGCGCTGGCCGGTGTAGATCTGCTTGGGGCGCGCGATCTTCTGCTCCTTGTCCTGCACCAGCTCGAGCCACTGGGCCAGCCAGCCCGGCGTACGGCCGATGGCGAACAGGACCGTGAACATCTCCGGCGGGAACTGGAAGGCCTCGTAGATCAGGCCGGAGTAGAAGTCCACGTTGGGGTAGAGCTTGCGCTTGACGAAGTACTCGTCCTCGAGCGCGATCTTCTCCAGCTCCTGGGCGATCTCGAGCAGCGGGTTGACCCCGGTGACCTCGAAGACGTCGTCGCAGGCCTTCTTGATGATCTTCGCGCGCGGGTCGTAGTTCTTGTAGACGCGGTGGCCGAAGCCCATCAGGCGCTCGTTGCCGTCCTTCACGCCCTGGATGAAGGACGGGATGTTCGACTTGGTGCCGATGCGACGCAGCATCCGCAGGACGGCCTCGTTGGCGCCACCGTGCAGCGGGCCGTAGAGCGCGCCCACGCCGGCCGCGACCGAGGAGTACGGGTCGACCTGGGTCGAGCCGACCGAGCGGACGGCGTTGGTGGACGCGTTCTGCTCGTGGTCGGCGTGCAGGATGAACAGCACGTCGAGGGCCTTGACGAGTCGCTCGTCTGCCTCGAAGCGGTGCTCGCTCATCTTGAACAGCATCGAGAGGAAGTTCGCGGTGTAGCCGAGCTCGTTGTCGGGGTAGACGAACGGCTTGCCCTGCGCGTGGCGGAACGACCAGGCGCCGAGCGTCGGCATCTTCGCGATCATCCGCACGATCTGCATGTGCCGGTTGTCGGCGTCGCTGATGTTGCGCGCGTCGGGGTAGAACGTCGAGAGGGCCCCGACCGACGCCATCAGCATCCCCATGGGGTGCGCGTCGTAGCGGAAGCCCTGCATGAACTCCTTGACGTTCTCGTGCACGAACGTGTGGTAGGTGATCTCGTGCACCCAGGCTTCGTACTCGGCCTTGGTCGGCAGGCTGCCGTGGATGAGGAGGTAGGCGACCTCGAGGAAGCTCGACCCCTCGGCCAGCTGCTCGATGGGGTAGCCGCGGTACTCGAGGATGCCCTTGTCGCCGTCGATGAACGTGACGGAGCTGCGGCACGAGGCGGTGTTGACGAAGCCCGGGTCGTAGACGGCCAGGCCCGGCGCGTCCTCCTCGGACTTGATCTGCCCCAGATCGGCGGCCTTGATGGTGCCGTCGGTGATCGGGACCTCGTACTCCTGCCCGGTGCGGTTGTCGCGGACGGTGAGGGATTCAGTCACGCCCTCCAACTTAGTCTGCGGCGTGGCGCCATGCGAAACCCGGTGTCCGTGGGTGGACAATGAGCAGTTGTCCAGAGTGCCTCTCGAGCGCGCCACAGTGTTTTGACCTGCACGTCGGGCGCCCCGTAGTCTTGTCAGTCGCGCCTCCTGCCGCGTCCGCTCCGATTGGTGTCCATGGATCCCGTGTGGATCTCCGTGCCACGGGGAGCGGGTGCAGATCCGGACCTCGCCTGCGAGGAGCCGGGCCGTGTTCGTCAGAAGGCGTGGCTCCACCACCCGGGAGCAGCAGCTCTCCGGGCCCGACGAACGAAGAAGGAAACTCCCGTGCGCACGTACAGTCCCAAGCCCGGCGACATCCAGCGCGAGTGGCTCGTCATCGACGCCACCGACGTGGTCCTCGGCCGGCTCGCCGTCCAGACCGCGAACCTCCTGCGCGGCAAGCACAAGGCGATGTTCGCCCCCCACGTGGACACCGGTGACTTCGTCATCATCGTCAACGCGGAGAAGGTCGCCCTGTCCGGCGACAAGAAGACCACCAAGATGGCGTACCGGCACTCCGGCTACCCGGGTGGTCTCTCCGCCACGCCGATCGGCGAGGTCCTGGAGAAGGACGCCCGCAAGGCCATCGAGAAGGCCGTGTGGGGCATGCTCCCGAAGAACAAGCTCGGCCGTCAGATGCTGAAGAAGCTGAAGGTCTACTCCGGGCCCAACCACCCGCACCAGGCCCAGAAGGCCACGCCGTTCGAGATCAAGCAGATCTCCCAGTAATCCGTCTGTACGAGCACCGAGAAAGCCTGAGGAACATGAGCGACACCACCAGCGAGGTCGAGGAGACCTACGAGGCTGACGAGCAGGGCATCGCCTACAGCTCCGAGAGCGCCCCGTCCGCCGACGCGCCCCAGCGTCCCGCCACCATCGCCCCCGCGAGCGCCACCGGCCGCCGCAAGGAGGCCGTGGCCCGCGTGCGGATCGTCCCCGGCACCGGCCAGTGGACCGTCAACGGTCGCACCCTGGACTCCTACTTCCCCAACAAGCTGCACCAGCAGGTCGTGAACGAGCCGTTCGCGAACCTCCAGCTCGAGGGCCGCTTCGACGTCATCGCCCGCATCCACGGCGGCGGCATCACCGGCCAGGCCGGCGCGCTGCGCCTCGGTGTGGCCCGCTGCCTCAACGCCATCGACGTCGAGGCCAACCGCCCCTCGCTCAAGAAGGCCGGGCTGCTCACGCGCGACGCCCGCGTCATCGAGCGCAAGAAGGCCGGTCTGAAGAAGGCCCGCAAGGCTCCCCAGTTCAGCAAGCGCTAATCGCGCGGATGCCGCGCATCTTCGGCACGGACGGGGTCCGGGGCCTGGCGAACGGTCACCTGACCGCAGAGCTGGCCCTGGACCTCTCCGTCGCCGCTGCCCGTGTCCTGGCCGACCGGGGCGAGTTCGAGGGTCACCGCCCGCTCGCCGTCGTCGGCCGGGACACTCGCATCTCCGGCCAGTTCCTCGAGCACGCCGTCGTGGCCGGGCTCGCCTCGGCCGGGGTCGACGTGCTCCGGCTGCGGGTGCTGCCCACGCCTGCGGTCGCCTACATGACCGAGGCGCTCGGCGCCGACCTCGGCGTGGTCATCAGTGCCTCGCACAACCCGATGCCCGACAACGGCGTCAAGTTCCTCGCCCGCGGCGGGCTCAAGCTCGACGACGCGGTCGAGAAGCTCATCGAGCAGCGCCTCGCCGAGGAGTGGGACCGACCCCTGGGCGGCGACGTCGGTCGGGTCACGCCGTACGCCACCCCGGTGGAGGAGTACGTCGGCCACCTGGTCGGCACGATCTCCCGCCCGCTCGAGGGCATCAAGGTCGTGCTCGACTGCGCCCACGGCGCGGCGCACGAGGCCGGGCCCCACGCGCTGCGCGCCGCCGGCGCCGAGGTCATCGCGATCGGCGTCGAGCCCGACGGCCTCAACATCAACGACGGCTGCGGCTCCACGCACCTCGGACCGCTGCAGGCCGCGGTCGTCGAGCACGGCGCTGACGCCGGCTTCGCGCTCGACGGGGACGCCGACCGCTGCCTGGCCGTCGACCACGAGGGCAACACCGTCGACGGCGACCAGATCCTCGCGATCCTCGCGCTCGGCATGGCCGAGTCCGGCCACCTCGCCAAGAACACCGTCGTGGCGACCGTGATGAGCAACCTGGGGTTCGTCCAGGCCATGCGCGCCGCAGGTGTCGGCGTCCGCCAGACCAAGGTCGGCGACCGCTACGTGCTCGAGGCCATGCGCGTGCAGGGCTTCTCCCTCGGCGGCGAGCAGTCGGGCCACGTGATCATGAGCGAGTACGCCACCACCGGCGACGGCATCCTCACCGCCCTCCACGTGCTCGAGCGGATGGCCGTGACCGGCCAGAGCCTGCAGACGCTCGCCTCGGTGGTCACCCGCCTGCCGCAGGTGCTCGTGAACGTCCCCGACGTCGACAAGAGTCGCGCCGACGAGGACCCCGTGCTCGCGGCCGCGATCGCGGAGGAGGAGGCTGCTCTCGGCGACACCGGCCGGGTGCTGCTGCGGCCCTCGGGGACCGAGCAGCTGGTGCGGGTGATGGTCGAGGCCGCCACCCAGGACGAGGCCGAGGCCGTGGCGGCGCGCCTGGCCGACGTCGTGAAGCGACAGCTCGGGTTCTAGGCTGTACCCCTGTGGGGATGACAGATCCGGCCGGCCCCCCGCTGGCCGTGGAGGGACTGGGCAAGACGTTCGGCGCGATCCGCGCTGTCGACGACCTGAGCTTCCGGGTGCGTCCCGGTGCGGTGACCGGGTTCCTCGGGCCCAACGGCGCCGGGAAGACCACGACGCTGCGGATGCTGCTCGGCCTCACGACGCCGAGCGCCGGCCGGGCGCTCGTCGGGGACCGACCGTACGCCGAGCACCCCACGCCCGCGCGCGTGGTCGGCGCCGCCATCGAGTCCTCGGGATTCCACCCGGGCCGCACCGGCCTGAACCACCTCGAGGCGTACGCCCCGCAGGCAGGAGTCGGCCGGGCGCGGTGCCGTGAGCTGATCGAGTTCGTCGGCCTCGCAGCCGCCGCGGACCGACGCGTGGGCGGCTACTCCATGGGCATGCGGCAGCGACTCGCCCTCGCCACGGCGCTGCTCGGCGACCCGCCGGCGATCGTCCTCGACGAGCCCGCCAACGGCCTGGACCCCGAGGGCATCGTGTGGCTGCGGCAGCTGCTGCGCTCCTTCGCCGCGCAGGGCCGCACCGTGCTCGTCTCGAGCCACGTGCTGGCCGAGGTGCAGCACACCGTGGACGACGTCGTGATCATCGCCGAGGGCCGGCTGGTGCACGCCTCCTCGCTCGCCGAGCTCGCCGGGCTCGCCACCCCCGAGACCTACGTCGAGTCGCCGTCCGGCGAGGCGCTCGCCGCGCTGTGCCGCGACCGTGGCTGGACCGCCCGCCCGGACGGCTCCGGGCTCGTCCTGGTCGATGTCCCGGCCGCCGAGGTCGGCGCTGCGGCGTACGCCGCCGGCCTCGAGCTGCACCAGCTGGCCAGCCGCGGCGTGGGGCTCGAGGACGTCTTCCTGCGCCTCACGGCGAGCGAGAGGCAGCCATGAGGGCCGCACTGGTCGCGGAGTACCGCAAGCTCGTCAGCACCCGCATGTGGTGGCTGCTCCTGCTCGTGCTCGCCGGTTACCTGGTCTTCATCGGCATCGTGATGGCCGCGTCGTTCGTCTTCGCGCCCGAGGACCCTGACAGCGGTCAGGTGACGCTGCACGGCGTCGAGGCCGCGCGGGCCATCTACAGCGTGACCAACGGTGTCGGGTACGTGTTCCCCCTCGTGATCGGGAGCCTGGCGATCACCGGCGAGTTCCGCCACCACACGATCACCCAGACGCTGCTGGTCGAGCCGCGGCGCGGCGTGCTGCTCGGCGCCAAGCTGCTGGCAACCGTGCCCGTCGGTCTGCTCTACGGCGTGGTGGCGGCGCTCGCGGTCGTCGGCGCCAGCGCGCCGCTGCTGGCCGGCTGGGGTGACGGCGCCTACCTCACCGACGGGTCCGTGCTGACCCTGCTCGCCCTGGGCGTGCTCGTCACCGCCCTCTGGGCGATGATCGGGGTCGCGTTCGGCAGCGTGGTGCCCAACCAGGTGGCAGCGATCGTGGTGATCCTCGCGTTCACCCAGTTCGTCGAGCCCATCGCCCGGCTCGCGCTCGGCTCCTTCGACGGCACCGAGGGGGTCGCGAAGTTCCTGCCCGGCGCCGCGGCCGACGGGGTGATCGGGTCCAGCCTGTTCGGTGAGCTCGGGGGAGGCGCCGAGCTGCTCTCGCGCCCCGTCGCGCTCGTCGTGCTGCTCGCGTACGCCGCCGCGCTGGCGCTCATCGGCCGCTTCACCACCCTGCGCCGCGACATCGCCTGACGCCGAGTCGCGCCGACTCGGGGGTCTCCTGCTGAAGGTGTGGGTGGGTCGGTGTCCTCCCGGTGGCGCCATTGTTCGTCCTCCACCAGACGGGTCAAGGGTCCCCTGCGGCGGCTTCGCCGCCCTTGACCCGACCGGCTCCGGACGAGTTGGCGCCTATCGGGAGGACGCCGACTTGTGGTCACCGCGGGACGTCATACGTTCTGGTCGCCAGGACACCCATGTCGTATGACGTCCCCGGGCGGTGCGCAGGACGTCATACGACGTGGTGGCTACGACGCCCATGTCGTATGACGTCCCCGGGAGGCCGTCGACACTCACGCGGCGACCCACACCTACGGCAGGAGGGCCCGACTCGGCGTTGTCCACAGGGGCGACGGAGGTCGGTGCGGGTGGGGAGCGGTGTCGGGTAGACACGGGGCATGAGCCGGGTGCGGATCGCGCAGGTGCTGGGCGTGCTGGCGGCGCTCTCGGTGCTGGGCACCGGTGGGGTCGCGGCCAGTCAGTGGGCCGAGGACGACGACACGCGGTCGGGAGACGCAGCGCAGCGACCGGAGCCGGTGACCGTGCGCGACCAGCGGACCGGTGCGACGTTCGAGGTCCCTGCGGGTGGGTGGCGGGTGGCCGACCCCGAGGTGCGCGTCTACTACGCCGACGACGCCGGCCGCGCGACCGCCGTGGTGCGCGGCCCGGCGCTCTACCGCAGTGGCTACTGCGAGGCCGACCCGCAGGACTCCAACCGGGCCTTCGTGGGCTTCACCCGTCAGGGTTTCGACGACTGGGTCGACGGGGTCGTCGACGGTCGCAGCACCTGGAGCACCGGCGTCGCCCACGAGACGGTCCGGCTCGCCGACGGCACCCGTGGCCGGCTCTCATGGGTCGGGCTCGCCCTCGACCGGGGCGGTCCGTGCAGCGCTCCGGGGGTCGAGGTCGCGATGGTCGAGGCGGGCGGCGTACGCCTGGTCCTGCTGCGTGACACGACCGTCGACGACGAGCTGCCGCACGAGCAGGTCGAGGAGATCCTGACCAGTCTGCGGCTCGGCTCGTCGCGCCCCAGCCTCAGATCTTGCGCAGCCGCACGTAGCGGACGGAGTGGTCGCGGTCCTTGCGCAGCACGAGGGTGGCGCGCGAGCGCGTCGGCAGCACGTTCTGGGTCAGGTTGGGGCCGTTGATCGTGTCCCAGATGCGGCCAGCCTCGGCGACGGCCTCGTCGGTCGACAGCGTGGCGTACTTGGCGAAGTAGGACCCCGTGTCCTGGAACGCCGTCTCGCGCAGCCGCAGGAACCGCGAGACGTACCAGTCGCGGATCGTGCTGGTCGCGGCGTCGACGTAGACGCTGAAGTCGAAGAAGTCGCTCAGTGTCAGGCCGGTGCGACCGTCCTCGCGGGCGCGCGCGGGCTGGAGCACGTTGAGGCCCTCGACGATGACGATGTCGGGCCGCCGGATCACGACCTTCTCGTCGGGCACCACGTCGTAGACCAGGTGGGAGTACGTCGGTGCGAGCACCTCGTCCTTGCCGGACTTGATGTCCACCACGAACCGCAGGAGCGCGCGCCGGTCGTAGGACTCCGGGAAGCCCTTGCGCTGCAGGAGCCCACGGCGCTCGAGCTCGGCGTTGGGGTACAGGAAGCCGTCGGTGGTCACCAGGGCGACGTTGGGGTGCTGGGGCCAGTGGGCCAGCATCTGCTGCAGCACGCGCGCGGTGGTGGACTTGCCGACCGCCACCGACCCCGCCAGGCCGATGACGAACGGCGTGCGCGGGGGCTGGTCCTGGTGGAGGAACTCCTCCTGGCGCCGGTAGAGGCTGCTCGCGGACTCGACGTACAGGCTCAGCAGCTTCGACAGCGGCAGGTAGATCTGGCGCACCTCGTCGAGGTCGAGCTGGTCGCCGAGGCCGCGCAGCCGCCGGATCTCCTCGGCGGTGAGCGGGCTCTCGACCTCGCTGGCCAGGGCGGCCCAGGCGGAGCGGTCCAGTTCGAGGTAGGGAGAGGACTCCCGTGCGGCGTCGGCGGGCGTCACCTCGCCGTGGGCAGCGCCGTGAGAGGGCATGCTGGCGATTGTTGCAAAGGCCCGCCGTTACAGTGACACCCGTGTGCGGGATCGTGGGTTACGTCGGTCACCAGGCGGCGCAGGACGTCGTGGTGGAGGGGCTGCGGAGGCTGGAGTACCGCGGCTACGACTCCGCCGGCATCGCGCTGGTCGCCGACGGTGCGCTCGCGACCGACAAGCGTGCCGGCAAGCTCGCCAACCTCGAGAAGGCGATCCAGACCACGCCGCTGCCGTCCTCGACCACCGGCATCGGCCACACCCGCTGGGCCACCCACGGCGCACCCAACGACGTCAACGCCCACCCGCACACCGGCCCCCAGCGCCGCGTGGGACTGGTCCACAACGGCATCATCGAGAACTTCGCGGAGCTGCGCGACGAGCTCGAGGCCGCCGGCGGCCGGCTGCTCTCGGAGACCGACACCGAGGTCGCGGCGTACCTCCTCGAGGCCGAGGTGGCCACGGGCGCTGACCTGACCGAGGCCATGCAGCGCGTCGTACGCCGGCTCGAGGGCGCGTTCACCCTCGTCGCGGTCGACTCCCTGGACCCGGCCCGCGTGGTCGCCGCCCGCCGCAACTCGCCGCTGGTCGTCGGCCTCGGCGACGGGGAGAACTTCCTCGGCTCGGACGTCGCGGCGTTCATCGAGCACACCCGCGAGGCGATGGAGCTCGGCCAGGACCAGGTCGTCACGATCACCCGCGAGGGCGTGTCGGTGACCGGGTTCGACGGCAGCCCGGCCGAGGGCCGCCGCTACCACGTCGACTGGGACCTGTCGGCGGCCGAGAAGGACGGCCACGACTGGTTCATGCGCAAGGAGATCTACGAGCAGCCGCGCGCGGTCGCCGACTCGCTGCTGGGCCGCCGCACCCCCGAGGGCCACCTGCACCTCGACGAGATGCGACTCTCGGACCAGGAGCTGCGCGACGTCGACAAGATCATCATCATCGCGGCCGGCACGTCGTTCTACGCCGGCATGGTCGCGAAGTACGCGATCGAGCACTGGTGCCGGATCCCGGTGGAGGTCGAGCTGTCCTCGGAGTTCCGCTACCGCGACCCGATCCTCGACTACTCCACGCTGGTCGTCGCGATCAGCCAGTCGGGCGAGACCGCCGACACGCTGCAGGCGATCCGGCACGCCCGCACCCAGCGCTCCAAGGTGCTGGCGATCTGCAACACCAACGGCTCGACGATCCCGCGCGAGTCCGACGCGGTGATCTACACCCACGCCGGCCCCGAGATCGGGGTCGCGTCGACCAAGGGCTTCTTGACCCAGCTGGTCGCCTGCTACCTGCTCGCGCTCTACCTCGCCCAGGTCAAGGGCACGCGGTACGGCGACGAGATCGACCAGGTGATGCGCCAGCTCGAGGCGATGCCGGCCCTGATCCAGCGGGTCCTCGACGCCGACCACGAGGTCTACGAGCTCGCCCGCGAGCACGGCGACGCGACGTCGGTGCTCTTCCTCGGCCGGCACGCGGGCTACCCGGTCGCGCTCGAGGGGGCGCTCAAGCTCAAGGAGCTGGCCTACCTGCACGCGGAGGGCTTCGCGGCCGGTGAGCTCAAGCACGGCCCGATCGCGCTGATCGACCAGGGGCTGCCGGTGTTCTGCGTCGTGCCCCCGGCCGGACGCGACCAGCTGCGCGACAAGATGGTCAGCGGCATCCAGGAGGTCCGCGCGCGCGGCGCTCGCACGATCTGCCTGGTCGAGGACGGCGACGAGGCGATCACGCCGTACGCCGACACGATCATCCGGCTCCCGCGGGTACCGGTGCTCCTGCAGCCGCTGGTGGCGGTCGTGCCCCTGCAGCTGTTCGCCTGCGAGCTGGCCACGGTCATGGGTCACGACGTCGACCAGCCGCGCAACCTCGCCAAGTCCGTCACGGTCGAGTAGGGCCGGTCGTGATCGTCGGGGTCGGCATCGACGTGGTGGACGTCGAGCGGTTCGAGCTGTCGCTGGAGCGCACGCCGGGTCTCGCCGCTCGGCTGTTCACCCCGGCCGAGGCGGACCGGCCGGTGGCGTCCCTCGCTGCCCGCTTCGCCGCCAAGGAGGCGCTCGCCAAGGCCCTCGGCGCCCCGGTGGGCATGGCCTGGCACGACGCGGAGGTGGTGTCCGAGGACTCCGGACGCCCGCTGCTCGAGATGCGCGGCTCGGTGCTCGCCCGGGCCACCGAGCTCGGGGTCGCCTCCGTGCACGTCTCGCTCTCCCACGACGCCGGCATCGCCTCGGCCGTGGTGGTGCTCGAGTCATGAGAGACGGCGACGGGTCGTGTGCCCGAGCACGCGCTGTGCCGCGTCCTGGGGCACACGACCCGGCAGGCCCGGGGCGATGAGGTCCGCGGCGATCTCCTCAGGCTCGTGGCGCACCTCGTACGCCGAGCACCGCACGACCATCCGGCTCAGGGTCGTGAGCCGCCGCGACCGTCGGTGGTCCTCCATCGTCTGAAGCACGTCCGCGTGGGACGAGCCGTCGACCTCGAGCACGAGGACGCTCCCGTTCGCGAGCCGCCACTCGCAGTCGGTCCACCGCCGTCGGCCTGAGCTGTCGGTCCGCGCGCGTTGACCGTCCGGCAGGGGGATGCTGAAGCGCCGGCACATCCGGCGCACATCGAGCTCGGCCCCGGAGTGTGCACCGCCGGCGATGTCGCCCAGCGTGCGCTTGAACGGCTTGGACCACCGCAGTGGCCGCAAGGTGTCGACCCACTCGACCATGCGCTCGACGGTGGTCAGCCGCTGCTGGACGGTCGCGGCGATCACACCGTGCGCGGGTCGTGGCGTCGTCTGGTAAGCGGCGAAGAGGAGCACCGCCGGCTCCACGCGGCACAGCGGGATGCCGGGCCGTGGATGTCGGAGAAGGTCGACCGGTCGCCGGCTGCGGAAGAATCGGATGCCGTCCACGGGCTCGAAGCTGAGCTCGTCGTCGACGTACACGGTCACGACATCGCGATCCCATCCCGTCAACCCGTGCCGCGCGGCGGCGCTCAGGCCACCGAGCATGCTCCGCTCACCGGCATGGAGCACCGCCAGCCACTCGCGCTGCGACCGCGTGAGCTCGCCCGTGACCGTGCTGATCACCCGGGGCGTGCGCTCGACCCAGCGCCTGGCCGCGCCGTGATCGCGTACACGGTCCCAGTCGACGCCGTGGCGGGTGAGCTGCCTGCGCGCGACCATGCCGTCCTGGGAGGTGATGAGTGCCTCGAGGATGTCGTTCATGCCGAGACGCTTCCCCTGATCGAGCTCGCCGGGGATCGGTTGTCCACAGGTCTTGGGTCGTGTGCCTGAGCACGCGCTCTGGCGCGTGCTCAGGCACACGACCCAAGACTCGCCCGGGCGGCTAGCGTGAGGGGCATGAGGTGCGCGCACACGGTCGCCCAGGTGCGAGCGGCCGAGGGCGAGCTGCTGGCGCGGCTGCCAGAGGGTGCTCTGATGCAGCGGGCCGCGGCCGGACTGGCCTATGCCGTGCTCGACCTGCTCGGCGCGGCGTACGGCCGCCGCGTGCTGCTGCTGGTCGGCTCCGGCGACAACGGCGGCGACGCGCTGTACGCCGGCGCGCTGCTCGCCCGGCGCGGCGTCCAGGTCGAGGCCTGGCTGCTGTCCGAGCGCGCGCACGCCGGAGGCGTCGCGGCCCTGCGCGCCGCCGGCGGCCGGATGATCACCGGCGAGCCAGGGCGGCCCGACCTCGTGGTGGACGGGATCGTCGGCATCGGCGGTCAGGGCGGCCTGCGCGACGACGCGGTCGCCGCCCTCGCCACGGTCGCCGGAGTCCCGGTGGTGGCCGTGGACACACCCTCGGGCGTCGGCGTCGACACCGGTGAGCTCGACGGTCCGCACGTGACCGCCGCCGTGACCGTCACGTTCGGCACCCACAAGGTCGCGCACCTGGTCGACCCCGCCGCCTCGGCCTGCGGCGTGGTGCAGCTGGTCGACATCGGCCTCGACCTGCCGGAGGCGCCGGTCGAGTCGCTCCAGCCCGAGGACGTGGCGGACCTGCTGCCCCGGCCGGCCGGCGAGGTGCAGAAGTACCAGCGCGGCGTCGTCGGCGTGCGCGCCGGCTCCGCGCAGTACCCCGGCGCCGCCCTGCTCAGCGTCTCCGGCGCCTCCAGCGGCCTGTGCGGGATGGTGCGCTACGTCGGCGACGACGCGGTCGCCGACCGGGTGCGCCAGGCCCACCCCGAGGTGGTCGGCGACGGCCAGGTGCAGGCGTGGGTCGTCGGCTCCGGCGGGGGAGAGCGCGCCGGAGAGGAGCTCGCCGCAGCCCTGGCCGACGGCGTCCCGGTGCTCGTCGACGCCGACGCGCTCGGCCACGTCGAGGGGCCGCTGCCGGCTCCGGCCGTGCTCACCCCGCACGCCGGTGAGCTGGCGCGGATGCTCGGCGTCGAGCGCTCGGTCGTCGAGGCGCGACCCCTGGAGCACGTCCGGCACGCAGCGGCGACGTACGGCTGCGTCGTGCTGCTCAAGGGCCGGCACACGCTCGTGGCCACCCCCGAGGGCCGGGTGCGTGTCACCACCACCGGCACACCGTGGCTCGCGACCGCCGGAGCCGGCGACGTGCTCGGGGGGCTGATCGGCGCGCTGCTCGCCGCCGGCCTCGAGCCGTGGGACGCCGCGTCGGTCGGCTCCTGGCTGCACGGGGCGGCGGCGACGCTGGCCGCGAACGGCGGGCCGCTGGTCGCCGCCGACGTCGCCCGGTCCGTCCCGGCGGCCGTCCGCAGCGTCCTCGAGGCGTGATGGGACAATCGTCTGCATGAGCCACGTGCCGGCCGCGCCTCCTGAGATCGTCGTCGATCTCGCGGCGCTGCGGCACAACGTACGGCGGCTGCGAGAGGTCGCCGGCGTGCCGACGATGACGGTGGTCAAGGCCGATGCCTACGGCCACGGCATGGTCGAGGTCGCGCGGGCGGCTCGCGAGGCGGGCGCGGAGTGGCTCGGAGTCGCCACCGTCGACGAGGCGGTGGCGCTGCGTGCGGCCGGTGACGACGGTCGCGTGCTGTGCTGGTTGCACGCGCCCGACCAGGTCTTCGTGCCCGCCGTCGCCGCGGACGTCGAGGTGACCGCGTCCACGCTCGACGAGCTCGAGCGCATCGCCCGCGCCGCGGCAGAGGCCGGGAGGGTCGCCGCGGTGCAGCTCAAGATCGACACGGGGCTCTCCCGCAACGGCGCCACCGCCGACGCCTGGCCCGGGCTGGTGGACCGCGCCCGCGCAGGCGAGGTCGACGGCAGCTGGAGGATCACCGGCATCTGGTCCCACTTCGCGTGCAGCGACGAGCCCGAGCACCCGGCCAACGACGCCCAGGAGCAGGCGTTCCTCGACGCGCTGGCGATCGCCGAGGCCGCCGGGTTGCGACCCGAGGTCCGCCACCTCGCCAACTCCGCCGCGGGCATCCTGCGCCCGAGCAGTCGCTTCGACCTGGTCCGGTTCGGCCTGGCGTCGTACGGCCTGGACCCGGCTCCCGGCCACACACCCGACCTGGGCCTGGTCCCGGCCATGACCCTGCGAGCCCCACTGGTCAGCGCCAAGCCGGTCCACGCCGGCGCTGGCGTGTCCTACGGACACACCTGGATCGCCGACACGGCCACCACCGTGGGCCTCGTCCCGCTGGGCTACGGTGACGGCATCCCGCGCCACGCCAGCAGCAGGGCCCAGGTCCTCGTCGACGGCAAGAAGAGGACGATGCGTGGTCGCGTGTGCATGGACCAGTTCGTGATCGACCTCGACGGCGACCTCCCGGGTGCCGGCACCGATGTCGTGTTGTTCGGCCCGGGCACGGCTGGCGAGCCGACCGCGCAGGAGTGGGCCGACGCCGCCGACACGATCTCCTACGAGATCGTGACTCGCGTCGGCGGCCGGATGACCCGCATGAGCAGGAGGTACGTCGACTCGTGAGGCTCCGCACCCACCTCCTCGGCGCCGCAGCCACCGCAGGGCTCGCGGCGGCCGGCGCTCGCGTCGGTGTCGCGCGCCAGCGCCGGGCGATCACCCGGCGCCCGGCCGACACCCACCCGGCGTTCGGCTCGCTGCGCGCCGAGCCGGTCACGGTCGTCGCCGACGACGGCACCCCGCTGCACGTCGAGGTCGACGAGTGTGACGACTCGCCCCTGACCGTGGTGTTCTGCCACGGCTACGCCCTCAACCTCGACTGCTGGCACTTCCAGCGCGAGCACTACCGCGGCCGGGTGCGCGCGGTCTACTACGACCAGCGCTCCCACGGCCGCTCCGGCCGCTCGCCGATCGGCAACGCGACCATCGACCAGCTCGGCCGCGACCTGCTGAGCGTCCTCGACGCGGTGGCACCCGACGGGCCGGTGGTCGTCGTCGGGCACTCCATGGGCGGGATGACGATCGTCGCGCTGGCCGACGAGCACCCCGAGCTCTTCGGCGACCGCATCGTCGGCGCCGCCCTGCTCTCCACGACCGCGGGAGGGCTGGATCCCACCCGGGTGCTGCTGCCGATCGCGCCGCCGTGGGCGGGCGCCGGCTTCCACCGCGGTGTCGCCGCGCTCGCGCGCGGCCACCGGGCGGTCGACATGGTGCGTCGGATCGGCCGGGACGTCGCCCTGGTCGCCACCGACCAGCTCGCCTTCGGCGACCCGGTCCCCGAGAGCTACGTCGGGTTCGTCGACCAGATGCTCTCCGCCACCCCCTTCGAGGTGGTCGCGGAGTTCTTCCCCGGCTTCGGCAGCCTCGACAAGTTCCACGCCGTCGGTGTGCTCGGCAAGGTGCCGACGGCGATCGCCTGCGGCACCGAGGACCGGCTCACCTCGATCGGGCACAGCCGCAAGCTGCACTCGCTGATCCCCGGCTCGACGCTCCTGGAGTGCCTCGGCGCCGGCCACATGGTGATCCTCGAGCGCTCCGACGAGATCAACGGCGAGCTCGACAAGATGCTCGACGCCACCGGCGAGATGGAGGGCCGGTGACCGATCAGCCTCTCGTGGTCCGCCGCGTCGGAGCGGAGTCGGCCGCGCAGGTGCTCGCCGTCGTGCGCGCCGCGTTCGAGGCCCGCCCACCGCTCGACCCGCCCGCCGCCGCGCTCGGTGAGACCGAGGAGTCGATCCGCCGGCTGCTGTCGGGCCGCGGCGGGCTGCTGGCCTGCCTGGGCGAGGAGCCGGTCGGTGCCCTGGTGCTCGACCCGGTCGGCAGCACGACGTACCTGCGCCGGTTCGGCGTCACGCCCGCGGCCCAGGGTCACGGCGTCGCGGCGGCGCTGATCGAGGCGGCCGTCGAGGCGGTGCTCGACGACCCGGACGGCACCGGCGTCCCCGACGACCTCACGGTGGTGGCCCGCGAGGAGCTGCCGGCCACGATCCGGTTCTGGGAGCGGCAGGGCTTCCGTGAGATCCGCCGCGAGTCGCCGAACGTCGAGCTGCGTCGGCCGTTGCACACGCACGTCGTGCAGGCTCCCGACCCCGAGTCGATGCGCGCCCTGGGCCGGTCGCTGGCCCGCCAGCTCGCCGCGGGCGACCTGATCGTGCTCAGCGGTGAGCTCGGGGCCGGCAAGACGACGTTCACCCAGGGGCTCGGAGCCGGGCTCGGCGTCCGCGGCGACGTCACCTCGCCGACGTTCGTGATCGCCCGCGTGCACCCCTCGCTGGCCGGCGGTCCCGACCTCGTGCACGTGGACGCCTACCGGCTCGGAGGGCTCGACGAGCTCGACGACCTCGACCTCGACACCTCCTTCGACGAGGCCGTGACCGTCGTCGAGTGGGGCGAGGGCCTGGCCGAGGGACTCTCGGAGTCGCGACTCGAGGTCGTGATCAGGCGCAGCGAGGGGGAGGAGACCGTCGACTCCCACGAGGAGGAGGACGGGCTCGACCCACGCCGCGTCGAGCTCACGCCGGTCGGACCGCGGTGGAACCGGGTGTCCTTCGGACGCCTCGGGCGGCCGGTGACGCTGCCGGCTCAGCGACCGGGCAGCTCCCACGGCGCCCGCACCGGGAAGTAGGCCTCGAGCGCCTCGGCCAGCAGCGTGGCCACCCGGTCGGGTGGCAGCGCGAACTCGTGGTCGTCGGCCAGGCAGAAGAAGTCGTACTCGCGCCGCAGCATCAGCCGCAGCAGCCGTGGCAGCTCGCGGTGGCCGATGTTGATGTAGTCGTGCTGGGCCTGGGCACGGTAGGCCTGCCCGGTGAGCAGGCCGTAGTGCTGGGCGAAGTTCGACAGCAGCGAGATGTCGCTCGGTGAGCGGAACGGCGCCCGCGCGGTGGTGGCGACCGCGTCGGCGAACCGCTCCTCGATCTCGGCCAGGAC
>NZ_JANINT010000093.1:0-941 GCF_024509035.1 Nocardioides sp. | reverse complement strand
AGCGGGGCGGCGCCGAAGGCCTCGAGCAGCAGCCGCTGGTTGTTGTGGGCCGCCTGGAGGAACGAGGGGTCGTCGGGGGACGGAGCGCCGATGGTGCGCGGGCCCACGAACGCGGCGACCAGGCCGCCGGGGGAGAAGAAGTCCTCGGGACGGCGCGGGCGGCCGAGCAGCACGTCGTCGTTGAGGTAGACGAAGTGCTCGGCGAGGTCGGGAACGCGGTGCAGCCCGGTCTCGATGGCCTGGGAGTTGAACGTGGGGAGCGCCTCGGCCGGGAGGATCTCCGCGTGGTCGACCAGGCGTACGCCGGGGTGCCTGGTGTCGAGCCAGGCCGGAGCCTGGCCGGCGGTCACCAGGTGGATGCGGCGCACCCACGGGGCGAAGAGGTGCACGCTGCGCAGGGAGTAGCGCAGCTCGTCGTGGTTGCGGAAGCGGGCCTGGCCGCTGGAGGTACGGTCCAGGTCCACGCCGGTCTCGGTGAGGCGGGCAGCGCGCCGCGCGTTCCAGTCGGGGTCCTCGCCGTCCACCCAGGTGTAGACGACGTCGACCGGGAACCGGCACTGGTCCGCCCGGGGGAGCGTCATCGGCTCCAGCGTGGGCACGGTGACGCCGGCGACCTCGACGTCGACCGTGCTCCACCCGGGCTCCAGCGTCGAGACGTACCTCGGCGAGATGGGTCGGCGGGTCGGCCGGCCACGGCTCCAGGACGAGGCCGGCCTCGCGGGTGCGCGCGACCGCAGCGGCCATCGCGGGCACGGCGAGCCGCAGCGGCGGCCAGGAGTCGAGGTCGAGGCGGCGCAGCGACAGGGTCGGCGGCGCCACCCGTCCCAGGGCGTCGAGGAACCGGTCGCGGTCGGCCATCGCGACGACGGCCACCGGGTCGCCGGCGCCGTGCGGCGGGATCGTGAGCCAGGGGACCCCTGCCTCGCGGGCGGCGCCACCCA
>NZ_JANINT010000092.1 GCF_024509035.1 Nocardioides sp. | reverse complement strand
GCGCCGAACCGCACGTCGAGGGTCTGCTGCACAGCGCCGTCGACGACCCAGCGCAGCGTCGAGCTGGTCTTGTCGATGCAGAGCACCCGCCCGGTGCGGCAGCGCGCATCGAGGGCACCAGGGGTGTTCCCGCGGTTGTGCAGCTCGGCGTCGGTCGGCGTCGAGGTCATCGCGTGGAGGCGGTCGAGCGTGCGCTGGTCGACCTCGCCGGTCGTGGGGATGCCCCGCTTGGCCTGGAACCCGCGGACAGCGGTGGCCGTGACGTCGCCGTAGGTCCCCGTGACGTCGGTGTTGAACCAGTAGATCTGCTTCAGTCGCGCCTGGAGGTCGCGGACCTCGTCGCCCTGGTCGCCCGGTCCGAGCAGCCGGGGGCCGGGCTGGAGGGACGGCTCCGGGTCGGGGGTCGGCTCCGGGGTGCGGGTGTGGGTCGGCGCGGGCGTCGGCGCGGGGGTCGGCGTGGGTGTGGCCGTCGGGGCGTCCGTGCTGGGCGACGCGGTGGGCGACGCGGACGGGGTCGGCTCGGCGGTGGGCACGGTCCCGGTGCCGGCCGCCGAGGGCCGCGCCGAGGGCTCGTCCTCCAGGGCGTAGCCGGCCACGAAGGCGACGGCGCACAGCAGGGCCGCGACCGCGGCGACGAGGAACAGGCGACGCGCGAGCAGCATGGATCTCTCCTGGGGAAGTAGACGAGTCCGTCATCAGGGTGACGCTCGGCCGGGCCGGTCGGTTGCAGCCGCGCGGGCACGACTCGTCGCCGTGACCAACCTGTGACCCACGGCTCCGGACCGGTGCGCAGCCGGGACGCAGCGACGCCCGCACCGGGCCGGGGCCGTAGTCTCTGCGCGTGGTCCGCGCAGAGCTCGACAAGCAGCCGTCCGACGTCCGCCGCATGTTCGACGCGGTGGCCCGGCGCTACGACGTCACCAACGACGTCTTGTCCCTGGGCCAGGACCGGCGCTGGCGCAAGGACGTCATCGCCGCCGTCGACCCCCGTCCCGGGGAGCGGGTCCTCGACCTCGCCGCGGGCACCGGGACGTCGAGCCAGCCCTTCGCCGACCGTGGCGCGACCGTGGTCCCCTGCGACTTCTCCCTCGGGATGCTCCGGGTGGGCAAGCAGGCGCTGCCGCACCTCCCGTTCACCGCTGGGGACGGCACCCGGTTGCCGTTCGCCGACGAGACGTTCGACGCGGTGACGATCTCCTTCGGGCTGCGCAACATCGTCGACCCCCTCGCCGGACTGCGCGAGCTGCGGCGGGTCACGCGGCCCGGCGGGCGCATCGTGGTCTGCGAGTTCAGCCACCCGACGTTCGCACCGTTCCGCACGGTCTACCTCGAGTACCTGATGCGCGCGCTGCCGCCCATCGCCCGCGCGGTGTCCTCGGCTCCCGACGCCTACGTCTACCTGGCCGAGTCGATCCGCGCCTGGCCCGACCAGCAGGGTCTCGCGGCGATGATCGAGCAGGCCGGCTGGGCCGCTCCGCAGTGGCGCAACCTCTCCGGCGGCATCGTCGCGCTGCACCGCGCGACCCGCTGAACGACGGCCGCGCGGGCCTACCCGCGGGTAGTGTCCGACGCCCTCCGCCGCCCCATTTAGATCACGCGGATGTTCGTAAAATCCCCAGGTCAGCGGGCATTTCGGAGACGGTCTCCTGCTTTGCCGACCCTCGCGTGCGGTCCGCCGAACGGGATGGTTAACTGTGTGGCGCGCCTCCTCGTGATCGCATTCACAAAGTCACAAAGCAGGCCCGCTGAGTCGGGCCGATCCGGCGCAGCGGCACAGCTCTAGAAAGGCGCGGCATGGATCTCTACACGCCTGTGGTCGTCCTGGTCGTCCTGGCGACGGTCTTCGCCCTCGGCGGAGCGGTGATGGCCTTCGCGGTCGGCCCGACCCGGTACAACCGGGTCAAGCTGGACTCCTACGAGTGCGGCATCGAGCCCACCCCGCAGCCGGTCGGAGGCGGGCGCTTCCCGGTGAAGTACTACATCACCGCGATGCTCTTCATCGTCTTCGACATCGAGATCGTCTTCCTCTACCCGTGGGCCGTGCACTTCGACGAGCTGAAGGTCTTCGGTCTGGTCGAGATGGTCCTGTTCATCGCCACCGTCTTCGTCGCCTACGCCTACGTGTGGCGTCGCGGCGGCCTCGACTGGGACTGAGGCCCGCGATGTCCGCACCCTGCCTGCGTTGTCGGAGGTCGACGGCCAACCCCGGGCCGCCTCCCTCCTCCGCCTGGGCATCGCACGCACCTGACGACGCTCAACCTGTCCAGAAAGGAGTGCTCTGATGGGCATTGAGGAGAAGCTCCCGGCGGGAGTGCTGCTCTCGACCGTCGAGGGCCTCGCCGGCTACATGCGCAAGGCGTCCTTCTGGCCGGCGTCCTTCGGTCTGGCCTGCTGCGCCATCGAGATGATGACCAGCGGCGGCCCCAAGCACGACCTGGGCCGCTTCGGCATGGAGGTCTTCCGGGCCAGCCCGCGCCAGGCCGACGTGATGATCGTCGCCGGCCGGGTCAGCCAGAAGATGGCTCCCGTCGTGCGGCAGATCTACGACCAGATGCCCGAGCCGAAGTGGGTGCTCGCCATGGGCGTGTGCGCCAGCAGTGGCGGCATGTTCAACAACTACGCGATCGTCCAGGGCGTCGACCACATCGTTCCCGTGGACATGTACCTGCCCGGCTGCCCGCCGCGTCCGCAGATGCTGATCGACGCGATCCTCAAGCTGCACGACAAGGTCCAGCACACCAAGATGGGCGCCCACCGGGCCGCGGAGATCGAGGAGCTCGAGACCGCTGCCCTCGCGGCGCTGCCGACCTCCGAGATGAAGGGCCAGCTGCGGTGAGCGACTCCAGCGACGTCAAGCCCGAGCCCAAGGGCCCCGAGCAGCCGGCGACCGAGCAGTCCCCCGAGAACGTCCCCGCCCCGGCGGGCCAGGTGCACCAGGTCGGTGAGCGGCACGGCATGTTCGGCGTGCACGGCACCGGCGACACCAGCGGGTACGGCGGGCTCCAGCAGGCGATCGTCCTGCCCGGCGACGCCCAGCGGCCCTACGGCGGCTGGTACGACGAGGTCGCCGACGCTCTCGAGGAGGCGGTCCGCAGCGCGGGGGTCGAGGTGGCTGCGCCGCGCGTGGTCATCCACCGCGGAGAGATCACCTTCCACGTGCGCCGCGAGGACCTGCTCCCCGTGGCGCAGGTCTTGCGTGACGACGAGAGACTGCGCTTCGAGCTCCTCTCCGGGGTCAGCGGGGTGCACTACCCCGAGGACTCCGGTCGCGAGCTGCACGCCGTCTACCACCTGCTCTCGATGACCCACAACCGGCGCATCCGGCTCGAGGTCACCGCGCCCGACGCCGACCCGCACATCCCGTCGGTGGTCCCGCTCTACCCGACCGCCGACTGGCACGAGCGCGAGACCTTCGACATGTTCGGCATCGTCTTCGACGGCCACCCGGCGCTGACCCGCATCCTCATGCCCGACGACTGGCCGGGCCACCCGCAGCGCAAGGACTACCCCCTCGGCGGCATCCCCGTGGAGTACAAGGGCGGCGAGATCCCGCCGCCCGACCAGCGCAGGAGCTATAACTGATGACGGATCAGGACCTCTACTCCGGCACCAGCGAGACCAGCGAGGGCCGGGTCTTCACGGTCTCCGGTCAGGACTGGGACCAGATCGCCGACGGCCTCGCCGAGGAGGAGGGCCAGGAGCGCATCGTCGTCAACATGGGTCCTCAGCACCCCTCGACGCACGGCGTGCTGCGGCTGATCCTCGAGCTCGACGGTGAGACGGTCACCGAGGCCCGCGCGGGCATCGGCTACCTCCACACCGGCATCGAGAAGAACATGGAGTACCGCTCCTGGACGCAGGGCGTCACGTTCTGCACCCGGATGGACTACCTCAGCCCGTTCTTCAACGAGGCGACGTACGTCCTCGGCGTGGAGCGGCTGCTCGGCATCGAGGACCAGATCCCCGAGAAGGCCTCGGTCATGCGGGTCCTCCTCATGGAGCTCAACCGCATCTCCTCCCACCTGGTCGCGATCGCGACCGGCGGCATGGAGCTCGGTGCGCTGACCGTGATGACGATCGGCTTCCGCGAGCGCGAGCTGTGCCTCGACCTCTTCGAGCTGATCACCGGCCTGCGCATGAACCACGCGTTCTTCCGCCCCGGTGGCGTGGCCCAGGACCTGCCTCCGGGTGCCCTCGACGAGATCCGCGGCTTCATCACCTTGATGAAGAAGCGGCTCCCCGAGTACGCCGCGTTCTGCAACGCCAACCCGATCTTCATCGGGCGCCTCGACGGCATCGGCCACCTCGACCTCGAGGGTTGCCTGGCGCTCGGCATCACCGGTCCGGTGCTGCGCAGCACCGGGTACCCGTGGGACCTGCGCAAGACCCAGCCCTACTGCGGCTACGAGACCTACGACTTCGACGTCCAGACCTGGGACAGCTCCGACTCCTACGGCCGGTTCCGGGTGCGCCTGAACGAGATGTGGGAGTCCCTGCGGATCATCGAGCAGGCCGCCGACCGGCTCGCCGGGCTCGACGGTGCCCCGGTGATGATCCAGGACAAGAAGATCGGCTGGCCCAGCCAGCTCGCGATCGGCAGCGACGGGATGGGCAACAGCCTCGACCACATCCGGCACATCATGGGTGAGTCCATGGAGGCCCTGATCCACCACTTCAAGCTGGTGACCGAAGGCTTCCGGGTCCCGGCCGGCCAGGCCTACGTGCCGGTCGAGTCGCCCCGCGGCGAGCTCGGCGCGCACGTGGTCTCCGACGGTGGCACCCGCCCGTTCCGGGCGCACTTCCGCGACCCGTCCTTCACCAACCTGCAGGCGACGAGCGTGATGGCGGAGGGCGGCATGGTCGCCGACGTCATCGTCGCGATCGCGTCCATCGATCCCGTCATGGGAGGCGTCGACCGCTAATGCTGAGCGAAACTACGTACGGCGAGCTGCAGGAGATCGCCGCGCGCTACCCGGAGCCGCGCAGCGGTCTGCTGCCGATGCTGCACCTCGTGCAGTCCGTCGAGGGTCGGATCACCCCGGAGGGCATCGAGGCCTGCGCCGAGCTGCTGAACATCACCGCCGCCGAGGTCAGCGGCGTCGCGACGTTCTACACGATGTACAAGCGCCGCCCGGTCGGCGACTACCACGTCGGCGTCTGCACCAACACGCTGTGCGCGGTCATGGGTGGCGACGCGATCTTCGAGCGGCTCAAGGACCACCTCGGCGTCGGCAACGACGAGACCACCGAGGACGGCAAGATCACCCTCGAGCACGTCGAGTGCAACGCGGCCTGCGACTACGCGCCGGTGATGATGGTCAACTGGGAGTTCATGGACAACATGACCCCCGAGACCGCCATGCAGATCATCGACGACCTGCGCGCCGGCAAGGAGGTCCGTTCCACGCGCGGCCCGCGCATCGTCACCTGGCGCGAGGCCGAGCGGGTGCTCGCCGGCTTCCCCGACGACCTCGCAGACGAGGGCCCCGCCGCTGGTCCGGCGTCGCTGGTCGGCCTCGGCATCGCACGTGAGAAGGGCTGGACGGCGCCCGCCGGCGCCCAGGGCGAGAACGGCCACGCGGTTCCCGAGGAGCCTCGCCAGGTCGAGCAGGCCGCAGCCGAGGCCAGCCCGCCGCAGTCCGACAACGCGACGGTCGAGAAGGAGAGCGGCACGTCCGAGACGGCCGCCGAGAAGGGAGACGCCCAGTGACCGACGTCCTCACTCCCGTCCTCACCGACAACTGGGACCAGGAGCGCAGCTGGACGCTGGCCGCCTACGAGCAGCGCGGCGGCTACCAGGCGCTCGACAAGGCCTTCTCGATGGCGCCCGACGCGATCATCGACGCGGTCAAGGAGTCGGGCCTGCGCGGTCGTGGCGGCGCGGGCTTCCCGACCGGCATGAAGTGGGGCTTCATCCCGCAGGACAACCCCAAGCCCAAGTACCTCGTGGTCAACGCCGACGAGTCCGAGCCGGGCACCTGCAAGGACATCCCGCTGATGATGGCGAGCCCCCACACGCTCGTGGAGGGCGTGATCATCAGCTCCTACGCCATCCGCGCCAACAAGGCGTTCATCTACATCCGCGGTGAGGTCCTCCACGTGATCCGCCGGGTCCAGCGGGCGGTCCAGGAGGCCTATCTCGCCGGTCACCTCGGCACCAACATCCACGGCTCCGGCTACGACCTCGACATCGTGGTGCACGCCGGCGCGGGCGCCTACATCTGTGGTGAGGAGACCGCGCTGCTCGAAGGTCTCGAAGGCCGCCGCGGCCAGCCGCGGCTGCGCCCGCCGTTCCCCGCGGTCGCCGGCCTCTACGCCAGCCCGACGGTCATCAACAACGTCGAGTCGATCGCGTCGGTGCCGAGCATCATCGCCAACGGCCACGAGTGGTTCGCCTCGATGGGCACCGAGAAGTCCAAGGGAGTCGGCATCTTCTCACTGTCCGGCCACGTCAAGCGGCCCGGGCAGTACGAAGCCCCGCTCGGGATCACGTTGCGCACCCTCATCGACCTCGCCGGTGGCATCCGCGAGGGCCACGAGCTGAAGTTCTGGACGCCGGGTGGCTCCAGCACCCCGCTGCTGACCGCCGAGCACCTCGACATCCCGCTCGACTTCGAGGGTGTCGGCGCGGCCGGCTCGATGCTCGGCACCCGCGCCCTGCAGATCTTCGACGACACGACCTGCGTGGTGCGCGCGACGCTGCGGTGGACGGAGTTCTACAAGCACGAGTCGTGCGGCAAGTGCACCCCGTGCCGTGAGGGCACGTGGTGGCTGGTGCAGGTGCTGGCCGCGCTCGAGAAGGGGCAGGGCAACGAGGAGGACCTCGACCTGCTGCTCGACCAGTGCGACAACATCCTCGGCCGCTCGTTCTGCGCCCTCGCCGATGGCGCGGTCAGCCCGGTCGCGAGCTCGATCAAGTTCTTCCGCGACGAGTACGTCGCGCACCTCACCCATGGCGGCTGCCCGTTCGACCCGGCGGCGGCCACCGTCTTCGCACCTGCTGGAGCCACAGCATGACGACCACACCGGAGAAGGCCACGGAGAACCTGGTCACCGTCACGATCGACGGCGTCCAGACGAGCGTGCCCGCGGGCACGCTGGTGATCCGGGCCGCCGAGCAGATCGGCGTCCAGATCCCGCGCTTCTGCGACCACCCGCTGCTCGCGCCCGTCGGCGCCTGCCGTCAATGCCTCGTCGACATCCCCGACGCCGGCAACGGTCGCGGCTTCCCCAAGCCGCAGGCGTCCTGCACGCTGCCCGTCGCCGAGGGCATGGTCGTCAACACCCAGGCCACCAGCCCGGTCGCGGACAAGGCCCAGCAGGGGATCATGGAGTTCCTCCTGATCAACCACCCGCTGGACTGCCCCGTGTGCGACAAGGGCGGTGAGTGCCCGCTGCAGAACCAGGCGATGTCCAACGGCCGCGGCGAGTCCCGCTTCACCGGCTACAAGCGGACCTACCCCAAGCCGATCAACATCTCCGCCCAGGTGCTCCTCGACCGTGAGCGCTGCATCCTCTGCGCCCGGTGCACCCGCTTCTCCGAGCAGATCGCCGGTGACCCGTTCATCGCGCTGATCGAGCGCGGCGCGCTCCAGCAGGTCGGCATCTACGAGCGCGAGCCGTTCGAGTCCTACTTCTCCGGCAACACCATCCAGATCTGCCCCGTCGGCGCGCTCACCAGTGCCGACTACCGCTTCCGCTCGCGCCCCTTCGACCTCGTGTCGACCCCGAGCGTCGCCGAGCACGACGCGTGTGGCTCCGCGATCCGCGTCGACCACCGCCGCGGCAAGGTCATGCGCCGCCTCGCGGGCAACGACCCGGAGGTCAACGAGGAGTGGATCACCGACAAGGACCGGTTCGGCTTCCACTACGCGACCGAGGACGACCGGCTCACCTACCCGCAGGTGCGTGACGAGGACGGATCGCTTCGTCCGGCGTCCTGGACCGAGGCGTTCGCCGTCGCAGCACGCGGCCTGCAGGCGGCGGGCGGCAGCGCTGTCCTCACCGGTGGCCGCGTCACCGCCGAGGACGCCTTCGCCTACAGCAAGTTCGCGCGCGTGGCGCTCGGCACCAACGACGTGGACTTCCGCTCCCGGCCGCTCTCGGCCGAGGAGACCTCGTTCCTCGCCTCCGAGGTCGTGCTGCGCGGCCCGGGCAACGGCGGTGTGACCTACGCCGACCTCGAGTCCGCCTCGACGGTGGTCCTGGCCGGGCTCGAGCCCGAGGACGAGGCCGGCATGGTCTTCCTGCGGCTGCGCAAGGCCTCCAAGCGCGGCACCCGCGTGGTGTCGATCGCGCCGTACGCCTCTCGCGGCCTGGCCAAGATGAGCGGTCAGCTGCTGCGGACGGCGCCCGGCGGCGAGGCCGCAGCCCTCGAGGGCCTCGTCTCCCACGCCGAGTTCGGCATCGACTCCACCGCGGTGGTCCTGGTCGGCGAGCGGCTCGCCACCTCGCCCGGCGCCCTGAGCGCCGCCGCCGCGCTGGCCAAGCGCACCGGTGCTCGCCTGGCCTGGGTGCCGCGCCGCGCCGGTGACCGCGGCGCGATCGAGGCGGGCTGCCTGCCC
>NZ_JANINT010000091.1 GCF_024509035.1 Nocardioides sp. | reverse complement strand
GGCGTCGTGCTCGGCACCGCCGACCTCGGCGACCGGTTCCGCTTCGTCGCGAACGAGATCGAGGTCGTCCCGCCGGCCGAGCCGCTGCCCAACCTCCCGGTCGCCCGCGCTGTGTGGCGACCGGCCCCCGACCTCCGCACGTCCACCGAGGCCTGGCTCGCAGCCGGCGGTCCGCACCACACGGTGCTGTCCACCGCGCTGAGCGCCGAGCACCTCGAGGACCTCGCGGAGATGCTCAGCACGGAGCTCGTGCTGATCGACGCCGACACCACCATCCGCGGCCTGACCAAGGAGCTGAAGTGGAGCGCGGCGTACCACCGACTGGCGCAGGGCCTGTGATGGGACCGGCGACCGGAGCAGGGCACAGGACGGACCTGCGCCCCCAGGTAGTGAATTGGAGAAGGTGCATGCGCAAGCTACTCACCACGATCGTCGCAGGCAGCCTTGCGCTGACCCTCGCCGCGTGCGGCGGGGACGACGACTCGAAGGGCGACGGCGGCTCCGGCGGCGGCGGGACCATCGGTGTCGCGATGCCGACCAAGTCCTCGGAGCGTTGGATCGCCGACGGCAACAACATCAAGAAGCAGCTGGAGGACGCCGGATACTCCGTCGACCTGCAGTACGCCGAGGACGACATCCCGACCCAGGTCTCCCAGGTCGAGAACATGGTCACCAAGGGCGTCGACATGCTGGTCATCGCGGCCATCGACGGCAAGGCCCTCGGCGACGTGCTCGAGACCGCGGCGAGCCAGGACATCGAGATCCTGTCGTACGACCGCCTGATCCGTGACTCCGACGCGATCAGCTACTACACGACCTTCGACAACTTCAAGGTCGGCGTGATCCAGGCCCAGTCGCTGGTCGACGGTCTCAAGGCCACCGGTGAGCCCCCCTACAACGTCGAGCTGTTCGCGGGCTCGCCCGACGACAACAACGCGACGTTCTTCTGGAACGGCGCCATGTCGATCCTCCAGCCGATGATCGACTCCGGCGACATCGTGGTGCCCTCGGGTCAGACCGACTTCGACCAGGCCGCCATCCTGCGTTGGGACCCGGCCACGGCCCAGAAGCGCATGGAGGACATCCTCACCAAGACCTACGCCTCCAAGACGGTCCAGGGCGTGCTCTCGCCCTACGACGGCCTCTCGCTCGGCATCATCGCCGCCCTCCAGGGCAACGGCTACGGCGGCGGCGGCAAGGCCCTGCCGGTCGTCACCGGCCAGGACGCCGAGGTGCAGTCGGTCAAGTCGATCATGGCCGGTGAGCAGTACTCCACCGTGTTCAAGGACACCCGCGACCTTGCCAAGGTCACCGTCGACATGATCAAGGCCATCAGCGCGGGCGACGAGCCCGAGGTCAACGACACCGAGACGTACGACAACGGCGTCAAGGTCGTCCCGTCCTACCTGCTCGACCCGGTGCTCGTCACCAAGGAGAACGTGCAGACGGCCCTCGTCGACACGGGCTACTACACCGCCGACGAGCTGAAGTGATCCTCCCGCGGGCGGGCTCGGCGATCCCGGGTCCGCCCGCGGGCTACCAACCCTGATCCACCGAGGAGGTGGCCCCATGGCCCAGCCGATCCTGGAGATGCGCTCGATCACGAAGCGCTTCCCCGGCGTGCTGGCGCTGTCGGACGTCAACCTCGCCGTCGCGCGTGGTGAGATCCACGCGATCTGCGGTGAGAACGGCGCCGGCAAGTCGACGCTGATGAAGGTGCTGAGCGGTGTCCACCCGCACGGGACCTACGAAGGCGAGATCGTCTACGAAGGACAGCCCGTCGAGTTCACCAACATCCGGCAGAGCGAGGCGGCCGGCATCGTCATCATCCACCAGGAGCTGGCGCTCATCCCCGACCTCTCGATCGCCGAGAACATCTTCCTCGGCAACGAGACCGCGACCCGGGGCGTCATCAACTGGGACGAGGCCAACAGCCGAGCCATCGAGCTGATGGCTCGCGTCGGCCTGCGGGAGAACCCCCTCACCGCGGTGAAGAACCTCGGCATCGGCAAGCAGCAGCTGGTCGAGATCGCGAAGGCGCTGAGCAAGGAGGTCAAGCTCCTCATCCTCGACGAGCCGACCGCTGCGCTGAACGACGAGGACTCCAACCACCTGCTCGACCTGCTCAAGGGGCTGCAGGGCAAGGGCATCACCTCGATCATGATCAGCCACAAGCTGAACGAGATCGCCCGGATCTCCGACTCCATCACGATCCTGCGTGACGGCAAGACCATCGAGACGCTGGACGTCACCGCCGGTGGCGTCGACGAGGACCGGATCATCCGTGGGATGGTCGGCCGGAGCCTCGAGCACCGGTTCCCCGACCACACCCCCCAGATCGGCGACGTGCTGCTCGAGGTCCGGGACTGGAGTGTCATGCACCCGATGGACCACAACCGGGTCGTGATCGACCGCGCGAGCCTCTCGGTGCGCCGTGGCGAGATCGTCGGCATCGCGGGACTGATGGGCGCCGGGCGCACCGAGCTGGCCCGGAGCGTCTTCGGACGCTCCTACGGCAGCAAGCACCACGGCACGATCACCCTCGGCGGCAAGGAGCTGCGGCTCAAGTCCGTGCACGACGCCATCAAGGCCGGCATCGCGTACGTCAGCGAGGACCGCAAGGGGCTCGGCCTCAACCTCCTCGACGACGTCAAGACCTCGATCTCCTCTGCCGGACTCGACCGGCTCCGCAAGGGGCTCACGGTCGACGAGCGCGAGGAGGTGCTGGTCGCCGAGCGCTACCGGCGCAGCTTCGGCATCAAGGCGCCGACGGTGACCACCGGGGTCCGCCAGCTGTCGGGAGGCAACCAGCAGAAGGTCGTGCTGGGCAAGTGGCTCTACACCGAGCCGCAGCTGCTGATCCTCGACGAGCCCACGCGCGGCATCGACGTCGGCGCCAAGTTCGAGATCTACGGGATCATCCAGACCCTCGCCCGCGAGGGCAAGGGTGTCCTGGTGATCTCCTCCGAGCTGCCCGAGCTGCTCGGGCTGTGCGACCGGATCTACACGCTCGCCGAGGGCGTGATCACCCACGAGTTCAAGCGTGGGGACGCCACCCAGGAGTCCCTCATGCGGTACATGACAGCGGATGCGAGATAACTGATGAGCTCCTTGACCACCATCCTGCGCGGGAACATCCGCCAGTACGGGATGATCATCGCCCTCGCGGCGATCGTGATCCTGTTCCAGTTCACGACCGACGGTGTGCTGCTCAAGCCGCTGAACGTCTCCAACCTGGTCGTGCAGAACGCCCACATCCTGATCCTGGCCATCGGCATGGTGATCGTGATCGTGGCCCGCCACATCGACCTCTCGGTCGGCTCGGTCGCCGCGTTCGTCGGCGCCGTCGGCGCGATCTTGATGACCAAGCACGACGTGCCCTGGTTCCTGGCCGTGATCCTCTGCCTCGCGCTCGGCGCCCTGATCGGCGCCTGGCACGGCTTCTGGGTCGCGTACGTCGGCATCCCGGCGTTCATCGTCACCTTGGCCAGCATGCTGCTCTTCCGCGGCCTCACGCTCGTCGTCCTCGAGGGCGCGACCGTCGGCAGCCTGCCCCAGGGCTTCAAGGACATCGGCAACGGGTTCCTGCCCGAGATCGGTCCCGACACCGACCTGCACAACCTGACCCTGCTCCTCGGCGTGCTCGTGGTCGCCCTGCTGGTGTTCTTCGACTTCCGCAAGCGCGCGGCCTCCAAGCGCTACAACTTCGAGGTCCTGCCGTTCGGGCTGTTCGTGCTCAAGCAGGTCGTGCTCGGCGCGGTCATCTTGGAGTTCAGCTACCTCCTCGCCGACGCGCGCGGCCTGCCGATCGTGGGCCTGATCCTGTTCGCCCTGATCGGGATCTACACCTTCATCATGTCTCGCACGGTCTTCGGCCGGCACGTCTACGCGATCGGCGGCAACGTCGACGCCGCCACGATGTCGGGCGTCAACACCAAGCGGGTCGACTTCCTCGTGATGACGAACATGGGCCTCCTCGCCGGCCTCGCCGGCCTGGTGACGACCGCTCGCCTCACGGCCGCCAACCCCAAGGCAGGTGTGAACTTCGAGCTCGACGCCATCGCCGCGTCGTTCATCGGCGGCGCAGCGGTCACCGGCGGTGTCGGCACCGTGATCGGCGCGATCATCGGTGGTCTGGTCATGGGCGTGCTCAACAACGGCATGTCGCTCAACAGCATCGGCATCGACTGGCAGCAGGCCATCAAGGGGCTCGTGCTGCTCGCCGCGGTCGCCTTCGACGTCTGGAACAAGAAGCGCACCGCCGGCACCGGTGGCGCGGGCGAGACCGAGCCCACGCCGCCACCGCCCGACGAGCTCGTCGAGGAGATGGCCCATCTCGAAGCGGAGCCACCCGGCGTCCGCTGAGGACCGCTGAGGACCGCTGAGGACCGCTGAGGACCGTTGAGGACCTCGGAGGACCTCGGAGGACCTCGGAGGACATCGCTCGGCGACGGGTGGGTACCGGTCGTGCATGGCTGATCCCACCCCCGCCCGCCGCCGAGCACTCATGCTGGTGGTCCTCGGCATCGCCGCCGTCGGGTTGCTCTCCATGCTGCTCATCGGTCTGCTCTCGGGTGACGACACCGACCAGATCGATCCCCAGAACGGAGAGCTCGTCACGCTGTTCCGTCGGTAGGCGCGAGGCCACCCGAGTCCGAGCCCCGAGACCCCCACCCTGACCAGGGGATCTCGGGGCTCGGCATCATCTCGCGCGGATCGAGGTCGCGGTTGTGGACCCCCGGTGGATTGCGTCGGCGCCGCCCCGTAGGTTCCTCGCGTGAGCACCGGTCCCGCCACCCCAGCTGCCTCGTACGCCGCCACCGGCGTGTTCGTGTGCTTCGAGGGCGGCGACGGCTCGGGCAAGTCCACCCAGTCCGGGCTGCTCGGTGGCTGGCTCGAGCAGGAGGGTCACGAGGTCGTGCTCACCTTCGAGCCCGGGGCCACCGAGGTCGGCCGCGAGCTCCGCGCGATCGTGCTGAGCCCCGAGACAGGTGAGATCTCCGACCGCACCGAGACCCTGCTCTACGCCGCCGACAAGGCCGAGCACGTGCACGCCGTCGTGCTGCCCGCCCTCGAGCGGGGCGCCGTCGTGATCACCGACCGCTACGTCGACTCCACGCTCGCCTACCAGGGTGCGGGCCGCGCCCTGGACATCGGGGAGGTCGAGCGGATCGCCCGCTGGGCCACCCACGACCTGCGGCCCCACCTGACCGTGGTGCTCGACCTCGACCCCGAGCACGGGCTCGGGCGCTTCGACGAGCGCGACCGCATCGAGGGCGAGTCGCTGGAGTTCCACCTGCGGGTGCGCGAACGCTACCTCGCGATGGCCGCCGCCGACCCCGACCACTACCTCGTCATCGACGCGCGGGCCGGCCGCGAGGACATCGCCCGCGCGGTGCGCGACCGCGTCGCGCCGCTGCTGTCCCAGGCGGCCCGCCGATGAGCGGCGGGACGGTCTGGGACGACCTGGTCGGCCAGCGACACGCGATCGAGGTCCTCCGGGCCGCCGCCGACGGGCAGGGCATGAGCCACGCCTACCTGTTCACCGGGCCGCCCGGGTCGGGACGGTCCAACGCCGCGGTCGCGTTCGCTGCAGCCCTCCAGTGCGAGCGGACCGGCGCCGAGCGCGGGTGCGGCAGCTGCCACGAGTGCCACACCGTGCTGGCCGGCAGCCACGCGGACGTGGCGGTGATCCGCACCGAGAAGCTCTCGATCGGCGTCGACGAGATGCGTGACCTGGTGCGGCGCTCCGCACTCGCCCCGGTCGGGCGGCGCTGGCAGATCATGGTCGTCGAGGACGCCGACCGGCTCACCGAACGCGCCTGGAACGCGCTCCTCAAGTCCATCGAGGAGCCCGCTCCCCGCACGGTGTGGATGCTGTGCGCCCCCACGGTCGAGGACGTGCTGCCCACGATCCGCTCCCGGTGCCGCCTGGTCACGCTGACCACGCCGACCGTGGACGACGTCGCCTCGTTCCTGGGTCGCACCGACGGCGTGGACGCCGCGCTCGCGTCGTACGCCGCACGCGCCAGCCAGGGTCACATCGGCCGGGCCCGAGCGCTCGCCCGCGACGAGGCGACCCGCAACCGGCGTCGCGAGGTCGTCGCCCTGCCGGCCCGGCTGGTCACCCTGCGCGCCTGCATGGACGCGGCCTCGAGCCTCAGCGAGCTGGCCAAGCAGGAGGCCGAGCTGATGACCGGCGAGCTCGACGCGCGTGAGAAGGCCGACCTCGACAGCGCCTACGGCGTCGTCGAACGCGGCCGGCGCCCCCGCGAGTACGCCCCGGCCCTGCGCGACCTCGAGAAGGACCAGAAGACGCGGGCCAAGCGCCGTCACCTCGACGTCGTCGACCGCGGCCTGATGGACCTCGTCTCGGTCTACCGCGACGCGATCGCGTTGTCCCTCGGCACGGCGGGCGTCCTGGTCAACGAGGAGATCCGCGGCGACATCGCCCTCCTGGCGCGGACCTCCCCGCCCGAGGCGCACCTGCGCCGCATCGCGGCGATCTTCGAGGCCCGGGAGCAAATGCTGGAGTTCAACGTGCAGCCGATGCTGGCCCTGGAGTCGATGATGGTCGCGCTCGTCGCGCCGGAGGTGCGCACCGGGTGAGGCGTGCCCTGGTCGTCCTCGTGGTCCTGGCGCTGCTGCTCGGCGTCGGGGGTGTCGCGGTGCTCGCGGCGCTCGACTCCGACGACGGCGGCACGTCCTCCACTCCGCGCACCGACGCGCCCACCACGACGCCCGACCCGGGGGCGACCGAGCCCCCCGACCCTGCGCTGGCGGAGTTCTACGGCCAGACGTTGCGGTGGTCGCAGTGCCCCGACGACGAGGCCCTGTGCTCGACGCTCACCGTGCCGCTCGACTACGCCGACCCGGGCGGCGACACGATCGACCTGGCCCTGCTCAAGGTGCCCGCCCAGGACCCCGACGCGCGCATCGGGTCGCTGGTCGTCAACCCCGGCGGGCCGGGCGCGCCCGGCACCGACTACGCCGCGAGCGCGGCGCAGGTGTTCCGGGAGCCGCTGCTCGACGCCTACGACGTGGTCGGCTTCGACCCGCGCGGCACCGGTGACAGCGACCCCGTCGACTGCCTCAGCGACGACGAGCTCGACGCCTACCTGGCCGGCGATCCCGACCCCGACACGCCGGAGGAGGTCACCACCTACGAGGGCTGGATCGACGCCCTGGGCCGGGGCTGCGCCGCGCGGTCCGGCGCACTGGCCGCCCACGTCACCACCGTCGAGGCGGCGCGCGACATGGACGTCCTGCGCGCGGCCCTCGGGGAGTCGACGTTGACCTACTTCGGTGCCTCCTACGGCACCAAGCTGGGCGCGACGTACGCCGACCTCTTCCCCGACAAGGTCGGCCGCCTGGTGCTCGACGGCGCGGTCGACCTCTCGATCAGCTCTCGCGAGCTCAGCCTCGAGCAGGCCGCCGGCTTCGAGACGGCCCTGCGCGCCTACGTCTCCAACTGCGTCGAGGGCACCGACAGCTGCTTCCTCGGCGACTCGGTCGACGAGGGGCTCCAGCGCATCCGCGACTTCATCGACTCCGTGGACGCCGACCCGCTCCCGGGGAGCGGCGGGCGCGAGCTCGAGGTGGGCAACGCGTTCTACGGGATCGTGCTCCCGCTCTACAGCCGCGACTACTGGGTGATCCTCAGCCAGGCGCTCAAGGCCGGTTTCGCAGGAGACGGCTCGGTGCTGCTGCAGCTCTCCGACCTCTACACCTCCCGCGGCGCCGACGGCTACACCGACAACAGCTCCGAGGCGATCTACGCGATCAGCTGTCTCGACGACCCCTACGCGATCGCTCCCGACGAGGTCGCCGCCAACCTGCCGGACTTCGAGAAGGCCTCGCCCACGTTCGGCAGCGTCTTCGCCTGGGGGCTCACCAACTGCGGCGGCATCCGGGTCCGCTCCAGCGAGAAGGACCGGCGCGTCCGTGCCGCCGGTGCCGCGCCGATCGTCGTGGTCGGGACGACCCGCGACCCGGCGACGCCGTACGACTGGGCGGTCCACCTCGCCGACCAGCTCGAGTCGGGCGTGCTCGTGAGCCGTGACGGCGACGGCCACACCGGCTACAACTCCGGCAACGAGTGCGTCGACGAGGCCGTCGAGGACTACCTGGTCGACGGCACGGTTCCCGAGGACGGCCTCAGCTGCTGAGCAGCGCCTCGGGGAGCGATTGGCCTGACCGAACTGCGGCCTGAGTGGCCGTAGGCGTCACGTGTCCTCCGATCTAGGTTCAAGGCATGACCTGGAAGGAGGACACCTGATGGAGATCAAGGACGCGTACCCGGAGCTCATCCTCCACGCCGCGCGCCAGAGGATCGCGGAGGACCAGCGGCGCTCGTGCCGGCGCAGCACACGGCGCCGGCGGCTGCGTGGCTGGGTCGGGCGCATGGTCGCGACCCGGCGCGAGGAGGACTGACCGAGCAGCCGCCCGGGCGGCTGCTCACCGCTGCGCGGGCCCGTGCAGGTCCTCGACCGCGAGCTGCAAGCGGCGCACTCCCTCGCGCATCCGCTCCGGGCCGTTGACGACGAAGTTGAGGCGCGCGAAGCGCTCGCCGCCGACACCGTCGGGGAAGAACGGGGCGCCGGCGGCGAGGCCGGTCCCACGCTTCTCGGCCGCGTCGGCCAGCGCGCCGGAGCCCAGGCCCGACGGGAGCCGTGCCCAGAGGAAGAGCCCACCGGTCGGAGGGCTCACGTCCCAGCCCAGGTCGCGCCGGACGGCGGCGACCAGGGCGTCCCGGCGGGGCCGGTACAGCCGAGCGCAGCGCGCGAGGTGCGCCTGGTACCGGCCCACGGCGAGGTACCGGTCGAGCGCCACCTGCATGAGCAGGGAGGTCGAGAGGTCCAGCGAGCGCTTCATCGACACGAAGCGCTCCATCGGCTCCCGGTCCGCGACCAGGTAGCCCACGCGGACCGAGGGCATGAGCAGCTTGGAGAACGTCCCGAGGTAGACGACCCGGCCGGGGGAGGCGAGCGACCGCAGGGCCGGCTGGGTGGGCCCGTCGTAGTGCAGGTCGCCCACGAAGTCGTCCTCGACGACCACCGCGTCGACCGACTCCGCGATCTCGAGCAGGCGGCGTCGCCGGTCGCCGGCCAGGGACGCGCCGGTGGGGTTCTGGAAGGTCGGCACGGTGTAGATCAGGCGCGGACGGTGGCGGCTGACGATGTCGGCCAGCTGGTCCACGCGCATGCCGTCCCGGTCGACGTCGACGCCGATCACCTCGGCGCCGAGGTTGGCAAGCAGCTCCAGTGCGCCGTCGTAGGTCGGGCGCTCCACGACGACGGGGTCGCCGCGACGGAGCAGCGCGAAGAACACCAACGCCAGTCCCTGCTGGGACCCCGAGGTGATCAACACATCGCGTGGATCGACGTGGATGCCCTGGGACGCCAGCATCTGCGCGATCGTCGCGCGCAGCGGCGGGTGGCCGGAGACCTCGGCGCCGTAGCCGAGCACCGCGGAGCCGTCGCGCCGCACGACGTCTCGGATGGTGTTCGTCATCGCCTTCACCGGGTAGAGATCGGGGTCGCCGACCCCGCGGAAGGAGACCTCGTCGACGGGTGCGGTCGAGACCGGACGGCCCGGCGCCGCGCCGGCCACGAACGTCCCGCTCCCCGGTCGCCCCTCGACCAGGCCGTCGGCGGCGAGCTCGGCGTAGGCGTTCTCGACCAGGATCCGGCTCACGGACAGGTCGGCGGCCAGTCGGCGGGTGGAGGGCAGCCGAGCTCCGGGAGGCAGCGCCCCGCTGAGGATCTCGGTGCGCAGTGCGGCAGCGACCTGGCGCCAGATCGGGGTCGGACCGTCTCGATCCACCGGAATGCGCACGGGCAGCTCACCTCGGTGCCGAGGCTACCGAGACCGCGTCCCTCCGGCAGGTCGATTTCCCAGCAGCGCGTGCACCTCGCCGGCCGTCGCCTCCCCGGACCGGACGGCGCCCTCCATGTAGCCGTTCCACACCGACGCGCACTCGGCGCCCGCCCAGTGCAGGCGGCCGATCGGCTCCCGCAGCGCGTGCCCGAACCCGGTCCACACACCGGGTGCGAAGTGAGCGCCGTAGCAGCCCCGGGTGAACTCCTCGGCCATCCAGTCCCGCTCGACGTACTCCAACGGCGTGGCCGCCTGCGGGCCGAAGTAGCGAACGAAGCAGTCGACGACCGCCGCCTGCCGCTCCTCGGGCGGCCGACGCGCCCACTCCCGGCCGTCGGCCGCCTCGATGAAGCCCATCAGGATGCCCCGGTCGTAACCGGGAGGGGTGTTGTCGAAGGTGACCTTGACCGGCCCGACGTCCGACCCCGCCTGCCCGTTGAGCCCCTCCTCGCGCCAGAACGGGGTGGGGTAGACGGCGTAGACCTTGAACACGCTGCCCGCGGGCACCTTCTGGGTCAGCTGGTCACGCCAGCCGGGAAGCGGCGGGTCGTACTCCAGCCGTCCCGCCAGGGCGGGTGGGACGGTGATGATCGCGCGCTGGGCGTCGTACGTCGTGCCGTCGCGGGTCGTGAGGCGCACGCCGTCCTCGCGGTGCGACACCGAGCGCACCGGCTGACCGAGGCGGACGTCCAGGTCGGCCGCGAGCCGCTCGCTGATCCGCCACGACCCGCCCGCGATCCGGTCCTGCTGCGCGCCGCGGTCGACCGCCATCAGCGTGTCCATGTCGGTGCCGGACCGGGTGTAGAACAGCGCGTGCAGCAGCGAGAGGTCCGAGAGGTCGGCGGAGAACACCGCCTCGCAGTAGAGCTCGAAGTACGCCCGCCCCTGAGGGGTGCGCAGGTTGCGCTGCACCCAGGTGCGGAACGTCTGGCCGTCCAGGGCGGCGGCCCGATCGCTCGACCACGGCTGCTCGAGGTCGACCTGTCGGGCGAGCCGAGCGAAGCGGAGCGTCCCCTGGGCGAGGTCGGCGATCGCGAACGGGTTCAGCCGGGGGATCGCGCCCTTCTTGCCGGCGAGGCGGCCGGTGCGGCCGCACAGCGAGAACACGATGTCGCCGTCGTTGTACGTCGGGACCGTCTCGAGCCCGAGCTCGGCGATCAGCTCGTACATGCGGTCCTGGGTCGGGCCGACCCACTGGCCGCCCAGCTCGATCCACTGGCCGTCGCTGAGCGCGCCGGCCTCCGTGCGGCCGCCGACGCGGTCGCGGGCCTCGAGCACGACCACCGACCTGCCGACCGTCTGCAGCCGCCTGGCCGCGGCCAGCCCGGACAGCCCCGCTCCGACCACCACGACATCGGTCATCTGCCGACCGCCTTCCTCTCGAAGTCCCTCCAGCGCCGGCGCGCCCAGGCGGGCCTGGTGTCACCCGGGGTCCCGGCGGCCGTCGCCGCCCACTCCTCGCGCAGCCCCTCCGCCTCGGCGAGGGCGTCAGCGGTCGTCGGCGGCCGTGCGACCCAGCGGCTCTGGACCTCGTCGCGTGCCGACGCGATCCGCGACTCGGCCCCGACCCAGTCGCGCAGCGCGTCGCGGTGCCATCGCTCGTGGCGCCACCACAGCGAGTGCTCGTCGCGCCGGTTGCTGACGCCCTCGGTGGGGTACGCCGCCTCCGTCAACGGCTCGTCCACGCGCAGCGGCACGAACAGCGACAGCGCCGGGTCGGCGGTGCCGGTCGCCCAGTGGATGCCCGTCCCCAGGTCGCTCACCCACGACGACACCGTCTGGCTCGAGGCGACCAGGCCGCCCGCGTGCATGTTCGGGCCGACCATGGAGCCGTTGACCGGGGACCACCGGGGGCCGCTCCCGGTCCCGTTGTCACGCAGGATCGACACGGCGTCGAGGACGCCTCCGGCCCCGCCCGCGCGGCGTTGGGTCAACGCCCGCCGCGAGGCGCAACGCGCGACCCGGCCGCGCAGCCGGTCGGCGTACCGCTCCGCGAAACCGGGGATCGTGAGCCCGTTGCTGATGCTGCGAGCCGCGCCGGTGACCTCCTCGGCGGCCCACCGCCGGCCAGCCGTCTCGAGCACGATCGCGCCGTCGCGGTCGGCGACCAGGAAGCTGTTGTGGTACGTGAAACGCCGGTGCTCGACGCTGCACGGCCCGCTCTGGCCGTGCTCCTCGAGGAGGGACACGATCACCTCCACCGCGGCCCGCGCGGAGTCCGACCGCTCGAGCGCGAGGCGCAGCAGGTCCATGCCGAGCAGGCCCGGTTCGAGACCGGTCGGCTCCGTGGTGAACACCGCCTCGTTGCCGATCGCCACGCCGTGCTCGTTGGCGCCCATCTCGGCGCCCCACATCCACCACGGGCGGGAGACCACGGTCGCGTGGGTGTGCCCGACCTGGGGGAGGTCGACGTACGTCGTGCGGGTGCGAGCACCCTCGGCGTGGTCGGCGGCGCTCGTCCACTCCCAGAGCTGGGCCTCGTTGGGGTCGCGGTCGGAGTTCTTCGCGAGCACCGTCCCGGTCTCGGTGCGGAAGACGAAGGTGTCGCACACGAGTCGCAGCGTAGGGCCGTCCCGCGCCGCGCGGGGAGCTATCGGGAGGTGAGCACCCGGCCCAGCCCGACGACGCCGGACGCCAGGAGCTCGAGCCAGCTGAACGCGTCGTCCCAGAGCGTGATCCGACCGTCACGCACCACGAACGTGCCGCGCACGCCGAAGGACGTCTCCCAACCGCCGTAGGCGAGGACGTCGGTGCGGTCGGTCAGCACGGTGTCTCCGTCCGCCGCGAGGTGGCGCCAGCGGACGTCGAAGCCGACGCCGCGCTTCTCCATGTCGGCGATCATCTGGTGCACCCGCTCCCCGCGGAACGTGGGCATCCCGGTGTTGCGCCACTCGACCTCGGGGTCCAGCAGCGCGAGCGCGGCCTCGGTCTCGGCACGCGCGAGGTGCTCGAGGAACGCGCGGACGACGGCTGCGGCGGGCTGCTCGGCGGTCATGCTCCGACGGTAACCCCGGTGCGACGCCGCGACACCCGCCCGTGGGACCGGTGCCGTTTTCGTGCACCGCGCCCGCCGTCCGTATACTTCTCCGGGTTGCCCGGACCCTGGACCTCCAGACGCCGGGCGGCACGCCGCCTTAGCTCAGTCGGTAGAGCGATTCACTCGTAATGAATAGGTCGTCGGTTCGATTCCGACAGGCGGCTCCACCACGAGCCCCTGGCCCGCAGCGATGCGCACCAGGGGCTCGTGTCATCCGAGGTGGGAGCCTCAGCCGTCAGGTTCTCCCGGATCGCTGCCGCCCCCGCACCCTGGACTGGTGCTTTCGCCTCACCGCGCACGGGTCCAGCGCGAAGGCGGGGCACCGATGTCGGAGCTGGTCGGGTCCCGAGGATGCGCAGGACGGCTGCTCGGGCAAGGATTCGGTGGGCAGACCTCACAACCGACCGCTGTGGAGCGTCTTTCGAAGGTGAAGCCATTCGACGACGTCGTCGCGGAGCACGGGGGTACCGTGCTCCGGGTCTGCCGTGCCGCGCTGGGCCAGTCGGACGCCGACGACGTCTGGACCGAGACGTTCGTGTCCGCCATGCGTGCCTATCCCGGCCTTCCCGACGACGCGAACGTCGAGGCATGGCTGGTCACGATCGCCCACCACAAGATCATCGACTTCCACCGGGCGGCGCGACGCCGTCCGGTCCCCGTCGACGTCCTCCCGGAGCCCGCCGCCGAACCGGCTCCCGAGCCCGGCGAGCACGATGCGCTCTACGAGGCGCTCCGGCAGCTGCCGGACAAGCAACGGCACGCGGTCGCCTACCACCATCTCGGCGGCCTCTCGCACCGCGAGGTCGCCCACGTCCTCGGGGGCACCGAGGCGGCAGCCCGGCGCGCGTCCGCCGACGGCATCAAGGCCCTGCGCCGCACCTACCAGCAGGAACGAGCACACCGATGAGCGAGCACACCCCGGACGAGGTCCTGTCGTCGCTGCCGAGCGACGACCCGCCGGCCCTCGCCCGCCTGCGTGACCGGCTCGCCGAGGCGTCCGACCTCGCGGACGTCCTCGACGTGGCCTACCGGACTCTCGACACGCCCGTCGGGCGCCTCCTCGTCGCCTCGACCGGGGACGGCCTGGTCCGTGTCGCCTACGCCCGGGAGGGCCACGACGCCGTGCTGCAGGCGCTTGCTGACCGGATCAGCCCCCGCGTGCTGCGCGCGCCCCGGCGCCTCGACCCCGTCGCGCGCCAGCTCGAGGAGTACTTCACCGGCAGGCGCACGTCGTTCGACCTCGCCCTCGACTACCGCCTGGCCTCCGGGTTCCGCCGCGACGTCCTGCAGCACCTGCGCGAGATCGCCTACGGACACACCGGGAGCTACGCCCAGGTGGCCGTCGCGGCCGGCAGACCACGAGCGGTCCGCGCCGTGGGATCGGCGTGCGCCAGGAACCCACTGCCGGTGGTCGTGCCCTGCCACCGCGTCATCCGCTCCGACGGGGCGCTCGGCGAGTACGTCGGAGGGCCCGACGCGAAGCGAACGCTGCTCGTCCTCGAGGGAGCCGCCTGATCGGGGGTCGGCGCACGCGATCGCGAATCCGCCCGAGGACCTCACGTCCGGATCGGCCCGCACGTCTGCTGGATGGAGCGCGCCGCGTTCCCCCAGGTCGGCTCGACCCGGGTTCTCGTCCTCGATCGGAGACCCATGACCATCGCACTCGTCACCGGCGCCACCCGCGGCATCGGTCTCGCCACCTCTCGCGCCCTCGCCCAGACCGGAGCCTGCGTCCTGCTCACCGGCCGCAACCTCGCCGACGCCGAGGCGGCTGCCGCGTCGCTGCGGCAGGAGGGGCTCGACGTACGACCCCTCGCGCTCGACGTGACGTCCTCGGACAGCATCGCCGCCGCCGCGGAACGGGTCGCCCGCGACCAGGGACGGCTCGACGTCCTGGTCAACAACGCCGGCGTCCTGCCGGAGGCCACCGACGCGACCGAGCACCACTTCGCCAACCCGGAGCTGGTCCGAGCGACCTTCGAGGTCAACGTGTTCGGCGCCGTCGCGGTGACCGAGGCCTTCCTCCCGCTCCTGCGGCGAAGCGCCGGGGCCCGGATCGTGAACGTCTCGACGACCATGGGCTCGCTCAGCGACCAGAACAACCCCGACTCGCCCTACTACCCGATGGTGGTGCCGGGCTACCAGAGCTCCAAGGCAGCCTTGAACAGCATCACGATCGGACTGGCGAAGACCCTCGCCCCGGCCGGCATCAAGGTCACCGCCGTCTGCCCGGGATTCGTGCAGACCGAGCTCACGCCGATGAACAAGGAACAGGCGCCCCTCACGGCGTCGCAGGCGGCCCAGGTCGTCCTGGCGGCCGCCACGCTTCCGGAGAACGCTGCGTCGGGGACCTTCGTCGGCGCACACGGACCGATCGCCTGGTAGCCGAGAACGCGCTGACGCCGGACCACGCGGGTCGTCTCGTCCCCACGGGTCCGGCGTCTCGGTCCGAGCTGCCGCCCGGCTGAACGGTGTGGCGGGTCAGGGCCGGTAGCCGGAGTCCGAGGAGAGCTCGTCGACCACTCGCGCCGCGGTCTGGTCGAGGGTGGTGAGCAGCTCGCGGACCACGCTCGGCTCGACCGGCAGCCGGGACTCGTAGCGGCCGAGCATCCGGCGGAACCCGCCGAGCGCGTTGCGGTGCTGGTCACGCCCGGCGTCGGTCAGGCGTACCCGGTAGGAGCGGCCGTCCGCGGGGTCGCGCTCGCGGACGATGTGCTCGCGACGCGCGAGCGCCTCGAGGAGTCCGGTCAGCGTCGACGGCGTGACGCCGAGGCGCGCGCTGAGCTCCCGGGGGGTCAGCGCGGCGGCGGCGAGCTGGCTGTAGACGGCGTACTCCGCGGGTCGGATGCCGGTGCCGTCGAGTGCCACCTCCATGAGGTCGCCCACGCGCTGGTGGAGCACGAAGAGGTCCAGCACGACGTTCCCGTCCGGCCCGCCGACCTGCCGCGCCTGCTCCTTCGCCACCTCGTCATCCTCTCGCGCGGATGCTGCGGGCGCACATGGTCATTGTCAGATAGTACGAGGTCGAACTAACATCCGGGGATGCTCATCCTCGCGCGACCACTGGTGGCTCTGGCTGCGGTGCTGTCGCTGGGTCTGCCGGCGGCCTGCTCGGAGGACTCCGAGACCGACGCCGCTCGGCCTCGGCCGACCCCGACCGTCGCCTCCGTCCGGCCGACGGAGCAGCCGTGGGTGCTGCCTCGCGGTCGGCTCGCGCGCTGCGGACCGCAGCCGCCGGCGGTGTCCGACCTGCGCTACGAGCACGTCCGGCTCGAGGACCCGGCGGTCGGCAGGAGCTCGGCCATCAGCGTCGGTCGCGGACCCACGGTGGTGGTCCTGCTCCACCAGACGAACGGCGACGGCTGGTGCGGGTGGCTCCCGTTCCTGGGGGCCCGACCGGACGCAGCGGTGAGGTTCTTGGCCGTCGACCTGTGCCGCTACGGGGCGTCGGACTGCGTGAAGGTCGAGTCAGGCCGCTTCGAGGCCGAGGACCAGACGGACCTGGTGCGCGTCGCCGTCGACCACGCACGCACCCGGATGGGCGCCCGTCGCGTGGTGCTCATGGGTGCTTCGATGGGTGGCAGCGTGGCGCTGATGGGCGCCTCGACCCTGGCGGGGATCGACGCGGTGGTCGACCTCTCCGGGCCGTCGGACTGGCCGGGCGCCGAGGTGGTCCGGCGCGGCCGAGCCGTCCGGGTGCCGGTCCTCGTGGCGATGGCCGGAGACGAGGGGCCGGAGGAGGTGGCCGCCGCGCGCGCCGTCGTCCGGAACGCGCCGGGTGGGAGCCGGCTCCACCTCGTCGCGCACGGCCACGGCTACGAGCTGCTCAACGACGACGACGGGCGCCCCCTCGCCTTCTCCCGAGCCGTGCTGCGGTGGATCGTGGACGCCGGATGAGCGACCCATGGAGAGAGGCTGCCGAGCGCAGCCGGGAGGCGTAGTGTGATCTACACCTCGTCGGCCACGGACATGAGCGGGGTGCAGTACGGTTCTGGCTGGTCGAAGCCGCTCGACCCGGGCGGGAGCCAATGCCCGGCCTGACGTACTCCGCAGAGGAGGCGCCATGCGCAAGGTGCTGCCAGTTCTTCTCGTCACGCTCGGCTCGTTCTTCGTCGTCGTGGCGATCGTCGCCCTCACCTGGGTGCCGGGCCAGGTCGAGCGCACGCCCCTCGACACCGACAACACCACCGCGCTGTCCGGCACCGCCGGGGTCTTCTCCGGTGGCGACGCCCTCGAGGAGGGCCCGGTCCTGGCCTGGAGCGGCAATGCGGTCGACTCCGAGGCCTCCGACGACGACAACGTCGTGTTCAACACCTCGCTGTGCCTGGTGCACGACGAGGGCGGCATCGACTCCTGCGTCGACAAGGACGACCCCGAGGGTCGGCTGATCAGCGCCGAGACCCAGCAGTTCGTCGCCGACCGTCACACCGCGATGACCGTCGACAACGGCGACTACCTGCCCGAGACCGCTCCTCAGCTCGCGGGCCTGCAGAACAAGTGGCCGTTCAATGCCGAGAAGAAGACCTACCCGGTGTGGGACGACATCGTCGCGGGGACCGTGGACGCGAAGTACGTCGACGAGGAGAAGATCGAGGGCCTCACCGTCTACAAGTACGAGTACGTCGCCCACGCGACCGGCGTGGAGCTCGTCGCGGACATCACCGGCACCTACGACGCGACGTACACCTTCTACATCGAGCCGCGCACGGGCTCGATCATCAAGCAGGTCGTCCACCAGGAGCGGGTCGCCGACGACGGCACGCCGCTGCTCGAGCTCGACCTCGCCTTCACCGACGACCAGGTCACGACCAACGTCGACGACGCCAACGATGCTCGAGCGACGCTCCGGCTGCTCGAGGACATCGTGCCGGTCGTGGGCCTCGCGGTCGGGATCCCGTTCGTGCTGGCAGGTCTGGCCCTCATGGTCCTCGGTCGCCGCAAGCGTGCCGCTGCCGCCCGGACCGACGGCCGGTCGACGACGACCGTCGGCTGACCCGGCTCGGCTCAGCTCGTCGCCGTGGCGGGAGCCTGCTCCCGCCACCGCCGGCGCACCTGGACCTCGTGCTCGATGAGGTCGACGACGGCGGGCGCGGAGCCGGCCTCCGCGCGGAGGACCTTGATCGCGTAGGGGTCGTCGCGGTGCTTCGCGACCGCGGGGGCGTCGGCGACCGCGACCCGGACGATCGTGCGGCCCTTGCGCGAGGTCTCGAGCGTCGCACCGGCGATCCGGTCCCACTCGAGCTCGTAGACGCGCTCGACGTGCCGGCGTGCGGCGTCTGAGGCGGTGCGGGTGATCCGGACACCGTCGATGGAGACATCGAGTCGGGCGTGACGCCCCGACACGTGAGTGGCTGCCACGTGACGATGAGACCACACGAAGGTGAACAACAGATCGGCAGGAGCGGGCCGGATCGCCGGGCGAGACATCCGCCCGCCGGGATCCTGGACGCCTACTGGGCGGTCCAGCCGCCGTCGACCGCGAGCAGGGCGCCGGTGACGAACGAGGACGCAGGCGCGGCCAGGAACGCGATGGCCTCCGCGACCTCCTCGGGCCGGCCGATGCGGCCGATCGGGTGGGCGGAGCCGAACCCCGCGAGCATCTCGCGGCCGTTCTCCGCGACTCCCTCCATGATGTCGGTGTCGATCACGCCCGGCAGCACGGCGTTGCTGCGGATGCCGTGGGGCCCACCCTCGATCGCGAGCACGCGCGTCATCTGGGCGAGCGCGCCCTTGGAGGCGGCGTACGCCGTCTGGGTCTCGAACGCCACCACCGAGGAGACCGAGGCGACCGAGACGATCGAGCCGCCGCCGGTCTCCTGCATGACGCGGAACGCCTCGCGGGCGTGGAGGAAGTTGCCACGGGCGTTGGTGGCCAGGATCGCGTCGAACTCCTCGACGCTCGTCTCGGTGATCAGCTTGTTGAGGGTCCGGCCGGCGTTGTTGACCAGGACGTCGACGCCGCCGAAGCGGTCGACGGCGAGCTGGACGGTGGCGCGGGCGACGTCCTCGTCGGCCGCGTCGCCCACGAGGACGGCGACATCGTCGCCAGCCTGCTCGCGGACCGTCTCGGAGACGTCGCTGAGGACGAGGCGCGCGCCGCGCTCGCGCAGCAGCGAGGCGGTCGCCAGCCCGATGCCGCGCGCGGCGCCGGTCACGACGGCCGTGGTGCCGGTCAGGTCGTAGGGGCGGGGGAGGGTGGTCGGCATGGGGATGGCGCTCCTGGTCGGGGCGCGGCCCGGGTGGCCGCGCCGTGCGGGATGGGTACGCCGCCCACGCTCGCGCCGATGACCGGCCCGTGGCAGGACCCGCTCCTCCTGGGTGCAGCCCACCCACCCGACGCCCGGCGTCATCCAGTCGCCCGCCCGAAGGGCATTGCGGTGACCTGCGTCACACCGGCACAGTGGATGCCCATCGGCGCGGTCCCGGCTGCAGCTCGCTCGGCGCCGCCGCGGCTCCCGGTGCGTCACTCGGCCCCGTCGGCCGATTGTGATCGTTAACGGACGTTCACCTCCGCAGCCTGGTCCAGGCCGATCAGCGCCGCGCACGGTGACGCTTGTGTTACCGAAATGTTACCGCTAACGTCTGGCGCCACCCCCAATTGTGAGGGTTAACATCCCGAGAAGTGGCACGTCCCGGGACTCGCGTCATCCAACTCAGCCGGCAGCCACCGCGCCGGTCCAGCGAGGAGGTTCGGAAGTGTTGAAGAAGGTCCTGACCGGCGTAGCGATGCTGGGTTCTCTGGCACTCGTCGCGACCGGATGCGGCGGCAGCTCGGACTCGGGCGACGGCTCGAGCGACAGCGGCGGCGTGATCAAGGTGGGCTTCGCCCAGACCGGCTCGGAGTCCGGGTGGCGCAGCGCCAACACGGAGTCCATGAAGGAGGCGTTCTCCAAGGAGAACGGCTTCGACCTGGTCTTCAACGCGGCGGACAACGACCCGGCGGCGCAGATCGCCGCTGTCCGCAGCTTCATCAACCAGGGCGTCGACGCGATCGTGATCGCCCCCATCGTCGAGGACGGCTGGGACGACGTGCTCAACGAGGCCAAGGAGGCCGACATCCCGGTCATCCTGGAGGACCGCACCGTGTCGTCCTCCGACGACCTCTACGCGGCCTGGGTCGGCGACGACTTCACCAAGGAGGGCGAGACCGCAGGGCAGTGGGCGGCCGACACGTTCGGCGACACCGCCACCAAGCTCGTCGTCCTCGAGGGCACGACCGGCTCGGCCCCGGCCAACGATCGCGCCACGGGCTTCGACTCCGCGATCGAGGGCACCAAGATCGAGAAGATCGACTCCCAGACCGGCGAGTTCACCCGCGACGGTGGCAAGAAGGTCATGGAGGGCTTCCTCCAGAAGTACGGCGTCGACGGGATCGATCTGGTGTTCGCCCACAACGACGACATGGCGCTGGGCGCCATCGAGGCGATCGAGGCCGCCGGCGGCACCCCCGGTGAGGACATCAAGATCGTGTCGATCGACGCGGTGCACGACGGCATGCAGGCTCTGGTCGACGGCAAGATCAACTTCATCGTCGAGTGCAACCCGCTGCTCGGGGACCAGGCTGCCGAACTCGTCAAGTCCGTCCTGAACGACGAGTCCGTGGACAAGCAGACCTTCGCGGTCGACCAGTCCTTCACCCAGGACCAGGCCGCCAAGGTCTTGGACTCGCGCCCCTACTGAGCCGAGCCGACCGACCGTCCATGCAGCCCGGAGGGGGGCTCCGCCGGTCCAGTCCCGGCGGAGCCCCTGCTCCGGAGACAGGGGTCCTCCATGCACACGTCCACCGGCGATGACCAGCGGTTCGTCGTCGAGATGAGCGCGATCACCATCCGCTTCCCCGGCGTGCTCGCGCTCGACGGCGTCGACCTCCGGCTGCGCCCCGGCGAGGTCCACGCGCTCCTCGGCGAGAACGGCGCCGGCAAGTCGACCCTCATCAAGGCGTTGACCGGCGTCTACGCCATCGACGAGGGCACCATCGTCGTCGCAGGCGAGCATCGGGTCTTCGGCTCCGCGGCCGACGCGCAGAGCGCCGGGATCTCGACGGTCTACCAGGAGATCAACCTCTGCCCGAACCTCTCGGTCGGCGAGAACGTGATGCTCGGTCACGAGTCCCGCACCGTCCGGGGCATCGACTGGCGGGCCACCCACCGCGCCGCGGCCGAGCACCTCGCGAGCCTGGGTGTCACGATCGACACCCAGTCGATGCTCGGCAGCCACTCGATCGCGGTCCAGCAGCTCGTCGCCATCAGCCGGGCCATGGTCCTCGACGCGCGCGTCCTGATCCTCGACGAGCCGACCTCCAGCCTCGACCGGGAGGAGGTCGACCGCCTCTTCGCCGTCGTCCGCGGACTGCGCGACCGGGGGGTCGCGATCCTCTTCGTGACGCACTTCCTCGACCAGGTCTACGAGATCTCCGATCGCATCACCGTCCTGCGCAACGGCCGGCTGGTCGGGGAGTACCCCGCCGCCGAGCTGTCGCGCGGAGACCTCGTCACCAAGATGATCGGGCGCGTGCTCGACGACCTCGAGGCGATCTCGGCCAGCGCGGAGCGCAGCGTCGACCGCTCGGTGACCCCGGTCCTCCGCGCTGAGAGCATCGGCCGCCGCGGCGTCCTGGACCCCGCCGACATCGACGTCTACCGCGGGGAGGTCGTGGGCATCGCCGGCCTCCTCGGCTCCGGGCGCACCGAGCTGGTCCGCCTGCTGTACGGCGCCGACCGGGCCGACACGGGGACCGTGGAGATCAACGGCGAGCGCACGAAGGTCACCAATCCCCGCCGGGCGATCGAGCGCCGCATCGCGTTCTCCTCGGAGAACCGCCGCTCCGAGGGCATCATCGCCGACCTGACCGTCGGCGAGAACATCGTCCTGGGCATCCAGGCCCGGCGTGGCTGGCTGCGGCGGGTGCGCCGCGCCGAGCGCGATGCCGTCGTGGCGGAGTACATGTCGGCGCTCGGCGTACGCCCCGCCGACCCCGACCGGATCGCGGGCGAGCTCTCCGGCGGCAACCAGCAGAAGGTGCTGCTCGCCCGGTGGCTCGCGACCGCCCCGGAGCTGATCATCCTCGACGAGCCGACCCGGGGCATCGACGTCGGCGCGAAGGCCGACATCCAGGCCAAGGTCGCCGAGCTCGCCGAGCAGGGTCTGTCGGTCATCTTCATCTCCTCCGAGCTCGAGGAGGTCCTGCGTCTGGCCCAGCGCGTCGTCGTGATGCGCGACCGCCGCAAGATCGGGGTGCTGGAATCGGCCACCGTGGACGTCGACGGCGTGATCGACTTCATGGCGACCCACGACATGGCCGCGCAGGGCGCGGCCCCGGCGGGCCCGGACGGGGCCCGGAGTGAGGGGAGCGTCGCGTGACCCGATGGATGCGGCACCGGCTGTTCCTGCCGGTCGTATCGCTGGTGGCCCTGATCCTGGTCAACGCCATCGCCCGCCCGCGGTTCGTCCAGATCACGGTCCGCGACGGCGAGCTCTACGGCGCGCTGATCGACATCCTGCGCAACAGTGCGCCCCTCATGCTGGTCGCGCTCGGCATGACCGTGGTGATCGCGACCCGAGGCATCGACCTCTCGGTCGGTGCGGTGATGGCGGTCTCCGGCGCCGTGGCGCTCACGATCATCGACGGGTCGTCCGACCCGGGCAACGTCGGCACCGTGCTCGTCGCCATCGTGGTCAGCGTCCTGGTCGCCCTGGTCCTGGGCGCCTGGAACGGCTTCCTCGTGGCGGTCCTGGAGATCCAGCCGATCATCGCGACGCTCGTCTTGATGCTCGCCGGTCGCGGGGTCGCCCTGCTGATCACCGACGGCTTCATCACGACCGTGACGAGCCCGCCGCTGAAGTACGTCGCCAGCGGCCACCTGCTCGGGCTCCCGTTCGCGCTGTTCATCTCGGTCGCGGCGATCGCGCTGATCGCCCTGATGGAGCGGCGTACCGCCCTCGGCGTCCTCACCGAGGCCGTCGGCATCAACCCCGAGGCGAGCCGCCTGACCGGCGTGCGGTCCCGGGGGATCATCCTCGGCGCCTACGTCGTCAGCGGAACGTTCGCCGGGGTGGCCGGGGTCATCTACAGCTCGAACATCATGGCCGCCGACGCGAACGCGGCCGGCGAGCTGATCGAGCTGTACGCGATCCTCGCCGTCGTCCTGGGAGGTACGTCGCTCACCGGCGGCAAGTTCTCGATCGCCGGCACCGTCATCGGCGTGCTCATCATCCAGACCCTGCAGTCGACGATCCTGTTCCTCGGAGTCTCCTCGGCGGAGAGCCCGGTGTTCTTCGCGTTCGTCGTGATCCTCGTGGTGCTGATCCAGTCGCCCCGGGTCTACCAGGTCGCCCGGCGCATGACCGGCGGCCGCAGGCACCACCCCGCCCCCGAGGTCACCACCGGTGTGGAGGTCACGTCATGAGCCAGAGCACGATGGCGATCGGTCGGCGCGAGCGCGTCTCCGAGCACGCCCGCACCTTCGTGAGCCGGCACGCCTCGATGATGCCGACCTTCGCCGCCCTGCTGATCTTCGTGCTGCTCCTGATCGGCGCGCAGATCCACTTCGGCGAGTTCGTCACGCCCCGCACCCTCTCGGCGCTGCTGCTCGACAACGCCTACCTGGTCATCCTGGCCGTCGGGATGACGATGGTCATCGTCACCGGCGGGATCGACCTCTCGGTCGGCTCGGTGATGGCCTTCACCGGCATCTCGTGCGCCGCGCTCCTCGACGCCGGCTACCCGGCCGTGCTGGTCGTGCCGGGCATCGTCGTGGCGGGTGGTCTGATCGGCCTGCTCGTCGGTGTGCTCGTGCAGTACTTCGACGTCCAGCCGTTCATCGCCTCGCTGGCCGGGCTGTTCCTGGGGCGCGGCCTGGCGTTCGTGGTCAGCCTGAAGTCCATCCGCGTCGAGGACGACGCCGTGCTGTGGCTGCAGACCACGCGGTACCGGTTCGGCGACTGGTACATCACGCCCACCGGCATCCTGGCGCTCGTCGTCGCGCTGCTGGGCGCGTTCGTCATGCAGTACACGCGGTTCGGCCGGACGATCTACGCCGTGGGCGGCAACGAGCAGTCGGCGCGGCTGATGGGCCTCGCGGTCGCTCGCACGAAGGTGCTCGTCTACGTCATCAGCGGCCTCTGCGGCGGCCTGGCGGGCCTGGTCCTGACGGCGTACTCGGGCGCCGGCTACCCGCGCAACGGCATCGGGACCGAGCTCGACGTGATCGCCGCCGTCGTGATCGGCGGGACGCTGCTGACCGGTGGCACCGGCTACATCCTGGGATCGGTGATCGGCGTGCTCGTCTACGGCACGATCAAGACGGTGATCTCCTACATGGGCGCCGAGCAGTCCTGGACGCGCATCATCGTCGGGCTGATGCTGCTCTCGTTCATCGTCGTCCAGCGGGTGATCGTGGTCCGTGCGGAGAGACGACGATAGGCGGCCGGGACGGCGATCATCCTCGATAATGGTCCGATGGAGGATCCGCTGGTCCAGCTCACCGGCGCCACGGTCTACTTCGGCGCCGACGCTGCCCTCGACGGCGTGGACTTCCGGTTGTTCCCGGGTGAGGTCCACTCCCTCATCGGGGAGAACGGCGCCGGCAAGTCCACGCTGATCAAGGCGCTGACCGGCGCGCTCCCGCTGTCCGCCGGGCGGATCGAGCTCGACGGGCGGCAGGTGAGGTTCTCCTCGCCGCGGGAGGCGCAGCTGGCCGGCATCCGGGCGGTCTACCAGGAGATCGACCTGCTGCCGAACCTCTCGGTCGCCGAGAACATCGCACTCGGGTCGGAGTCGCACCGTTGGGGCGTGATCGACTGGGCGCGGATGCGCGACCGGGCGCGGGAGGTGCTGCGCGACCTCGGTCTGGACATCGACCCCGCGTCGCTCCTCGGCCAGCACTCGGTGGCGGTCCAGCAGCTGATCGCGATCGCCCGGGCGATCTCGACCGACGTACGCGTGCTGGTGCTCGACGAGCCGACCTCGAGCCTCGACCAGGGCGAGTGCGCCGAGCTGTTCCGGGTGATCCGCGACCTGCGCGAGCGCGGGGTGGCGGTCGTGTTCATCTCGCACTTCCTCGACCAGGTCTACGAGGTCTGCGACCGGGTGACCGTGCTGCGCGACGGCAAGCTCGTGGGGGAGTACCTCACGCGTGAGCTGCTGCGCATCGACCTGGTCCAGGCGATGCTCGGGCGCAGCGTCGAGGACCTGCGCACCCGGTCGCGCCTGCGGGTGGCCGAGGAGGGCGCCGAGCCGTTCCTCTGCGCGCGCTCGGTCAGCGTCGGCACCGGCATCCGCGAGGCCGACGTCGACCTCGTGGAGGGCGAGGTGCTCGGCGTCGCCGGGCTGCTCGGCTCGGGGCGCACCGAGCTCGCCCGGGCGATCACCGGGATCGACCGGCTCGACGCCGGCATCATCCGCATCCAGGGCGGCACCGACGCGATCGACGGCCCCCGATCGGCCATCTCCCTCGGGGTCGTCTACTCCTCGGAGAACCGCCGTACCGAGGGGATCATCGGCGACCTCAGCGTCGCCGAGAACATCACGCTCGCGGTGCAGGCCGAGCGCGGGATCGTACGCCGGATCGCGCCGGCCCGGCAGCGCGAGCTGGCGCTGAGCTGGATGGAGGCGCTCGACATCCGGCCGCGTGATCCGGACCGCCCCGCGGGCACGCTCTCGGGCGGCAACCAGCAGAAGGTGCTGCTCGCCCGGCTGCTCGCGCTCGCCCCCCGGCTCATCGTGCTCGACGAGCCGACCCGAGGCATCGACGTGGGCGCGAAGGTCGAGGTGCAGAATCTTGTCAGCGAGCTCGCCGACAACGGCCTGTCCGTCATGTTCATCTCCGCCGAGCTCGAAGAGGTACTGCGCGTGGGCACCAGGGTCGCCATCGTGCAGGGCGGGCGCATCGTGGACACCGTCTCCTGCGACGAGCTCACCCCGGCGGAGCTGACCGCGCTGGTCGCTCAGCCCGGAGAGCCCACGTGAGCGAGGCCGGACGCGCCAGCCGCGGCCGGGCCGCGACCATCTTCGACGTCGCGCGGCTGGCCGGGGTCTCCCACCAGACGGTGTCGCGGGTCATCAACGACCTGCCGAACGTGCGCCCCTCGACCCGGGCCCGCGTGGAGCAGGCGATCGCGCAGCTGCACTACAGCCCGTCGCCGGCGGCGCGCGCGCTCGTCACCCAGCGCACCCGCACGATCGGCCTGGTCACGCCGGGGATCTCCGACTACGGGCCGACCTCGATCGCGATGCACTTCAACTTCGCGGCCCGCGCAGCGCGCTACGCGGTCGAGACCGTCAGCGCCCCGCCCGACGACCCCAAGGCGATCCGGACCGTCGTGGACAGCATGCTGCGCCAGCGCGTCGACGCCCTGGTCGTCGTGGTGGTCGACATCGGCGTGCTCGAGCTGGTGCGCAACCTCGACCTCCGCATCCCCGTCGTCATCGCAGCCTCGACCGCACGGCGCAGCCCGCGGATCGTCTCGATCGACCAGTACCGCGGCGCGCGGGCCGCCGTACGCCACCTGGTCGACATCGGCCACAGCCGGATCCTGCACCTGGCCGGACCGCAGAACTCCCCCGACGCGATCGAGCGGGTGCGGGGCTGGCGCGACGAGCTGGCCGCGCACCGCCTGGAGATCGCGCCGCCCGCGTTCGGCGACTGGTCGGCGGCGACCGGCTACCAGCGCGGCCTGCAGCTCGAGCTCGAGCCGGGCACCGCGGTGTTCGTCGGCAACGACCAGATGTCGATCGGTCTGCTCTCGGCGCTGCGCGAGCGGCGCCTGCGGGTCCCCGAGGACATCAGCGTCGTGGGGTTCGACGACGTGCCCGAGGCGGGCTACCTCTTCCCGCCGCTCACCACCGTCCGCCAGAACTTCGACACCCTCGGTGAGCTGATCATGCAGAAGGTCCTCATCGCCGTCGAGGACTCCGAGCCGTTCACCGAGGACACCCCGCTGCCCACGCACCTGATCGTCCGCGGGTCGACGCGCCCGGTCGACGACTGACCGCACGCGCCGACTCGGCGGTGTGGTCAACCGAGGCGTAGGACCGTGGGGAACGCCGAGGCCGTGCCGTCGTGGTGGGACCAGAGGTCGGCGGCGACGTCGTCGGGGTGGTGCGCGTCGGGACGCTCGCGGTCGATCGGGCCAACGATGACCGTGTGGCCGACGCGGACGCCGGTGCCGTCGAGGGCCTGCCGCAGCAGGGAGAGGTACGCCGTGGCGGCGGTCGTCGTCACCGCGCTGGCCGCCCGGGCCGGATCGGGGTGGAGCGCGGCGCTGCCGGTGGTGAACAGCAGCGTCCCGCGGCCGCGCTCGAGCATGCCGGGGAGCACGCTCTCCACGGCAGCGGCCGCGCCGCCGACGTTGAGCTGCAGCGAGGCCATCAGCTCCTCGGGCCGGGTCTCGAGCACCGGCTTGATCAGGCCGATGTCGGGGATCGGGCTGAAGCACAGCACCGTGGGTGTGCCGAGCTCGGCCGCGAGGTGCGCCACCGCTCGGCGGACCTGCGGGGGATCGGTCGCGTCGGCGGTCGCGGGCGCGACCCGGGCCCCGGTCGTGGTGCTGAGCCCGGCCGCCTGCTGCTCGAGCCGATCGGCGTTGCGGGCGACCAGCCCCACGGCGTACCCGGCGCGCGCGAAGCGGTCGGCGACCGCGGCGCCGATGCCCGGGCCGGCGCCGAGGATCACGATCGTGCCTGTTCGAGTCATGCCCTCACGATGCGTGCCTGCGCCGTCGGCCGGAAGGGTGAGGCGTGCCTGGGAGTGCTGCACCCTCCTTCGGCGCTGGACCCGCTCCTAGACTCGAGACCATGCCGACGAGTCCTCTGGGCGAGTACCTGCGGGCCCGGCGTGCCCAGGTCACCCCCGAGTCGGCCGGCATCCCGACCTATGGCGTTCGCCGCGTGCCCGGCCTGCGTCGCGAGGAGGTCGCGACCCTCGCCGGGATGAGTGTCGACTACTACATCCGGCTCGAGCAGGGCCGCGAGCGCAGCCCCTCGGCCCAGGTCGTCGACGCCCTCAGCGAGGTGCTGCAGCTCGACGACGACGCGCGCCTGCACCTCTACGCCGTGGCAGGTCTGGCGCCCAGCCAGGGTCGCGTCCCGCTGCCGGAACGGGTCCACCCCGAGCTGCTCCGGCTCATGGGGATGTGGCCCGACACCCCGGCGATCGTCCTGGGGCGCGCGTACGACGTGCTGGCGGGCAACCCCCTGGCGTACGCGCTCTTCGACGGGTTCCAGCAGGGGCCCAACCTGATGATGAAGATCTTCCTCGATCCCGACGCGCGCTCGTTCTACGCCGACTGGGACGAGGTCGCCCGCTACACGGTCGCCGGGTTCCGGCTGCTCCAGGGGCGCGCGCCGAGCGACCCCCGCATCCGCGAGGTGATCGCCGAGCTGAGCCGGCGCAGCCCGGAGTTCGTGGAGCTCTGGAAGACCCACGAGGCGCGCGGGAGGCGCTTGGAGTCCAAGCGGTTCCACCATCCCGAGGTGGGGGACCTGACGCTGCGGATCAACGCGTTCGACGTCCGCTCCGCGCCCGGTCAGGAGCTGATCGTCTACCACGCCGAGCCGGGCTCACGCAGCGCCGAGGCGCTCGCGCTCCTCGGCACCCTCGCGGCCACGAGCGCGCGGGAGACCACGGGCAAGTCCCGGCCCTGAGGTCGCGCGGCGGTCAGCCCAGCCAGCGGGCGGCGGCGTCGTACGTCGCGTCGGGTGAGTCGCTGAACGCGATCGCGGCGTCCGGCGCGTGCCGGCGCACGAGGTTGACCACCTGCTCGAGGAGCTCGGTGTCCCCGCGCACGCCGCCGCCGATCACGACGCACTCCCATGCCTGCGAGCCCAGCGCCGAGGCGACGACCGCCGGCACGTCGTCGCTGCCGTCGAGTCCGACCAGGCAGAGCTCGGCGCCGATCCCGTGCTCGGCGAACCGTGAGCGACCCGCCTCGATGCCGGCCGCGATCGGCTGCGGGTCCCAGGGGCCCGGCACCCGGAACGGGTCCAGGCCGATGACGAGCACGCGAGGCATCTCCACGCAGGCAGGCTACGAGGTGGTGGCGCCGCCGGCGAGGGTCAGGGCGGCCGCGCCCCGCCTCCGGGGACAGGGTCGGCGGACCGTGACAGCATGCGCAGCATGCGCACAGCGAGCAGAGCCTCCATCGCGGCCGTCGTCATCGGGACCCTGCTCGCGGGTGCCCAGCTCGGCGCTCCCGGTGCGGTCGCCGCCGACGCGGGCGACTTCACCGTGCGGCCGAGCGTCAACCAGCTCTACGTGCTCGACGCGACCCCGGGCGAGCAGCTCGAGCTGGTCGGGGCCGAGGGCGCGGTGATCGCGACCGGCATCGTCGACACCGCGGGCGGCCTCGCGTGGCGCGAGCTGGCGGCGGGCTCCTACGCCGTACGCCCCGCCGGCTCCGGCGCGCCGCTCGAGACCGTGCGGGTCACGGACTTCGCCGACCCCGCGCCCGCCCAGTCCTTCTACGACGCCCAGTCCCTCGCCGACGGCTTCGGCTACATCGCCACGCGCGACGGCACCACGCTCTCGGCCAACGTCTCGCTGCCCGACGGGGCCGGCCCGTTCCCGACCGTGGTCGAGTACTCCGGCTACGACCCGAGCAATCCCGCCAACACCACGATGGCGCTGCTCTACAACACCCTCGGCTACGCCTACGTCGGGGTGAACATCCGCGGCACCGGCTGCTCGGGCGGCTCGTTCTCCAACTTCGAGCCGATCCAGAGCCTCGACGGCTACGACGTCATCGAGACCGTGGCGGCGCAGTCGTGGGCGAAGTTCCACCAGGCCGGCATGGTCGGCATCTCCTACCCCGGCATCTCCCAGCTCTACGTCGCGCGCACCCGCCCGCCGCACCTGTCGGCGATCTCGCCGCTGTCGGTCATCGACGACACCTACCGCGCGACGCTCTACCCCGGCGGCATCCTCAACACCGGGTTCGCGGTGCCGTGGGCGACCGAGCGCGCCACGCAGGCGGCGCCGTACGGCCAAGCCTGGGCCCGCACCCGCGCCGACGGCGGCGACACGGTCTGCGCGGCCAACCAGGCGCTGCGCCTGCAGAACCCCGACCCCCTGCAGATGATCCGCGACAACCCCTTCTACACCGCCAAGGTCGGCGACCCCCTCTCGCCGAGCCTGTTCGCGCACGACATCGACGTGCCGGTCTTCCTGGCCGGCGCCTGGCAGGACGAGCAGACCGGCGGCCACTTCCCGGCCCTGCTCGACGACCTCACCTCCGCGCCCCACGTCTACGCCTCGCTGACCAACGGCTCCCACACCGAGTCGCTGAGCCTGGGGGTGTTCGGGCGGTACGCCGACTTCCTCGACCTCTACGTCGCGCACCGGGTGCCCGGGGAGGCCAAGCGTCTCGTGGCGCCGATCCTGGCCCAGTCGCTGACCGGCGTGGCCGGGCTCTCGTTGCCACCGCAGCCCGACTACTCCGGCCTGACCTACGAGCAGGCGCTGCAGCGCTTCGAGGCGGACGACCCGATCCAGGTCCTGTTCGAGGAGGGCGCCGCCGCCGGCCAGCCCTCGGGTGCGCCCCTGCCGCGATTCGTCCGCAGCTTCGCGTCGTGGCCGATCCCGTCGCTCCGGCCCACGGCATGGCACCTCACCGACGACGGCCGCCTGCGCCGGGCTCCCTCCGACGAGCGCCCAGGACCCGCCCGCGAGCGCAGCTACCGGGCCGACCCGAGCGCGCTGCCGGAGACGACGTACTCCGGCTCGAGCTCGGGCATCTGGGCCGCACACCCCGACTACGACTGGCGCCAGATCCCGGCCGGCACCGGCCTGGGCTGGATCACCGCCCCCCTGCGCACGAGCATCGTCCCGATCGGCACCGGCTCGGTCGACCTCTGGGTGCGCACCACCGCCCTCGACACCGACCTCGAGGTGACGCTGAGCGAGGTCCGGCCGAACGGCACCGAGGTCTATGTGCAGTCCGGCTGGCTGCGCACGAGCCACCGTCGGCTCGACGCCGCCCGGTCGACGGCGGTCTCCCCGGTGCACACCGACCTCGAGTCCGACGCGGCGCCGTTGCCCGCCAGCCGCTACACCAAGGTCCGGGTCGAGCTGTTCCCCTTCGCCCAGGCGTTCCGCGCGGGTTCCCGCCTGCGCCTCACCGTCGACGCCCCCGGCGGTGCACGGCCGCTGTGGGCCTTCGACACGATCGCCCACGGCGAGCGGGTCTTCGTGGCCGCCGACGCCGTACGTCGGTCGCGACTCGTGCTCGCGGTGGTTCCGGGGGTGCGCGTACCGTCCTCGGCCCCGCCGTGTGCGTCGCTACGCAGCCAGCCCTGCCGCACCTACCGCGGTTGATACATCCTCGTCGCCACTTCGGGTAATGGAGGTCGGGGTCGCTCGGGCCCCGTCCCGACTCGAAGGCGGTTGAGTGATGAAGGCAGTGACCTGGCAGGGCGTCCACGACATGCAGGTCACGGAGGTCCCCGACCCGCGCATCGAGGAGCCGACCGATGTGATCATCCGGGTCACCTCGACGGGACTGTGCGGCTCCGACCTGCACCTCTACGAGACGCTCGCCGCGTTCATGGAGCCCGGCGACGTCGTCGGCCACGAGCCGATGGGCATCGTGGAGGAGGTGGGCCCTGAGGTCACCGCGCTCTCGGTCGGCGACCGCGTCGTGGTCCCGTTCAACGTCTCCTGTGGCTCGTGCTGGATGTGCGAACGACACCTCTACAGCCAGTGCGAGACGACGCAGAACCCCGAGCACGGCACCGGCGCCAGCTTCTTCGGCTACTCCAAGCTCTACGGGCAGGTGCCTGGCGGGCAGGCCGAGTACCTCCGGGTGCCGTTCGGCAACTTCCTCCCGGTCAAGGTCCCCCACGACCACGCCGACGACCGGTTCCTCTTCCTCTCCGACGTCCTCCCGACGGCCTGGCAGGGACTGAAGTACGCCGACGTCCCCGACGGCGGGACGCTGCTCGTCCTCGGGGCCGGACCGATCGGCGACATGGCAGCCCGGATGGGGATGCGCGCCGGGCACCGGGTGATCAGCGTCGACCGCGTCCCCGAGCGGCTCGCCCGCGTCGAGGCGTTCGGTGCCGAACCTCTCGACCTCGACGAGGTCGCCGGAGCCGGTGGAGTCGCCTCGGCCGTCCGCGAGCTCACCGGCGGTCGCGGCGCTGACTCCGTGATCGACGCGGTCGGCATGGAGGCGCACGGGTCGCCCGGAGCGCAGGGCATGCAGAAGTTCGTGGGGCTGCTGCCCGACGCGATCGCGGAGCCGATGCTGAAGAAGGCCGGGATCGACCGCCTCGCGGCGCTGCACTCCGCGATCGAGTCGGTCCGGCGCGGCGGGACGATCTCGATCTCGGGTGTCTACGGCGGTGCTGTCGACCCGATGCCGATGTTCCAGCTCTTCGACAAGCAGGTGCAGGTGCGGATGGGGCAGGCCAACGTGCGCGCCCACACCGACGAGCTCCTGGCGATGCTCGTGGAGGACGACCCCTTCGGTGTCGACGCCTTCGCCACCCACCACCTGCCGCTCAGCGAGGCCCCTGCGGCCTACGAGCACTTCCAGAAGAAGGAGGAGGGCATGGTGAAGGTGGTGTTCCGCCCCTGAGCGGCTCTCCCTGATCGCGCTGCGGACGGCTCGATCTGACAGTTCCCTGACATCGGCGGCATAGGGTCGCCACCGTGGCGAGGATCCTGGTCGCGGAGGACGACCCCAAGCAGGCCGAGCTGATCCGCCGCTACGCCGTCGCCGAGGGCCACGAGGTGACCACGGTGCCCGACGGTCGCGCGGCCGTCGACGAGGTGCGGCACCGGCCGCCGGACCTCCTGATCCTCGACGTGATGATGCCGCGGCTCGACGGCCTCGACGTGTGCCGCCTCCTCCGGGCGGCGCCGGAGACCGAGGCGTTGCCGATCCTGATGCTCACCGCCCGCGCCGGCGAGGAGGACCTGCTCGACGGCCTCGACCTCGGCGCGGACGACTACCTCACCAAGCCCTACAGCCCCCGCGAGCTGATGGCCCGCAGCCGAGCGTTGCTGCGCCGCCACCGGGTCGCGACGCGCGAGGGGGCGCGCCCGGCGATCACGGCCGGCGAGCTCGTCGTCTCGCCGGCCACGCACGAGGTGAGGTTCCGCGCCGTGGCGGTGCCGTGCACGCCGGGCGAGTTCGCGCTGCTCGAGGCGCTGGCCGCCGAACCCGGTCGGGTGTTCAGCCGCGACCAGCTGCTGCGCGAGCTGCACGGCCCGCACGGGCCGAGCGACCACGTGACCCGGCGTACCGTCGACGTCCACGTCGCCAACCTGCGCAAGAAGCTCGACCCCGCTCTCATCCGGACGGTGTACGGCGTGGGCTACTCCCTGGCCGTGCCACCTGCGCGATGACCGACTCCCGCGTGCCGTGGCGGCGCAGCCTGCTGGTGCGGCTGTTCGGTGTCGGCGCGCTGATCGCGCTGGTCGCGGTCGTGGCCGCGACCTGGGCCACGGTGCGCGCGACGACCGTCGCGGTGCGCGAGGAGCAGCAGGACTCGCTGCACACCGATGCCCGGATCTACGACGAGCTCGTCGGGTACGCCGCGACGCACCCGTCCTGGGCGGACGCCGAGGGTCTGGTCGACCGGCTCGCCCTCGAGGCCGACCGTCAGGTCAGCGTCACGAACAGGTCCGGGCGGGTCCTCGTCGACTCCGCGGGCGAACGCGGGCGGCGCGACCCCGCGCGGGCCCGCGCCACCCTCGACGCCCTGGCCGTGGACCCGGTGCTGCTCGCGCCGCCCGACGAGGAGCTCGCCCCGGTCGACACCGGGCCCTCCCCGGTCACCTGCGTCCGCGGCGAGAGCTGTCGGACCTGGGTGGTCGAGCCGCCGGGCGTGGTGGACCGCCGGGTGCCGGAGGCGCCCGAGCTGCCCGGCCTGGTCGCCGAGCAGGTGCCGACCCGCGCGCGGGTGCCGGTGTGGGAGCGGGTCGATGCGTGCCTGGAGCGCGCCGGTCTCGGCCCGGTGTCCAAGCCGGCGCTCGGGTTCGCGGTGGTCGTGGACTACCCGCGTGGGCACGCACAGGTCGCGCGGTGCGCGGCGCACGCCCGCCGCGCCTGGTACGCGGACCGCGTCGCGCCGCCGGCGCTGCTGTTCGTGAGCGGCGAGGGCTCCTCGGCCGAGGTCTTCTGGGACCTCGACCGGGGCGACCAGGTGCGGATCGCGCTGCTCGCGGGCGGGGTGCTCCTGGTGACGCTGGTGCTCTGCCTGGCGCTGGCGAGCTCCGTGGTGCGGCCGTTGCGGCGCATGGCCGCGGCTGCGCACCTGGCCGGCGACGGAGACCTCTCGGTCCGGGTGCCGCACCGGCGTCGCGACGAGGTCGGCGAGGTCGCCCGTGCGTTCAACCGGATGGCCGACCGTCGCCAGCAGCTGGAGGAGGCGCGGCGCCGGATGGTCAGCGACGTGTCGCACGAGCTGCGCACCCCGCTCGCCAACGTGCGCGGCTGGCTGGAGGCGGCGCAGGACGGGATCGTCGAGCCTGACGGTCGGTTGCTCGACAGCCTCCACGAGGAGACGCTGCAGCTGCAGCGCCTCGTCGACGACCTGCACGACCTGGCCCGCGGCGACGCCGGCGAGCTGCGGCTGGAGCCCACCCGGATCGACGTCGCGACCTTCCTGGACCAGGTCGCCGAGTCGTTCCGCGGGGCGGCCGAGTCGGCCGGGGTGCAGCTGCACGTGGAGGCCTCGGGTGCCGGAGAGGTCCGCGCCGACGCCGTACGCCTGCGCCAGGCGGTGGCCAACCTGGTCGCCAACGCCGTGCGCCACACGCCCCCGGGCGGGCGCGTCACCCTGCGGGGGATCCCGGGTCGGGTCGAGGTCACGGACACCGGGGAGGGCATCCCCGCAGCCGACCTGCCGCACGTCTTCGAGCGCTTCCGGCGGGCCGACGCCTCGCGCAGCCGGGCCACCGGAGGCAGCGGTCTGGGCCTGGCGATCGTGCGCCAGATCGTCGAGGCCCACGGCGGCACCGTCGGCGTCGAGAGCGTGGTCGGGACGGGGACGACGGTGTGGCTGCAGCTCCCCGCCGACACCGGATCCTGACGCGCTCCTGACGAGATCCTGACATCGGCGCGCCATCGTCGTCGGGTGCCCCGGAACCTCACTGCCCTGGTCCTGTCCCTCGCCGTCGCGCTCGGTGTGCTGATCGCCCCCGCTCGCCCCGCTCAGGCGGCGGCAGCGGCCGACGATCCGTCGATCCATGTCCTCGACTACGACCTGGGCGACGCGGCGTTCACCGTGCGCGGCTTCCACGCGATGAGCCCGCGGGGGATCCCGACGAAGCGGCTCGCGCCGATCGAGCTCACCGGCCGTGTCTACGCGCCCGCGGACGCCGCCGGCCGGCGACTGCCACTGGTCGTGATCGCCCACGGACTGTTCTGGACCTGCGCCGACGACGAGACCGGAGAGCTCGGTGGCGGCTGGCCCTGCCGCGCGCCGCTGACCGCGATCCACAGCGACCAGGGCTACGACCATCTCGGCCGGATGCTCGCCGAGCGCGGGATCGTGGCGGTCTCGGTGGGTGCGAACGGCGTCAACGCCGGCGAGCTGGGCGAGGTCGCGGACCGGGCCCGGGCCACGATCGTCTTCCGGCACCTGCGGATGTGGCGCAGCCTCGTCACCGACGGCAGCGGCCCCCTGGCCGGCGCCTTCACCGACGCGCAGTCCGGTGAGCCCGCCGAGCCGGACCTGGTCGGCGCGGTCGACCTCCAGGACGTCGGCCTGCTCGGCCACTCGCGAGGCGGTCGCGGGGTGATGTGGGCCGCCGCCGACGCGCACCGGCCGATGGTCCCCGAGGGCGTCCGACTACGGGCCGTGTTCGGCATGGCCGCCGCCGAGCCGCCGTTCATGGACCGCAACGTCCGCCGGGTGACGGTCACCGACCTGCCCCTCATGACCTGGTCCGGCGGGTGCGACGTCGTCGGCCGTGACGAGTACAACCGACTCGCGCGGCGCGGTGGCAACCGGGTCAACATCAACATCACGGTGCACGGCGCCAACCACAACAACCTCAACTCCCGGTGGGCGGCGAGCAGCGGTCTGCCCGGCGGTGAGGACGACGCCCAGCACCCGGAGCGCCGACCCGGCAAGTGCTTCGCCTGGGACCCCGGCGACCTCCAGGACACCCTGTCCTTCCAGGACGAGCAGGCGGTCTCGTCGACGTACGTCGAGGCGTTCTTCGCCCGCTACCTGCAAGGCGACCGCAGCTTCGACGATGTGCTCTCCGGCGACCGCCTGCCGGTGGCCGACGTGACCCAGGTCGACGTCCGTCGCTACTGGCCCGGGAAGGGCTGAGCCTCGTCCCCGCGGGCGTCTCCGTCGCTGTAACGCCGTGTTACCCGCTCCTCCCACCAGGTTGCAGCAGGGTGGGAAGAGGGGTAAACGGGCGTTACAGCGGACGGCGCCGGCCCGGGCCCGGCCTCTCAGCCGCCGAACATCGCCATCCAGGCGTCGGCGTCGGGGGTGGTCCGGCCGTGCTGCTGGGCCACGCGGTACCACCGCTTGGTCGCGCGCAGGAACGTCGCGGGGTTGTAGACGTCCTCCTCGCGCGACCACAGCCCGTCGCCGGCGTAGGTGAGGATCGTCAGGTTGCTGGCGCCGTGCCGCTGGCCGTCGCCGGGGTCGGGCAGGTCGTTCCAGACCTCGCACACGATCCGGCCGCGCTCCTCGTCGACGACGTACCAGTCGATGGGGAAGTGCGGCATCGCGCTGCCCGGGAACGCCGTCATCGTGCGCACGATCCACTCCCGGATCGCCTCGCGTCCCTCGAAGTCGCCGTACGCGTGCTCGCGGTACGTCGCGGCTGGCGTGAACAGGTCGGCGAAGCGGGCCCAGTCGCCGGACCCGGCGATCCGCTCGACCTCGTCCTGGTAGTCGCGGAAGGCGGTCTCGAGCTCGGCACGCGGCCAGGTGGTCATGGACAGACGATAGGGCCGGGACTGGAACAGGTTCTAGTCCCGGCCCTCGGGACGTCAGGACGGCGAGCCGTTGTGGAACAGGTCGAGCAGCTGGTCCTGGGTCCACACCGAGGACTCGATCGCGAACAGCTGGCCCCCGTTGCGGATGGGCGACTCCAGCCAGAGCGCCGGGTCCCCGCTGGTGGGGTCGGTGCCGATCCAGGCCTTCGCCGGGCCGTCCACCTCGAGGCTGCGGGCGTCGTCGGGCACCTCGGTGTCGGTGACCAGTCGGATCGGGTCCGGCTCCCCGGCGGCGCGGCGGTAGCTCAACGTGAACCCTGCGACCTCGATCTGGTCGGTCACGATGCGGGTGGTCGAGCCGTGCTGCGCGCCGCCGGGCGCGGAGGTCGCCGCCTGGGGCGGGCTCGGGGCGTCGTCGGACGCGAGCCCTCCGGTCGCGACCAGCACGGCCGCGGCGGCGACGGTCGCCGCCGCCGGCACGGCGAGGACGTACGCCGGGCGGCGGGGCTCCGGCACCCGGCCGGCGTACCCCAGGTCGTCGGTGGCTCCTCGGAAGGCGGTGGCCAGCTGTCGGGTCAGGTCATCGTCGGTCAGCATCGGCGTTCTCCATCTCGGGTGTCAGTGCGGCCCGGAGTCGGCTCAGGGCGCGCGCGGTCTGTGACTTCACGGAGCCGGTCGTGCATCCCAGCGCCCGGGCGGTGTCCTCGATCGACAGGTCGTCGAAGTAGCGCAGCACGAGCACGGCACGCTGTCCCTCGGGCAGCGCGCGGGCGGCCCGGAGCAGCTGGTCGCGGTCGGCGATCCCGTCGCTGACGGTGATCGCGACCTCGGTGTCGCCCATCGCCGTCTCGTTCGGCCGACGCGCGAGGTCGCGCCACCGGTCCTTGGCGAGGTTGACGACGACACGGCGGGCGTACGCCTCCGGCTGTCGCCGGGCCCGGCCCCACCGGCGCGCCGTGCGCAGCAGGGCGGTCTGCACCAGGTCCTCGGCATGGCCGCGGTCGCCGCACAGCAGGTACGCCGTGCGCACGAGCCGGTCCGAGGACTCGGCGACGAACCTCTCGAAGGCCCGTTTCTCGGCCGGGGGGATCACGTCGTGCTCCATTCAGTCACACCGGGAAGAACTCCGGCGCTCCCCTCGAGGTTGTCAGATCCGGGGGACCTCTCTTGCCAGCCAGGTGGAACACGTTCTAGGTTGGACAGGTGTCCAGCACCACCGCCGAACGCCTCCTGGAGGCCGGCCTCGACGAGCTGCGGGCCGTCGGCGCGGAGACCCTGACGATCCGCACGGTCGCCCAGCGTGCCGGGCTCTCGCCCGCCACGGCGTACACCTACCTGGCCTCGAAGAACCGGCTCTACGCCGAGCTGTTCTGGCGGTTCCTCCTCGAGGACGCCGACGTGCGGCCGGACGGGGTCGACCCGGTGGCCCGGGTGCAGTGGGTGACCCGGCGGCTGGGGGAGCGGCTCGCGGCCGCGCCCGAGCTGGCCGCTGCGGTCACACCGGCGCTGCTCTCGCACGACCCCGAGGTCGAGGAGCTGCGCCTGCGGATCGGGGCCGAGCTGGTGCGCAGGTTCGAGGTGGCCGCCGGGGACGCGGGCGCCGAGGCCGTCGAGGCGCTGACGCTGGCGTTCTCCGGGGCCCTGCTCCAGGCGGGCATGGGCCTGATGACGTACGCCGAGATGGCCGACCGCCTCGACGTGGTGGTCGCCGTGATCATGAGGGGCAGCCGATGACCGCCGTCCGCGAAGCGGTCGTGCTCGACCCGTACGACTACGGGTTCCAGGACGACCCCTACCCGACGTACGCCTGGCTGCGTGAGCACGAGCCGCTGCACCACAACCCCGAGCTCGACCTCTGGGCGCTGACCCGGCACGCCGACATCGCCGACGCCCTGCGGACCGAGGGCACGTACTCCAACTCCCACGGTGTCGCGATCGAGAAGTCGGCCTGGGGGCCGTACGCCTACAAGGTGATGTCGATCCTCGGCATGGACCCGCCGCGTCAGAAGCGGCTGCGCTCGCTGGTGTCGCGTGGGTTCACCCCGCGCCGGGTCCACGACCTGCTGCCGCGCATCCAGGAGCTCACCGACCGCTATCTGGGCGAGTGCCTCGCGAAGGGGAGCTTCGACTGGATCGCCGACTTCGCCGGCAAGCTGCCCATGGACGTCATCTCCGAGCTGATGGGCGTGCCGGAGGAGGACCGGGCCGAGGTCCGCCGGCAGGCCGACATCGTCGTCCACCGCGAGGACGGCGTCTACGACGTTCCGCCCGCCGGTGCCGAGGCCTCGCTGTGGATGGTCTCCTACTTCATCGAGATGGTCGCCCAGCGGCGGCGCCGTCCCACCGACGACCTCACCAGTGCGCTCATCCAGGCCGAGATCGACGGCGAGCGGCTGGACGACGACGACGTGATCGCCTTCCTCTTCCTCATGGTCGTCGCGGGCAACGAGACCACGACCAAGCTCCTGGGCCACGCGGTCCACCACCTCACGCGCCGTCCGGCGCAGCACGACCTGGTGTTCGGTGGTGGGGGCGATTCGGGCCGCGTCGCGCTGTGGGTCGAGGAGACGCTGCGCTACGACACCTCCAGCCAGCTGCTGGCCCGCTACCTGCTGCGCGACGTCGAGCTGCACGGCCGGGTCGCCCCGCAGGGCTCCAAGCTGCTGCTCTGCCTGGGCTCCGCCAACCGCGACGCGTCGGTGTTCGAGCGGCCCGACGAGTTCGACATCACCCGCAGCGCGGACGAGCTCGCGCCGATCCTGTCGTTCGGGGGCGGGCGGCACTACTGCCTCGGCGCCAACCTGGCCCGCCTCGAGGCGCGGGTCGCGCTCACCGCGCTGGTGGAGCGGGCCCGGTCGATCGAGGTCGACCACGACGCCTGCCGGCGGGTGCACTCGGTCAACGTCCGCGGCTTCGCGATGGTGCCGATGACGGTGGAGGTGCGCTAGGTGAGCAAGTACGAGCAGCCGTCGCGACGGCCCACCGTCGTCACGGGCGCCTCGTCGGGCATCGGTGCGGCGACCGCCCTGGCGCTCGCGGCGGCGGGCTTCCCGGTCGCGCTCGGCGCCCGTCGTACCGAGAGGTGCGAGGACGTCGCCGCGCAGGTCCGCGAGGCCGGGGGAGAGGCGGTCGCGCACACGCTCGACCTCACCGACGACGCCTCCGTCGCGGAGTTCGCCGCCACGGTGACCGCCGACCTGGGAGAGATCGAGGTCGTGGTCTCCAACGCCGGAGCCGTGGCGCCCGGCACGATCCACGAGGTCGACACCGACCGGTTCGGCCAGGAGCTCGACCTCAACATCGTCGGCGCCCACCGGCTGGTGCGCGCGTTCGTGCCCGGCATGGTCGAGCGCCGGCGCGGCGACGTCGTCTTCGTCTCCTCGGACGTGGCGGTGCGGGCGCGGCCGTTCATGTCGTCGTACGCCGCCGGCAAGTGGGGCCTCGAGGGCATGGCGCACGCGCTGCAGATGGAGCTCGAGGGCACCGGCGTGCGCGCCTCGATCGTGCGCCCCGGGCCGACGTGGAGCGAGATGGGCACGGACTGGGACGTCGACGAGGCGGCGTTCGTGCTCAACCAGTGGGTGCGGTTCGGGCAGGCCCGGCACCCCCACTTCCTCAAGCCGGCGGCGATCGCCGACGCGATCACGACCGTCGTCAGTGCCCCGCGCGGCGTGCACCTGAGCCTGATCGAGGTCAACCCCGAGGCTCCCCTGAGCGATGTGGAGGACGCGTGACGATCCAGGAAGTCTCCTACGCCGCCTCCGACGACGGCCCTGCCGATGAGTGGGGCCATCTCGCCGAGATGCGGGTCGACCCGATCGGGCTGTTCCAGCGCGTGCACGACGAGTGCGGGGACATCGGCCGGTTCCGGCTGGCCGACAAGGACGTGGTGCTCGTCTTCGGTGCCCAGGCCCAGGAGCAGTTCTTCCGCGCGCCGGACTCGACGCTCGACCAGGCCGCGGCGTACCCGTTCATGACGCCGATCTTCGGCAAGGGCGTCGTCTTCGACGCCTCGCCCGAGGAGCGCCAGCAGATGCTGAAGAACCAGGCCCTGCGCGGCGACATGATGCGCGGGCATGCCGCGACCATCGAGGCCGAGGTCAACCGGATGGTCGCGGCGTGGGGCGACGAGGGGGAGATCGACCTGCTCGACTGGTTCGCCGAGCTGACGATCTACACCACCTCGGCGTGCCTGATCGGCAAGCCGTTCCGCGAGGAGCTCGACGGCCGCTTCGCCGCGCTCTACCACGAGCTCGAGCGCGGCACCGATGCGCTGGCGTACGTCGATCCCTACATGGACATCGAGTCCTTCCGCCGCCGCGACGCCGCGCGCGAGGAGCTGGTCGCGCTGGTGCAGGCGATCATCGACCGCCGGGTTGCTCGTGGCACGGTGCCGCGCGAGGAGCGCGACCTCCTCGACGTCCTGATCTCGATCGACATGACGGCCGACTACATCACCGGCATCTTCATCTCGATGATGTTCGCCGGTCACCACACCTCGTCCGGCACGGCGTCGTGGGCGCTGATCGAGCTGATGCGGCACCCGTCGGTGATGAGGGACATCGTCGCCGAGCTCGACGACCTGTACGCCGACGGCTCGGAGGTGTCCTTCCAGGCGCTGCGCTCGATCCCGCGCTTGGAGGCGGCGCTCAAGGAGACGCTGCGACTCCACCCACCGCTGATCATCCTGATGCGGGTCGTGGCCGAGGAGATCGAGCTGGCCGGCCATGCCATCCCTGTCGGCACTGTCGTCGCCGCCTCGCCCCGGGTCTCGAACCGGATGGCCGCGGACTTCCCCGACCCGGACGCCTTCGACCCCGGGCGCTACGTCGACCCGCGCCAGGAGGACCTCCAGAACCGCTGGACCTGGATCCCGTTCGGAGCCGGCAAGCACCGCTGTGTCGGCAACGCCTTCGCGATGATGCAGATGAAGGCGATCTTCTCGGTGATCCTGCGCGACTACGAGTTCGAGATGGCGCAGCCGTCGGAGACCTACCGCGACGACGTCTCCAAGATGGTCATCCAGCTCGAGCAGCCCTGCCGCGTCCGCTACCGCCGGCGGCAGCGATGAGGCGGGCGCCGGTGGTCGAGCTTGTCGAGACCCCCGCACCCAAGGCAGGCGCGCAGGCTGCGGGGGTCTCGACGACGCTCGCCAGGGCTCGCTGCTCGACCTACGGCGGCGGAGCGGACCAATGAGCTTCCGGGTGGTCGCCGACACCGACCTTTGCCAGGGGCACCAGATGTGCCAGGGCGAGGCGCCGGAGGTGTTCGGGTTCGACACGGACGCCGACGTGGTGACCGTGTTGCAGCAGCACCCCGACGAGTCGCTGCGGATCGGCGTCGAGTCGGCCGTGAAGTACTGCCCAGCCATGGCGCTGGCCATCGAGGAGGAACAGTGAGTCTCAGCAGAGCCGAGATCGAGGACTTCTGGCAGACCTGGCTCGACGTCAACCGGCAGGCCGAGCGCTCCGGAGACTGGCGGGTGATGGCGGACTGGTACGCCGAGGACGCGACGTACGGCTGGATGCTGACGCCCGAGGAGCACTTCATGGCCGTGGGCCGCGAGCAGATCCGCGACTGGGCGATCGGCATCGAGATGGACGGCTTCGACGGCTGGCACTACGACTACATGGCCACGGTGATCGACGAGAAGAACGCGATGGTCGTGGGCTTCTGGAAGCAGCGGGCCGGGATCGTCGACGACGAGACCGGCCGGGAGTTCGAGGTCCCGGGGCTCGGCGGCAGCTGGTTCGGCGTGGAGCGCCAGGCCGACGGCGACCTGAAGTTCGCCTGGCAGCGCGACTGGTTCGACTTCGGCGCGATGGCGCACACGATGGGCCGGGTCGTGAAGTCCGGCAAGGCGCCCGACACGTTGATGAAACGGCTGCAGGTCTTCGGCCTCGAGGTGCCCGGCCACTACCGCCCCGAGGACCTCCCGTCGACCGTGTGGCCCCCGCCGGTCGAGGCGGGCGACCACATCACCCAGCAGAGCGTCACACAGGAGTCGACGCCGTGACGCTTCCGCCTCCAGCCCAGCAGCTGATCGACGGCAAGCTGGTGGGTGCCGCCGCGACGTACCCGATCCTGAGTCCCGCCACGGGGCAGGAGATCGGCGTCGCCCCCGACGGCACGGCGGCCGACGTCGACGCCGCCATCGCGGCGGCCCGTCGTGCCTTCGACGACACCGACTGGTCGACGGACGTCGAGCGGCGCGTGCGCTGCCTGCGCCAGCTGCACGCCGCGCTGCTCGAGCACGCCGAGCCGTTCAAGGCGCTGACGACCGCCGAGGTCGGCATGCCAGGTTTCATGATGGGTGCGGCCGGCTTCGACGTGCCGGTCGACGGCCTGCGCTGGGTCACCGACCTGCTCGAGGCCTACGAGTTCGAGACCGACCTCGGCGTCGCGCACCCGATGGGGATCGCGAGCCGCCGGACCGTGCGCCGCGAGCCGGTCGGCGTGGTCGCGGCGATCTCGCCTTGGAACGTGCCCACCCAGATCAACCTCGCCAAGGTCGGGCCCGCGCTCGCGGCCGGCTGCACCGTCGTGCTCAAGCCCGCGCCGGACACGCCCTGGGTGGCGTGCGAGCTCGGCCGGCTGGTCGCCGAGCACACCGACATCCCGCCGGGCGTCTTCAACGTCGTCACCCCGGCCTCCAACGAGGTCGCGGCGCTGCTGACCACCGACCCGCGCGTGGACATGGTCTCGTTCACCGGCTCCACCGCCACCGGCCGGGCGATCATGGCCGCCGCGGCACCGACGCTGAAGAAGGTCTTCCTCGAGCTCGGCGGCAAGTCGGCCGCGATCGTCCTCGACGACGCGGACGTCGCCGCCGCGGCCGGAGCGACCGCCTTCACCGCCTGCATCCACGCCGGTCAGGGCTGTGCGATCACCACGCGGTTGGTGGTGCCGCGGGATAGGTACGACGAGGCCGTGCAGGTCGCGGCCGCCACCATGGAGTCGATCGGCGCCAAGGACCCCGCCGACCCGGGAGCGATCTGCGGACCGGTGATCTCCCAGGCGCAGCGCGACCGGGTGGAGTCCTACCTGCGGCTGGCGGTCGCGGAGGGCGGCAGGTTCGCCACCGGAGGCCGGGTGATCGACCAGCCCGGCTTCTGGGTCGAGCCGACGGTGGTCGCCGGCCTCGACAACTCCAGCCGCCTGGCACAGGAGGAGATCTTCGGGCCGGTGCTCGTGGTGATCCCCCACGACGGCGACGACGACGCGGTGCGGATCGCCAACGACTCGGCGTACGGCCTCTCGGGGTCGGTGGAGTCCGGGTCGCTCCAGCGTGCCAAGGCCGTCGCGGCGCGGATCCGCACCGGCACGATCGCCGTCAACGGCGGGGTGTGGTTCAGCCCCGACGCGCCGTTCGGCGGCTACAAGCAGTCCGGCATCGGCCGGGAGATGGGCGTCGCGGGGTTCGAGGAGTACCTCGAGACCAAGACCGTTGCCGAGCCCGCGTGAGGACGCACGCACCTGACGTAGATGTCGTGCGCACGCCCCGGACGCAGCAGATGCGTCAGGTGCGTGCCACCCCAGGAGGACCGAGATGAGATTCCAGGACAAGGTCGTCGTCGTGACGGGCGCGGCGCAGGGCATCGGGGAGGCGTACGCGCGGGCACTGGCGGCCGAGGGGGCGTCGGTGGTCGTGGCCGACCTCAACGCCGAGGGCGGGGAGAAGGTCGCCGCCGACATCGGCGGGCTGTTCGTGCGCACCGACGTCTCCTCCCACGAGTCGGCGGCGGCCCTGGTCGAGGCGACCGTGGCGGCGTACGGCGGGATCGACGGGCTGGTCAACAACGCCGCGATCTACGGCGACATGGCCTTCGACCTGTTGATCAGCGTCGACTGGGACTACTACCGCCGGTTCATGTCGGTGAACATGGACGGCGCGCTGGTGATGACCCGCGCGGTCTACCCGGTGATGCAGCGCCGGGGCGGTGGGTCGATCGTCAACCAGTCGAGCACGGCGGCGTACCTCTACTCCGGGTTCTACGGCCTGGCGAAGGTCGGCGTGAACGGCCTGACCCAGCAGCTCGCGCACGAGCTCGGCGGCATGGGGATCCGCGTCAACGCGATCGCGCCGGGCCCGACCGACACCGCCGCGACCCGCACCCAGGCGGGCGATGCCGCGAAGGAGCTGGTCAAGGGTCTCGCGCTCAAGCGGATGGGACAGCCCGAGGACATGGTCGGCGCCTGTCTGTTCCTGCTGTCGCCGGAGTCGTCGTGGGTGACCGGGCAGATCATCGCCGTCGACGGCGGACAGACCTTCCGCGCATGAGGGTCGGGTTCGTCGGCCTCGGCAACATCGGGAAGCCGATGGCGCTG
>NZ_JANINT010000090.1 GCF_024509035.1 Nocardioides sp. | reverse complement strand
GGACGGCATCGTGTACGCCGCCATGGTCGGCATCGGCTTCGCGTTCACCGAGAACATCCTCTACCTGGCCGCGGCGTACAACGGCACGGACGGTGCGGGACCCGGAGGCACCGAGGCGCTGACGGCGACGTTCGTCGTGCGCTGCCTGTTCAGCCCGTTCGCGCACCCCCTGTTCACCGCGTTCACCGGCATCGGGGTGGGGCTCGCGGTCAGCGCGCGCAGCCACCTCGCCCGCATCCTCTGGCCTCTCGGCGGGTACGCCTGTGCCGTGCTCGCCCACGCCGTCTGGAACACCTCGACGGTCTACGGCTTCGACAACTTCGTGATCGCCTACGTGGTGCTGATGGCGCCGGCGTTCGTCGCCCTGGCCGGTCTGGCGGTCTGGGTGCGCAGCTCGGAGCGGCGGGTGCTGGCGGCAGCGTTGAGCGACGCGGCGCGCCGGGGGCTGGTCCCGGCGACCGACATCGGCTGGGTGGTGGATCTCGGGGCCCGCCGCCGCAGCCGGGCCTATGCACGTCAGGTCGGGGGCCGACCGGCCGAACGGGTGATGCGTGACTACCAGCAGGCCGCGATCGAGCTCGGGTTCTTGCACTACCGCTTCCTTCGTGGCACCCCGCCGCCCGACTACGCGGCGCGCGGACAGCAGTTCCTCCAGCGGATCGCGGCCCTGAGGCCGTCGATCGCCTTCCCCGGACAGGTGGTACCCACCCGATGACTCTCTCCCGTGACGAGAGCGAGCACACCGACCAGCTCGACACCCGCATGCTCACCGCCCTGGTGCAGTTGCGCGGTGCCCTGCAGGCCGCCCGGCTGCCGCTGGAGGTCGCGGGCGTCGAGGAGCGGCGCGTGGCGCGCCAGCAGATGATCGACCAGCTCGAGGACTACGTCATCCCGCGACAGATGAGCATCGACGCGCCGGTCCTGGTGGTCGTCGGCGGCTCCACCGGTGCCGGCAAGTCCACGCTGGTCAACTCCCTCGTCGGGCGCCGGGTGACCGCCTCCGGCGTGCTGCGGCCCACGACCCGCTCACCTGTCCTCGTGCACCACCCCGAGGACGCCCGCTGGTTCGGCCAGGACCGGCTGCTGCCCGACCTGGTCCGCACCGACCGGTCGACCGACGACCCGCACGCCCTCCAGCTGGTCGCCTCCGACACGGTGCCCGTCGGACTGGCGATCCTCGACGCCCCCGACGTCGACTCGGTGGAGGAGCACAACCGGACGATCGCCGCGCAGCTGCTGGCGGCGGCCGACCTGTGGCTGTTCGTGACCTCGGCCGCGCGCTACTCCGACCAGGTGCCGTGGGACTACCTGCGGCAGGCCGCCGAACGGTCCACCTCGGTCGCGATCGTGCTCGACCGCACGCCGGCCGACGCCGTGCAGACCGTCGCGGCCCACCTCGCCCGGATGCTCGCGAGCCGCGGGCTCAAGGACTCTCCGCTGTTCACCGTCAACGAGGCGCCGGTCTCCGAGGCCGGCTTGCTGGACCCCGCGGAGGTCGCCGACATCCGCGGCTGGCTGACCTCGTTGGCGGGGGACGTCGAGGCCCGCGCCCTGGTGGTCCGCCAGACCCTCGACGGCACCATCCGCACGCTGGCCCGCCAGACCTACCTCGTGGCCGAGGCCGCCGCGGCCCAGCTCGAGGCGCTCGCCCAGCTGCGCGCACCCGTGGCCTCGGCGTACGACGAGGCGACCGAGCGGCTGCTCGCCGAGACCGGGGACGCGACGCTGCTGCGCGGCGAGGTGCTGGCGCGCTGGCAGGAGCTGATCGGCACCGGCGAGCTGCTGCGCACGCTCGACCAGCGGGTCGGCCGGCTGCGCGACCGCGTGGTGAGTGCCGTCAAGGGCACCCCGCAGCAGGCCGACCGGGTGCTGCTGGCCGTGGAGGCCGCGGCCGAGGCGCTGGTGCTCGACCACGCCGAGAACGCCGCCGAGCGAGTGCACGCCGCGTGGGAGGGGTCCGAGGCCGGCCGCGGGCTCGTCGAGCGTCACGCGGAGCTGCGGCGCGCCGCCCCCGACTTACGCCGTCGGGCCGAGTCGGAGGTGCGGTCCTGGCAGGAGGAGGTGCTCGCGCTGGTCCGGGCCGAGGGGGCCGACAAGCGCACCAGCGCCCGCTTCCTCGCCTACGGGGTGCACGGGCTCGGCGTGGCCCTCATGGTGGCGACGTTCATGCGACGCGCACCGCTCGCCGACGACCTGGGGCGCACGCTCCTCGACGCGGTGTTCGGCGCCGAGTCGGTCGACTCGATGATCGAGCACGCGGGCGCCTCGCTCGAGCGCAGGCTCCACGTCCTCGTCGACGCCGAGCGGGCGCGCTTCACGACCGTCCTCGACGACCTCGGACTGCCCGCGGACGCGCCCGAGCTGCTGCGCGCCGCCTCGCGGCGTGTCGACGACCGCAGGTTCGAGCAGGCCAGGTCGGCAGGCGAACCCACGACCTGAGCACCCGACCCCCTAGGGTGGGGGTGCACTGTCCCACCGCTGGACCGGCTGTCGCCGGGTCGAGGGAGAACATGACGTCCTTGCTCGAAGGGGCCAAGAAGCTGGTCACCCGAGGTACCGACATCGGCGCCCGCATCGAAGGTCTCGACGCCGCGACCTACGCGGCGCGAGGCCGCCTCGACGACGGTCTGGTCGCTGAGGCCCAGGCCGTCATCGACCGTTCGACGGGGCGACTGCGGCTCTCGGCGACGCACACCGTCGTCGCGATCGGGGGAGCGACCGGATCGGGCAAGTCCTCCACCTTCAATGCGCTGACGGGCCTGGAGCTCTCCGCCGTCGGCGTACGCCGTCCGACGACCTCGTGGGCCTCGGCCTGCGTCTGGGGCCGCGACGGCGCCGAGGAGCTGCTCGCCTGGCTCGGCATCCCGCCGCGGCACCAGACCACCCGTGACTCGATGCTCGACTCGGGCCGACGCGGGTCCGACTCCGAGCTCGACGGGGTCGTGCTGCTCGACCTGCCCGACCACGACTCCACCGAGGTGGCCCACCACCTCGAGGTCGACCGCCTCGTCGACCTCGCCGACCTGCTGGTCTGGGTCCTCGACCCGCAGAAGTACGCCGACGCCGCGATCCACGACCGCTACCTCGCGCCCTCGGCGGACCACCAGGACGTGATGCTGGTGGTGCTCAACCACATCGACACCGTGCCCGAGGAACGTCGCCAGTCGATGCTCGACGACGTACGGCGTCTCCTCGACGCCGACGGGCTGGACCGGGTGCCGGTGCTGCCGGTGAGTGCCCGCCACGGCACCGGGATCCCCGAGCTGCGCGCCGAGATCGCGCGCCGGGCGGCGGAGAAGCAGTCCACGCGGGCCAGGATCGACCTGGACGTGCGTGGGGCGGCGGCTCAGCTGTCCGAGGCGACCGGGGACGCGCCGACCCGGGTGCTCTCGCCCGAGCGGGTGGCCGCTCTCGACGACGCCTTCGCCGAGGCCGCCGGTGTGCCTACGATCGTCGACGCCGTCGAGCGGTCGACGCGCATGCGGATCGGCCGCGCGACCAGCTGGCCCGTGGTCGGCTGGATCTCGGGCCTGAAGCCCGACCCGCTCAAGCACCTCGAGCTCGACCTCGGCGCGGAGGGTCGGCAGCTCCAGGGCAAGGGCCGGCCCACCGGCCCGCGCGTCGCGCAGGTGCAACGCGCGCGCGTCGACACCGAGGTGCGCACCCTGGCCGACGAGGTCTCCAGCGGCCTGGCCGCGCCCTGGGTCGAGGCCGTGCACCGCGCCTCGGTCTCCCGGCTCGACGAGCTCGGCGACCGGCTCGATGCCGCCCTGTCCTCGGCCGCCGTCGAGGCCGGCAGGCTGCCGTTCTGGGCGGGCCTGGTGCGCGTGGTCCAGTGGCTGCTGCTGCTCGCGGGACTCGGCGGCCTGGTGTGGACGGCTGTGCTCGCCGGATCGGGCACGCTGCAGGACTCCGGCACACCCCAGGTGGCCGGGGTGGCCTGGGCCCTGGTGCTGCTGATCGGCGGCCTCGTGGGCGGGATCGTGCTGGGACTGGTCTGCCGGCTGCTGGTCACCAAGGCCGCCCGGGCCCGGGCGGACGAGGCGGACGAGCGCCTGCGGGGCGCGGTCGCCGAGGTCTCGCACGAGCTCGTGGTCGACCAGGTCGAGATCGAGCTGGCGGCGTACACCGCGGTCCGCAACGGGCTCAGCCGCGCGCTGGCCTGAGTCGAGCCGCGGGGGTCCTCGACCCGCTCTCCATCCACAACCGCCGCTCCGACCGCGGTCTCCACAGCGTCGGTCTTCGCGAGCCGCGGTTGTCGGCGCGCGCCCGCAGCCTCGTTGTGGGAAAGCCCCGACCGAGGCAAGGAGACCTCCATGACCGAATCCCTCATCACCCTGCAGGGCTGGCTCGGCAGTGACGTGACGCTGCGCCGCGCCGGCGACGCCCCGGTGGCGAACTTCCGGCTGGCCTGCACGCCGCGCCGGTTCAACCGGCGCACCGAGAACTGGTCCGACGGCACGACCCAGTGGTACACCGTCAACGTCTGGCGCCAGCTCGCCGAGAACTGCGCGGCCTCGCTGCGTCGCGGCGACCCCGTCGTCGTCCACGGTCGGCTCGAGGTCAAGCTCTGGGTCAACTCCGACAACATCGAGGTGACCAGCTTCGAGATCGAGGCGCTCCACCTCGGGCACGACCTCTCCCGCGGCACCAGCCGCTTCACCCGCACGCCCAAGCAGGAGCCGGTGCCCGACGCGCCGGCTCCGGCCGTCGCCAGCGAGGGAGCAGCAGCCTGATCTCACGCGGCGGCTCGCGTTCGAGGGTGAGCCGCGAGCCCCCGATCAGGTCCCGCGCCCGGCGGCCAACTAGGCTTCGGGATCATGGCGGAGTATGTGTTCACCCTGCGCAACGTACGCAAGGCCCACGGCGACAAGGTCGTTCTCGACAACGTGACGCTGTCGTTCCTGCACGGGGCGAAGATCGGTGTGGTCGGCCCCAACGGCGCCGGCAAGTCCTCGTTGCTGAAGATCATGGCGGGTCTCGACCACCCCAACAACGGCGACGCGATCCTCGACCCCGAGGCGACGGTGGGCATGCTCCAGCAGGAGCCGCCGCTCACCGAGGGCAAGACCGTGCTCGAGAACGTCGAGGAGGCGGTCGGCGAGCTCAAGGGCAAGATGGCCCGGCTCGACGAGCTCTACGCCGCGATGGGCGACCCGGACGCCGACCTCGACAAGCTCAACGAGGAGGCCGGCAACCTCCAGACCGAGCTCGACCACGCCAACGCCTGGGACCTCGACAGCCGTCTCGACCAGGCCATGGACGCGCTGCGCTGCCCCCCGCCCGACGCGCTGGTCGACAAACTCTCCGGTGGCGAGCGGCGTCGTGTCGCCCTGTGCAAGCTGCTGCTCCAGCAGCCCGACCTGCTGCTGCTCGACGAGCCCACCAACCACCTGGACGCCGAGTCCGTGCAGTGGCTCGAGGGCCACCTCAAGAGCTACCCCGGCGCCGTGCTCGCCGTGACCCACGACCGGTACTTCCTCGACAACGTCGCCGAGTGGATCGCCGAGGTCGACCGCGGCCAGGTCCACGGCTACGAGGGCAACTACTCCACCTACCTGGAGACGAAGAAGGAGCGGCTCAAGATCGAGGGTCAGAAGGACGCCAAGCGCGCCCGGATGCTCGAGAAGGAGCTCGAGTGGGTCCGGTCCAACCCCAAGGCCCGCCAGGCCAAGAGCAAGTCCCGCCTGGCGCGCTACGAGGAGATGGCGGCCGAGGCCGACCGCGCCCGCAAGATCGACACCTCCGAGATCAACATCCCCGCGGGACCGCGACTCGGTGACGTCGTGCTCGAGGCCAAGGGCCTCACCAAGGGCTTCGAGGGCCGCACCCTCATGCACGACCTCTCGTTCACGCTGCCGCGTGCCGGCATCGTCGGCGTCATCGGCCCCAACGGCGTCGGCAAGACCACGCTGTTCCGGATGATCACCGGCAACGAGGAGCCCGACGAGGGCACGCTGACCGTCGGTCAGACCGTGAAGATCTCCTACGTCGACCAGAGCCGCGGCGGCATCGACCCCAACAAGAACGTCTGGGAGGTCGTCTCCGACGGGCTCGACTTCATCAAGGTCGCGAACTTCGAGATGAACTCGCGCGCCTACGTGGCGTCGTTCGGGTTCAAGGGCCCCGACCAGCAGAAGAAGGCCGGCGTCCTCTCCGGCGGTGAGCGCAACCGGCTCAACCTCGCGCTGACGCTGAAGATGGGCGGCAACGTGCTGCTCCTCGACGAGCCCACCAACGACCTGGACGTCGAGACGCTCTCCTCGCTGGAGGACGCGATCCTCGACTTCCCGGGCTGTGCCGTGGTCACCTCCCACGACCGGTGGTTCCTCGACCGCGTCGCCACCCACATCCTCGCCTGGGAGGGCGACGACGACGACGAGGCGAAGTGGTTCTGGTTCGAGGGCAACTTCGCCTCCTACGAGGAGAACAAGATCGAGCGCCTCGGCCTCGAGGCGGCCCGGCCGCACCGGGTCACCCACCGACGCCTCACGCGCGACTGATCACATCGCCGGTGGTCGAGCTCGTCGAGACAGCCGGAAGCGAAGGCAGGGCGGTGACTCCGGTCGCCGCCCTGCGGCGTCTCGTCGTCGGGTCCCCGCTCGAGTGCGTCCGCTGATGCGTCCTACCGGATCTCCATGGCCGGGTGACCCTCGACGAGGTGGTCGCAGACGGCGTTCATGACCCGGCCGACCGCCTGGAAGTCCTCGCGGGACACCAGGTCGACGAGGTGGGTGCGGACGCCCTCGACGTGCAGCGGCGCCATCCGCTCGAGCAGGTCGAAGCCCTTGTCCGTCATGGTGGCGACGACCCCGCGGCCGTCGTCGGGGGAGCTCATGCGCACGACCAGGCCGGCGTGCTCCATCCGCGCGACGGTGTGCGTCACCCGGCTGCGGCTGTGGGCGAGCGCGTCGGCGAGGTGGGCCATCCGCATGCGCCGGTCCTCGGCCTCGGAGAGGCGGACCAGGATCTCGTACTCGACCAGGGAGAGGTCGCACTGGCGACGCAGGTCGTCGTCGAGCCGGTCGAGGAGGAGGGTCATCCCCATGACCAGGGCTCGCCACGAGCGCTGCTCATCGTCGTCCAGCCACCGCGTCTGGTCACCCCCGATGTCACTCACCCCGGCAGTGTAGGTCGTCGCCGTGGGCCCCCGTGGGGTCCTTCGGCTGATCGAGGGTGTGACCTCCGCCCGGGGACACGAACGCCCGGCCGCGTGCGCGGCCGGGCGTCCGGGGGTCGTGCGAGGGGTCAGATGCGCTCCAGGATCAGCGCCATGCCCTGGCCGCCGCCCACGCACATCGTGATCAGACCGGTCGTCTTGTCGTGCCAGTCCAGCGAGTTCAGCATCGTGTTCTGCAGCCGGGCCCCGGTCATGCCGAAGGGGTGACCGATGGCGATCGCGCCGCCGTTGACGTTGAGGCGGTCGAGGTCGATGCCGAGGTCCTGGTAGGACGGGACGACCTGGGCGGCGAAGGCCTCGTTGATCTCCACCAGGTCGATGTCGCCGATGCTCATCTTGGCGTTCGCCAGCGCGCGCTTGGTCGCCTCGACCGGCCCGAGCCCCATGATCTCGGGGGACAGGCCGCTCACGCCGGTCGCGACGATCCGCGCGAGGGGCTTGGCGCCGAGCTCGGCCGCCTTGGTGTCGGACATGATCACGACAGCGGCAGCGCCGTCGTTGAGCGGGCAGCAGTTGCCGGCGGTGACGACGCCGTCGGGACGGAAGACCGGCTTGAGCTGGGAGATCGCCTCGTAGGTGACGCCGGCGCGCGGGCCGTCGTCCTGGGACACGACCGTGCCGTCCGGTGCGGTCACCGGGGTGATCTCGCGGGCCCAGAAGCCGTCGTTGATCGCCTTCTCCGCGAGGTTCTGCGACCGCACACCGAACTCGTCGAGCTCCTTGCGGTCGAGCTTGCGCAGCCGCGCGACGTTCTCGGCGGTCTGGCCCATCGCGATGTAGGCGTCGGGGAGGAGGCCGTCCTCGCGCGGGTCGTGCCAGTCGACGCCGCCCTCCGCGGCCTTCTCGGTGCGCGCCATCGCCTCGCCGAACAGCGGGTTCTTGGTGTCGGGCCAGTGGTCGGAGGTGCCCTTGGCGAAGCGGGAGACCGTCTCGACGCCCGCCGAGACGAAGATGTCGCCCTCGCCGGCCTTGATCGCGTGGAAGGCCATCCGCGTGGTCTGCACCGACGAGGCGCAGTAGCGCGTGACCGTGGCGCCGGGGACGTCGTCCATGCCGTTGAGCACGTTCACGATGCGGGCCATGTTGTTGCCGGACTCGCCACCGGGCAGGCCGCAGCCGAGGTAGAGGTCGTCGACGGTGTTCGGGTCGAGGCCCTCGACCTTGTCCAGCGCCGCCTTGATGATCAGGGCGCTCAGGTCGTCGGGCCGGAAGTCCTTCAGGGAGCCCTTGTTGGCCCGCCCGATGGGGGAGCGGGCGGCGGAAACGATGACTGCCTCGGGCATGCGTGCTCCATCTGGTCGTGATCACGGGGATCGGAGGTGGGTCGAGGTGCCCGGCCAGGTTAGACCGTGTTCTCGAGCTCCGGACGAGACGCTCGTCACGCTCAGCGACACCTCCGTGCCCAGGCGGGTGTGCTCAGGCCCCGGGCGCGCTGGACAGCTGCTCGCCGATGAGCTCGAGGGACCGGGCCAGGAACTCGGGGCGCTCGTCGGCCGGCCGCAGCAGGGCCGCGAGCAGGACGCCGTCGTACGACGCCACCAGCGTCTCGGCGCGCTCGCGGAC